>JAHJSQ010000083.1 GCA_018830325.1 Gammaproteobacteria bacterium
ATATTGAACATCAGTGGCTTTCCCTCACCTAACGCTAGGTGAGGGAAAGTCGGGAACGTTGGGCGACAAAAAATGGTATCGAAGCCTCATTAGCTAAGATTGCAAAACAGTAATTTTTGACTTATGTATAACGATGAGCGCTCCAGCGTGAGAACGCAGCCTGGATGCTCCAGCGTCCAGTAAGGCAGTGATGGGTAGGAGCGAAGCGGAAACCCATCATTGGTCTCCCGCAAACGGCAGGAAAATGTGACGGACGAGTTTATAAAACCTGTCTGGCGGGAGAGGGAAGTTCGGCGGGAGAAAAACGATGGGTTTCGGCTTCCGCCTCTACCCATCCTACGCAAGAACAAACGCAAGAACCACCCAATAGGATGGGGTATTACTACCGATTTCAGGCCAAGTAAATCCTCTCCAATGCGCTGCGCGAGACATTGCCGCAGTTATCTTCGGCTTCGATTAAATAACGTACGTCGCCTGCGCCGACCGGTAAGGACGCGGTGCAATAATCGGCCGATACCGAGGCGTTGGTGTGGCTTGGATATGGGCCGTGATTGTGGAGATCCAGGCGTTTCTCGCCGGATCCGGTGCGCAGCACCAATGTCGTGCGCTTCAGGCCGGATAGATCGTGGATGAAGGTATGCAATGTGGCTTGTCTCGGCGCGGCTTTAAGGCAACCCTGCCCCCAGCAATCGCCGCCCGGGTTTTCCGGCGTTACCCAGGGGGCGAAAATGGTCGGTCCTGTGCTGTCACCGACCTTCTTAACGGCGCCGCCCAGCAATTGCCAGCCTCTGTTGGCCGCTTCGGTGACTTGTTTATCCCAGACATCCTGACCGGTCCAGTACCAGTAACAGCTGGTCTCTGCCATAAGCATTAAGCGCGAGGCTTCTTGCAGCGCGGCATGTTCCGGCGCGCTGTCTTCGATCGTATGCACGAGGTTTTGTAGCGCCGTGAGCACGGCCCACGAGTTCAGGTCTGGCGAATAGGGCAGGTCGTAACGGCTGAACCATTTCATGAATTGCGGGTCGCCGTTGTCGGCCCCACTCCAGGAGCCGGGTTCGATATGCACGGCCTGAGCCGGGTCGGGAGGGAAACGCTGCAAATAATCCTCGCTGGTAGTCAGTTCGAAACGCGGGTCTTCATGCAGCCAGCGCACCAATTGGCTGGTGTTGTGATGATAATAGCTGTCGGCACCGCCGCCGTGGTTATCGCCGTCGGAATGCAGCAGAAAAAAAGGCGGGTGTTTCGGATCGAAGTTGCCGGTGTGAACGATTTGATCGTAGACTTGGCCGAGCACGTCGGGATATTGTAAGGCGCCGAAACCGCCCCGGGCATCTTCGTTGCCGATGTAGCGTTCGGCCGGAATGCCGATGATTTTATGAATCTTGCCGTCAGGGTCTTCGTAGGCGATATATTCGGGCCGCATTAGGCTCGGGGAAATTTTCGAGCCGGCCCAGATGTTGTGCAGTTGCAGCCAATCATCTACCGGCGGGTTGACTTGTTCCGAAACGTTGGGCGGCAGCATGCCTTCGTTGATGCCGGCGTAGGGATAGTCGCGGCAAGCGCGATAGCGGTGAATGGAATCGTAGATGACCGCTTCGATGCCGGCTTCCCTCAGGGCCGGAATCATGCGGATATGGAAGGCGGTTTCCGGTGGGAACAAAACTTTGGAGGCTTCAGCGCCGAAGTGGGCGCGTATCGCGTCTTGATGCCATTGTATGTGGCGCACGATGTTGCGGGCCGGGATCAACGCCATCAACGGATGAAAGTAGCCGAACGCGGAAAAGGCCATGCGGGGATTGCCTAGAGCAGTTTTAGAGCCGGCAATGCCGCGCAGTTCGTTTTTCCAACCCGCGAAACGGCCGCCGCACAAGCCTTGTGCCTCGCAGCGATCGAGTTGTTCGATCAGCGAACCGCTCCAACTGGTCGATAGTCCGGCATGCGGCAAGTCGCCCTCGCCATATTGGCGGACTGCGGCCGGCAAAAAGCCAGTGTAATTGCCGACCCGAGAGCCGAAGATCTCGTCTTTTTCGCCATCCCAATAATCGGGGTCGGCCGCACGATAATAAGGTTGGTGCATATGCTTGTGAATACCGAAGTACACCTTGACGTCGCCTGTCATCTCTATTTTTTGTGCGGGACGGGACGGCGCGACGAGACGGAGGCCGCGATAGACTTTGATCCAGTCGTCTCCGCTTGCCCGGCTCAAGTCGGCTTGGCGGCAGCCTTCGATCTGTATATTGATGTGGTTTGATGCAAATAAACCGGCCGGTATCTTTGCGGTATAAATATAGCCGTCTTTGTCGTCGGCCCGGCTGCTGATCGCATCATCCTTTATGATTTTTTGCCGGCCTTCGCCATGCAATATCACTTGCGGAAACGGGATTTTGCCGTCGGCGCGAAAGCTGACCTCGAATGATGGGTTTTTTCCCGAGGCATCGCAAGCAAGCGATTCGGGGCAGTTAATATCCGATAGTTTGGAAAAAATACTCATCTTTATGTCCTATTGATTTCAACGAGTGAGAATGACAAAAGTGTATGTCTTCTCAATCAATCTGTCGACTTAGCTGGGCGCTTAAACGGATTGAAGGTCAATTGCTGTCTTTATTGATTTGCTAAGGATTTAGTCTTAAAGAACTTCCCTATTTAATGTAGGGTTCGGTTGCTCGATTGACAGGTGTCGGCGGCAGGGAGCCGCCGTCAAGCCTACACGGACGTATTCACGGCGTCCTGTCAAGCGAGTAACCGAATCCTAGACTATAAGTCCCATAGGTCCGGGAGGTTGTTTGTCGCGAAACCCTAAGAGACTACTTTCGTCGATCGTAAATCGTTCCGATACGTTTGTCTGTCGCTGGGTGACTAGACAGATAATCGAACTCGGGATTCAAACCATGGCTTTGTTCGAGTAGAGTGAGTATCCGGGTGAAATGTTCGATAGGGATGTTTTGCTTGTCGAGTAATTCGACGGCATAGCGGTCGGCTTCCAACTCGAACTGTCTCGAATAGCGAGTTTCGACTAAGACGGTTGGCAGTGCAACCGATAAGGAGGTGACCGAAGCGATGTCGCCCAGCAATCCTGCCATGAACAGTGCGGTCAACGAGTTTTGCAATAAGGATCGTAAGCCGTGTTTGTGTTCGATGTGGCCGATTTCATGCGCCAGTACTGCGAGGATTTGTTCATTGTTTTCGGCTAAGTCCAGCAAATCGTCGGTCAGGATGATATCGCCGCCCGGTATGGCCAACGCATTAGCGCCCATTTTTGTGCTGTTTCTGAACAGCAAACGGTAGAGGTGTTCGCGCAGGGTGTGAGCTGTCAATTGTTGTAATTGCCGGTTTAGTTCCGCCTGGGTGCCTTTGCCGATAGTTGACTCGCTGAATAGCCAGTCATCGAGCTTGATCAACGCTTCTTTGCCAATTTTGTGTTCGACATGAGCGGGTAAACTGTTTGCGACAGTCTTTGCGGCGAGTGGCACGCCGAATTCGATACCGGCCCAAATAGTCGCGGCAGTCAGTAGCAATGCCGCGAGTACGTAGGTTCGGTTTTTTTCCAGAGAATGTAATAGGGATTGCGGCCGGTTTTTGTTGAAATAGCGGCACACTCGGTCGATCGCTTCATTATCGTCGGTTTCAATCTTGCTTCCGTCCGACAGGAAAATATTGCGCCGGGTATTGCCGAGACGCGCCGCGATCGACAGCCGGTCGACTGTGCTGTCCCATTGCGACGCATCGCTCCGGATCAAGACCTTGCCGGATTCGTAAAAAACCAGTTCGACCGGTGTTTGCACCGATGATTTGCCGTCGTAATAAAGAGCTTTGACGCTGATCACAAGCCGATGTCGATATCTAAAAAGTCGCCGACTTCCTCGCCGATCCCTTCGGCTTGTTCGGCTTCCGCGGAGATGAACTGATCGAGATCGCCGGTCGAATTCAATGAGAGACAGGCGATGCGATAGCGTGCCATTCTGATCTTTGCCCAAGGAATCAACAAGCCCAATGAAACGATGATGGCTAGCGCATTCGTGAAATAAAGCCAGCAGATTTTGCCGGTTTCCAGGCGGCTTTCGAATTGTATGTGAGGCAGGAAAGTATGATTGATGGAAAGATTAGTGATTTGGGTATACACATAACCATAGACAAGCATCAAAAAGGGATAAAACAGCAAAAGCAGAATTGCCGGTAAGGCCGGATTTATAGAACCGTCAGTCAGCCCTATTCCTTGCCAAAGGGCATAAGAAAATCCCGCGACCGTAAGCAGAGTAGCCAACAATATGAGCAACGCCTTACCGTAAACGGCATAAAATTGATTAGTAGTTGCCGTTATTTCGAAGCGGCTGGTGCCGTAGGCGCTGTTGTCGATCACGAATTGTTTACGGGCTTTCACGAAATAGGGATAGGCTAAGCCGAACGTAAAAGCAATTAGAATAGGCAGTCCGATGAATACCCATAGCGCTTTAAGGTAATCGGCGTTGAAATGAAAAAGGATATTGCGGTAGGCCGAATTGTACCAATTAAATTTGAGCGCCTTGATGATGACCCATGGAAAAACCGGAATGAAAAGCAGAATCAAAACCGCCTCGGCTTCCGGGAACAGCGCCGCAATCGCCACATAAATGATCACGAAAGCCAATACCAGCAGACGGCCTTTCAGGATCTTGACCGGGTCGGCCAAGTAATCGAACGGCGCGTTCATTAGATAAGTATTATTGTAAAAATAACGGCGCGTTCTGACTTTGGCCCAGGCCGAGTAGATACCCAGCGTGATGATCGAAAGCAAGATATTGACGATCCAAATTTTAAAAAACTCGCCGGCTTTGCCGTGAAATTCGAATGGATGGTGGTTTGGTTGCATGGTTTTTCCTGTGTGCGATCGATATAGGCTATTCAGCCGGATTAAAGTCGTACTCAGGCTTAAAGATAGTCCTATTTCTTCAAAAGTGGAAAAACGCTTTGGTTAATCATCGTCTTCCAGCAATTCGACACCGATTCTGCTTCGATGCACGCAGTCGGCGTAGACATCGTCGGCATTCGACAAGCCGCGCGCTTCCAAATAACACTGGCGCGAAACCGTTAAATAGTCTTCTAAATCGACCTTAGGCGTTTTGTGTCCGGCAAAACGCATGCAGTTTGTAAAGGTGCCGGCATCGTAAAATATGGGGATTTCAACCTCGGTCATACCGCCCCCGGCCGGCACTTTTATGCGCTCCTTGTGCATCGAAGTTTTGAAGCAATTCGAGGCATCGATGAAATAACCTCGATTGTTTTCTAGGGGTTCGGTTTGGGTTAATGTACCAGAGCAACTTTGTAAAATAATCATCGCTATCGGCAAGGCGGCTTTTTTAAAACTGAGCATCATTATTAACTGGGGTAAAAGGGGCGACAGGTTATTATCGAGCCGAAATATGACAATTAAATGAATCGGCAATTTAGTTGGATCGAAACGATTTATGACTGACCATTCGAAGAGTTTCGTTGAGTTTTTGATTATCAAGGTAATCAATTTTATATACCTATCGTAGATGAAAATTCGGCACCGGGGGGGAGCAAAGCACGCCGTGAACCCAGCACCTAAATTATCCAAGATAATTAACCATAGCCAATGGGCTATGGAATTTAGGTGCTGGGTGAATACATCCATGTAGGCTCTATGCCAGCTCCATGCTGGCAAAGCCTTTGTCGCACATTCCGGCGCAGCCGAAGGGCTCAGGGCGAACGGTAGTTTGAGACTCTCAACTGCTCTTTTTAGGATAAAAGCTTATTTTATCGTTCGGTAATGTATGGTCTGTTATTAAATGGTTTTTTAAAATTTAACGGGGGCGAGGTATGAGTGAAGATATTCGAATGGGTCCGGTACGTTTGATTCAAGGTATTGAAGTCCCGAGTTTCTTTTATGGGACGGCCTGGAAGGAAGAGCGGACCGAGACATTGGTTTTGGCTGCGATCGAAGCCGGTTTTCGGGCCATCGATACTGCGAATCAGCGGCGGCATTATTACGAAGAGGGCGTCGGTCATGCGTTAAGCAAGTTGCTTGGGGAAGGCCGACTTAAACGCGGCGAGCTCTTTCTGCAAAGCAAGTTTACCTTTGCGGCGAGTCAAGATCATCGGCTTCCTTACGATCCCGGTGCGGATTACGCCACGCAGGTCGAGCAGTCGTTCAGCAATTCGCTGCAACACCTCGGCACCGATTATCTGGATTCCTATATTTTGCATGGACCTTCGCTAAGCCAAGGTCTGGCCGAAGCGGATCGAGAGGTATGGCGAGCGATGGAAAGTCTCTGCAAAGCCGGTTCGGTTCGATTGATCGGCGTTTCGAATATCGGCGAGGATCAGTTAAGGCTCTTGATTGAATTTGCCGAGATCAAACCGGCATTCGTGCAAAACCGATGCTTTGCGAGGACGCAATGGGATGCCAAGGTTCGCCGGTTGTGCACTGAGCACGGCATCGTTTACCAGGGTTTTTCGTTGTTGACGGCGAACGTTTCCGAATTGAACCGTCCTGTCATGGATCAAGTTATAAAGCGTCATGGCTGCACCAGGGCGCAGGCCGTGTTTCGTTTCGCGTTGCAGCTCGGTATGATTCCGTTGACCGGCACGAGCGATCCGGAGCACATGAAACAAGACTTATCGGTATATGATTTCGAAATCACTGCAGACGAAATGGCAATGATTGAAAAAATTGCTGCTTAATGGATGGTTCGAGCCGATAATTAATGTTAGGAGGAATTTGTTATGCCTTATTTAAAACTCAATACCAATACGCCTATTGACGATGAAAAATCTTCGCCTTTAATGACTGAAATATCGCAACTGATGGCCAAAGAGACCGGTAAGCCGGAGCGCTATGTCATGGTTGAGCTGGCTTCCGGCAAGCCGATGTTGTTTGGCGGCAGCGATAAGCCCTTGGCTTATCTCGAATGTAAGAGTATCGGCTTGAGCGGCGCTCAGGCGCGTTCGTTGTCGGCGTCATTGAGCCGCTTGTTGGAGAAGGAATTGTCGATACCGCCCGATCGCGTCTATATCGAATTCAGTAATTGCCCGGCCGAATTATGGGGATGGAACGGATCGACATTCGGATGAGCGAGTGGTAGGATCGCCCAGCGTTCAGCCTTCGAAAATTGTGATCACCTAACTTACATGAAGATGCTATTATCACCCCGGCAAATGGAAGCGCGTGGCGTTGGTGGAGGGCGAGGCCACTCGCCCGACAGGGCGCCGTGAACCCAGCACCTAAATTATCAGTGGTAGTTAACCATAGCCAACGAGCTAGGAATTTAGGTGCTGGGTGAATACGTCCCTGTAGGCTTGACGGCGGTTGTCCCTGCCGCCGACGCCTGTCGATCGAGCAACCGCACCCTCTTCGAAGCCGGCATTTTCGTTGCTGAGTTTTTGTATTTCGAAAATTAGATAAAGAGTCTAAATCTAGGGTGTCGAAATTTATCGATTGTCCTGTCGGATAGAATGACTGCTTTATGGATTCTGAGAAAATAACTAGGACTTTATAGGCTATGATCATCAGTAAATTCGTAACTCTTCAGTCCCCCCGGCTATTATCGTTCCCATGCTCTGCGTGGGAATGCTTGAGTACCGCTCCAGCGGTACGAGACGCTAGAGCGTCTCGGGCTGCATTCCCACGCCGGAGCGTGGGAACGATAGCGGGATGTGAATAATTACACAAATTCCAAGACAGCTTGAACCCCGTTGGGTGCGCATCGGACGCCTTTTCAAAAATATTTTGAGTTTAAAAAGCGGGGACACGGCAATTAGCTAAAAGCGGCTTTTTTCGACAGCCTAGTCTAAATCTACGAATTTTCACAGTAAGAAAAAAGGAGGTTTTATGTTATTTAAATTGATTATGGTCTTTGTCGATGAGGACAAGGTTGAAGACGTTATGGACGCGTCGAGAAACGCCGGTGCGACCGGCGCGACGATCATCAGCAAGGCTCGTGGGCAAGGTCTCGAAAAAGTCGTCGGTATTTTGGGTTTCGAAATATTGAGCCCGCGCGCGGTCGTGCTGATACTGGCCGAGGCGAGGCGGGCCGAACGTATTTTGGAGGCGGTTACCGAAGCCGGTAATCTCGATGAAAGTCTCGGCACCGGCATCGCGATTCAGCTCGATGTCGACAAGGCCTTAGGGCTCAGCGAGCATGTCAAAGAACTGGAAAAAAAGAAGCCGTTCGTATGAGCGACTGCCGTTGCTTTGAGTTATTTAACATTTTATTCGAAAACAAGCGCACCGACCCATGATAGAACAAGTATTTGTGCAGATATTATTGATGCTCGGCACGTCCGTGGCCGCCGTCATCCTGTTTCAGAAACTGCACATTCCTTCAAGTCTCGGCTATCTGATAGTCGGCGTGCTGTTCGGCGCGCATACGCCGGGGCCGGTCATCGACGTTCAACAGATTCGGGAAGTCGCCGAATTCGGCATCGTGTTTTTGTTGTTCACGATCGGGCTGAGTTTTTCGTTGCCGCAGATTCATGCGTTGCGAGGCCAAGTGTTGAGCCTCGGCACCGGGCAAGTTGTGTTGACAACGGTGTTGATCGGGACGGGCTGTTGGCTGCTCGGCTTGCCGCCGGCGACTTCGTTCGTGATCGGCGCGGTGTTTGCGCAATCGTCGACGACGATCATCAGCAAACAACTCGCCGAGCAGGGCGAGGAAAATAGCCGGCACGGCCGATTGGGTGTCGCGATGTCGGTGTTTCAAGACGTGACCGCCGTGCCTTTGATTGTTGTCATTCCGGTGCTCGGCGTGCTCGATGATGATGCCGGCGTGTTGTTCGAATCGCTTGGCTGGGCAATGGCCAAGGCTATTGTCGCGTTTTTGCTGGTTTTCATACTGGGCAGATGGTTGCTTCGCCCGTTGTTTCATTGCGTCGCGGCCAGGCGTTCCACCGAGCTGTTCACGCTGACGGTGCTATTCGTATCGCTGTTGGCGTCGTGGACGACCAGCCAGCTGGGTTTGTCGATGGCGTTCGGTGCGTTTCTGGTCGGCATGATGCTCGGTGAGACCGAGTTTCGCCATCAGGTTGAATCGACGATCAGGCCGTTTCGCGATGTCTTGATCGGTTTGTTCTTCGTAAGCATCGGCATGCTGTTCGATCCTGCCGCGATTCCTCAGAATTGGCAATGGGCGTCGTTAGGCGCCGTCGCGATGCTGGTGTCGAAAACGCTGTTGGTGACGTTGATCGTGCGTTGGTCGGGGCTCGACGGTCTGACCGCATGGCGTACCGGGTTCTTGCTCGCGGTCGGCGGAGAGTTCGGTTTTGCGTTGCTCGCGATCGCGCTCGATGTGAATGCCATTGCCAATGAATATTCACAGATCGTCTTTACTTCGGTGTTGTTTTCGATGATCGCGGCGCCATTTTTGATTCGATACAACCATGTTCTGGCCGGCTTGTTGGTACGAAGGTCGATAAGGCGTCAAAATGATCCCGAAACTTTTCCAGTCAGTTCAGAGGCGACGCAACATTTGCACGATCATGCGATCATTTGCGGCTACGGTCGTATCGGACAGAGTGTCGGTCATTTTCTCGAAGAAGAAAAAATACCTTATGTTGCGGTCGATCTCGATTCAACGCGTATCAAAGAGGCTCATGTCGCCGGTGAGCCGGTCTATTACGGCGACTCGTCGGAGCGGGACATTCTGGAGGCCTTGGGCGTCGATAGCGCCAAATTGCTCGTGATCAGTTACGACGATGTGTTGTTGGCGAAAAAGATTCTGCATCATGTTCGTACATTGCGTCCGGATTTGCCTGTCATGGTGCGAACGCGTGACGAGGTTCATGTTGATGAATTGCGGCAGGCCGGCGCGACCGAAGTTGTGCCGGAGGTGCTCGAAGCCGGGTTGATGATCGCGTCTCATGCCTTGTTATTGCTGAATGTACCGTTTAATCGTGTCGTGCGCCGCATGCAACAGCAGCGGGCCGGCCGATACCGGCTGCTGCGCGAATTGTATCCCGGCGAGGATGCGTCTTTGGATACTCCGGATACTCTGACAGCAGACGGTTTACGGTCTATTTTAATCGTAGCGGGGAGCAAGGGGGTCGGTAAAAAACTGTCCGAGTTCGTTTTCGACGACGTGACGATTTCGTCGCTGGTCCGGCAAGGCAACAGAGAGGAGAACCCGCTTGATGTGGTCATCGCCGAGGGCGATGTCGTCGTGTTGTTCGGAGCGCCCGGCAACTTGGATAGCGCCGAGCGGCTGTTGCTCGGTTGATGAAGTAAGCGGTGGTAGTCGAACGTTTTGCCGTGGCTAATATCTGACAGAAAATTGGACACTCCGATATAATAGCGCGCTTTTAGGCTGAATCTGCCGGAACTTCGCTCGGCTTCTCATTTTTGATATGCAATTCGATTTACTCAATACCGATGGGCTTGCGCGGCGCGGCCGCCTGACTTTCGCGTGCGGCGTCGTCGAGACGCCGGTTTTCATGCCGGTCGGCACTTACGGTTCGGTCAAGGCGATGACGCCGGAGGAATTGAATGACGTCGGCGCGCAAATCATTCTCGGCAATACCTTTCATTTGATGTTGAGGCCGGGAATCGAGGTCATGAACGCGCACGGCGATTTGCACGATTTCATGCATTGGGATAAACCGATTTTGACCGATTCCGGCGGCTTTCAGGTGTTCAGTCTCGGCGCATTGCGCAAGATCACCGAGCAGGGCGTGACCTTCAAATCGCCGATCAACGGCAGCTCGATTTTCATGGGGCCGGAAGAATCGATGGCGGTGCAACGGCATTTAGGCTCGGATATCGTGATGATTTTCGACGAATGCACGCCTTATCCTGCCTCGGTCGACCAGGCCGCCGATTCGATGCGCCTGTCTTTGCGCTGGGCCGAGCGCAGCAAGAAGGCGCATGGCGAGAATCCTTCGGCCTTGTTCGGTATCGTGCAGGGCGGCATGTATGAACACTTAAGACGAGAATCGTTGGCCGGCTTGGTCGATATCGGTTTCGACGGTTATGCGATCGGCGGTTTGTCGGTCGGCGAACCGAAAGAAGAAATGCTGGCGATGCTCGATGCCGTGCAGCCGATGATGCCATCCGATAAACCGCGTTATTTAATGGGCGTCGGTACGCCCGAAGATTTGGTCGAGGCGGTCCGGCGCGGCGTCGATATGTTCGATTGCGTGATGCCGACCCGCAACGCGCGCAACGGACATTTGTTTACGCGCAGCGGCGTCATTAAAATCCGCAACAGTCGTTATCAATTCGATACCGGGCCGCTCGATGAAAATTGCGGCTGTTATACCTGTCGGCATTATTCGCGTTCTTACCTTAGGCATTTGGACAAATGCGGCGAAATGCTCGGTTCGCGGCTCAATACGATTCATAATCTTTATTATTATTTGCAATTGATGCAGGAACTTCGGCAGGCGATCGAAACTCGGAGCTTGGATGATTATGTCAAGCAGTTTTATCAACAACGAGGTAAAAACGTTCCCGATGTGGCATAATGGCGGCCTTTTTGTATAACAACTACTATAAAAGAGGATAACAATGAGTTTCTTAATTTCCGATGCCATGGCGCAAGCCGCGCCGGCGGCTCAGCAACCCGGTTTTGAAGGATTGCTGTTTCCGCTAGGAATTCTGGTGTTTTTCTATTTTTTGTTTCTGCGGCCGCAATCTAAGCGCAGCAAGGAACACAAGCAGATGATCGACTCGTTGACTAAAGGCGTCGAAGTCGTGACGAATGGCGGCATTTTGGGTAAGGTCGCGGATTTAGACGATAATTTTGTCAAGCTTGAAATCAGCGAGAATGTCTTCATTCAGGTTCAACGCCATGCCATTGGCAGTTTAATGCCGAAAGGCACCTATAAAGCGATCGCCAAAAAACCGAAAGTTTGATCGCGGGTTTAAAGTCGGAATAATAAAATGCAAAATCGTTTCCCACTCTGGAAAAATCTATTAATCCTGATCGTCTTTTTGATTGGGTTTATTTATGCCTTACCCAATCTTTTCGGCGACGATCCGTCGGTTCAGGTGTCCTTCTCGAATGTCAGTACGGTCGAGACCGACCAGGTTCAGCAGATAGAAGAATTGGTCAAGCAAGCCGGAATGACCATTAAAGAAGTTGAAACCGGTAATGGAAGTATCTTGGTTCGTTTCAATGATACCAACGACCAATTGAAATCTGCGGATTTACTGAGGGATAAATTGGGGAACGATGCTACTGTCGCGCTTAACTTGGCGCCGGCAACACCCGGTTGGTTACGGACGCTTGGCGCAAGCCCTATGTATCTAGGTCTTGATTTGCGCGGCGGCGTTCATTTTATGCTTGAAGTCGATATGGATGCCGCGGTTAAGCAAGCCGAAGAACGTTATAATGATGACGTTCGTTCCGCCTTGCGCGATGCCAAAATCCGTTACCAGTCTGTGTCGCAAGAGACCGGCTATATCCGCGTTAAATTGAGAAGTGAAGAAGACACCAATTCCGCAGTCGCGGTGCTGGACAAGGATTTTTCGACACTGAATATCGAACGGCCGAATGTCGAGAACGAGCTTTGGCTCAGGATTACCGAGGCCGAGCAAAAAGAAGTCAAAAAATTCGCACTGGCGCAAAATATCACGACCTTGCGTAACCGGGTCAACGAGCTCGGGGTCGCCGAACCGGTCATCCAACAGCAAGGCGACAACCGTATCGTCGTGCAATTACCCGGCATTCAGGACACGACCCGTGCCAAGGATATTCTAGGTACGACGGCGACATTGGAATATCGCTTGGTCGACGTCGAACATGACGTTCAAAAAGCATTGAAAGGACGACCGCCGGTCGGCAGCCGTATCTATTACGAGAAAAACGGTAATCCGATTCTATTAGATAGACGCATCATCGTGACCGGCGATCAGATCGTCGACGCTTCGTCCGGTTTGGATCAAAACAGTTCGCCTTCGGTATTCGTGACCTTGAACGGTATCGGCGCGAAGAAAATGGGCAAGATGACCAGCGAGAATATCGGCCGGCCGATGGCGGTCGTGTTCGTCGAATATAAAGTCAAAACGCGTGAAGTTAACGGCGAAAAAGTTCGGACCAAGGAAAAGGTTGAAAAAGTGATCAGCGTCGCGACGATTCGCGATGCGTTTAGTAAGCGTTTCCAAACCACCGGTCTCGATAGTACGACCGAAGCCCGTAATTTGGCTTTATTGCTTAGAGCAGGCGCCTTGGCCGCGCCGGTCGATATTGTCGAAGAGCGCACTGTCGGTCCGAGCCTCGGTCAAGATAATATCGACCAAGGCATGAGATCGGTCATGGTCGGTTTTGTTCTGGTGTTGTTATTCATGGCGGCTTATTACCGCGTGTTCGGTCTGGTCGCGAATCTGGCGCTAGGTTTCAATCTGGTCGTTATCATTGCAATCTTGTCGATGTTGCAAGCCACGCTGACCATGCCGGGCATTGCCGGGATCGTGCTGACCATCGGTATGGCTGTCGATGCGAACGTGCTGATTTTCGAGCGCATTCGCGAAGAAATCAAAAACGGTAATACGCCGCAATCGAGTATCTTTGCCGGTTACGAAAAAGCCTTCGGGACGATTTTCGACGCCAACATTACAACGCTTTTGGTGGCCTTGGTCTTGTTCGGTTTCGGCACGGGGCCGGTTAAAGGTTTCGCGGTGACACTATCGATCGGTATTTTGTCGTCGATGTTCACGGCGATTTTAGGTACCCGGATGGTGATTAACTGGATTTACGGCAGTCGCCGTGTCGAGAAATTGTCGATTTAGGCGCGTTTCGGATTTAAGAAGACTGATTATGAATAATAAAACGATAGATTTTTTGGGAAAGCGTCAGTGGACCTATATTATTTCCGCGTTGCTGCTGCTGGTTTCGATCGGGTCGCTGGCGATTCAAGGTTTAAAGATGGGCATCGACTTTACCGGCGGTACACTAGTAGAGGTCGCTTATCAAGATGCGGCCGATTTGACGGTGATGCGCGCGGCGCTTGCCGATGAAGGGTTTGGAGACGCAATGGTGCAGCATTTCGGTAGCGCCAGGGATGTCTTGATTCGCTTGAAGCCAGATGAGACTGTGTCTAGTGCCGAGCTCAGCGCGCGGGTCGTTGCTGCGATCAATAAAAAAACGGCGGAACCGGCCGAATTGCGCCGTGTCGAATTCGTCGGACCGCAAGTCGGCGATGAATTGGCAGAAGACGGTGGTTTGGCGATGCTGTATTCGATGTTCGGGGTGTTGATTTATATCGCGTGGCGTTTCGAATATAAATTTGCATTGGGCTCGGTTGCGGCCTTGATTCACGATGTCATTATAACGCTTGGCTTTTTTTCGCTGTTCGGGCTTGAATTCGACTTGACGGTACTGGCTGCCGTTTTAGCGGTCATCGGTTATTCGCTAAACGATACGATCGTCGTATTCGATCGAATTCGCGACAATTTTAGGATTTTAAGGCAAGTCGGTTCCGAGGAAGTGATGAATACTTCCTTGAATGAAACCTTGAGCCGAACTCTGATGACCTCGTTCACAACGATTTTAGTGTTGATCGCATTGGCTGTTCTAGGCGGCGAAATCATTCATAATTTTTCGGTCGCTTTGTTGGTCGGTATTTTGATAGGGACTTATTCTTCCATCTATGTTGCGAGTCCGATCGTACTGGCGTTAGGTATCACGCAAAAAGATTTGATGGTGCCGGTCAAGGAAGGTACCGATGTCGATGATTTGCCTTAGCAGTTAGCAGTGAATAGTGAATAGGTCCTGGCATAGAAAAGGCTGTGTTTGCGTTTTTCTGGTTCCCACGGTCCTCCGTGGGAACCCATACCTTGTCAGCCGAGGCAAGATCGGTATGCATTCCCACGCTGGAGCGTGGGAACGATAGAATGATTACCAATCGGATGTAATTCGTTAGTTTAATTTTTTTTAATACAATTTGGAGTTATTTAAGAATGGCAATAGAACGTACTTTTTCAATCATTAAGCCTGATGCAGTCGCGAAAAACGTCATTGGCGAAATTTACAGCCGTTTCGAAAAAAACGGTTTGCAAATTATTGCCGCGAAAATGCTGCACATGACCCGTGATCAGGCCGAAGGTTTTTATGCCGTTCATAAAGAACGTCCTTTCTTCAAAGACTTGGTCGATTTTATGATTACGGGGCCTGTCATGATGCAGGTTTTGGAAGGCGAAGATGCGATTGCGAAAAACCGCGATTTAATGGGTGCGACCAATCCTAAAGAAGCAGCGCCCGGAACGATTCGTGCCGATTTCGCCGACAGCATCGACGCTAATGCCGTACACGGTTCCGATGCGCCTGAAACCGCTCAGCAAGAAATCGCTTTCTTTTTTACAGAAAATGAACTTTGCCCTCGCACCCGCTAAACTGAATAGAATCAATTTGCTCGATTTCGACAGAAAGGGCCTAGAAGCCTTTTTTATCGAGATCGGCGAAAAGCCTTTTCGCGCGACACAGTTGCTCAAATGGGTTTACCAGGAAGGCGTCGAGGATTTTTCGCAAATGAGCAATCTGAGTAAGGCCTTGCGCGCGCAGCTAGCCGAACAATGCTCGCTCGATACGCCCGAAATCGTGCTCGAACAAATCGCATCGGACGGCACATGTAAATGGGTCTTGGAGACTTCTTGCGGAAACCGGATCGAGACGGTATTTATACCGGAAGAAGGACGGGGTACCTTGTGCGTATCGTCGCAAATCGGCTGCGCATTGGCGTGTACCTTTTGTTCGACCGCCCAGCAAGGGTTTAATCGAAACCTGACGACGGCCGAGATTATCGGGCAGTTGTTCGCCGCGCAAAAGCGCTTGGGTTCGGCGCAAAAAATCACCAATGTCGTAATGATGGGCATGGGCGAGCCCTTGCTTAATTTCGACAATGTCGTGGCCGCAATGAATCTGATGATGGACGATTTCGCCTATGGTTTGTCGAAGCGGCGCGTGACGATCAGTACATCCGGCATCGTACCGGCGATGTACCGTTTGACCGAAGTTTGCGATGTTAGTCTGGCGGTGTCTTTACATGCCGTGACCGACGAGCTTCGTAACGAATTAGTGCCGATCAATAAGAAATACCCGTTAAAGGAATTACTGGCGGCTTGCCGCGACAATGTTATTCGTTCCCCGCGTCGTAGGATTACTTTCGAATATGTGATGCTCGAAGGCATTAATGATTCTGTTCAGGATGCCAAGGCAATGGTCAAGCTTTTGAAAACCGTGCCGTCGAAAATCAATTTAATCCCTTTCAATCCTTTTCCGAATTCGTCCTATCGTTGTTCGAGTAGCGATGCGATCGATCGTTTTCGCGCTGTTTTGCATAATGCGGGCATGGTCACGACGATCAGAAAGACGCGCGGCGATGATATCGATGCCGCCTGCGGGCAGTTGGTCGGCAAAGTTCAGGATAAAAGCCGCCGTCACTTAAAGTTACAGTTGGTGGGATCTGAACGTGCCGCATAGGACAGCTCTATTTTGCCGCTTGATTTCGGTACTCAGTGTGTTACTTGCAATGGCTGCATGTTCTTTGTTCGATTCTCGAACGGACAACGTGGAAGCTGCCGATACCCAGTTGCAATTGGGGGTTCGCTATATGAGCATGGATAAGCTGGCCATTGCTAAGCAGCATTTGGAGCGATCTATCGATTTAAATTCAAAAAATGTCGAGGCATATAATGCCTTGGCATTTTTATATGAAAAGCTTAATGAAGAGGAGTCGGCCCGGGAAAGTTACGAGTATGCCTTGAAATTGAATGCCGAAGATTTGAGCGTATTGAATAATTTCGGGCGTTTTCTGTGCGAACGCGGCGAGTACGAGGAAGGCATGGCTTATTTGGATAAAGCGGTGCGTAGTCCTTTGAATAACCGCCAGTGGCTTGCGGCCACGAATGCAGGGCGTTGTGCATTGGCGCAAAAGAAGTCTACGAAAGGCGAAGCCTATCTGAGGCAGGCCTTACAGCGGCAACCCGATTATGCGCCGGCGCTTCAAGCGATGCAAAAGCTCAGCTATCAAAATGGCGACTATTGGGCGGCAAAGGGTTTTTATGAGCGCTATAGTAGTGTTTCCCGGCAAACTGCCGAAGCGCTGTGGTATGCCTACCAAACCGAACGGGCGCTCGGCAATCGAGAGGTCGCCGAGCGATACAAAAGTCAATTGATGGAATCATTTCCGTTGGCGGAAGAGACTCAGCGGATTTATTCAACGCAAGAAAAATTAAAACATGGCAAATAATATTCAGGCAATCCGCGGAATGCATGACATTCTGCCGGATCAATCGCCGTTTTGGCAGTATGCCGAACGGATAATTTCGGAAGTATTAGGATCCTACGGGTACAGTGAAATAAGGCTGCCGATCGTCGAAAAAACCGAATTATTCAAGCGCTCGATCGGTGAAGTGACCGATATCGTCGAAAAAGAAATGTATACCTTCGATGACCGTAACGGCGATTCGTTGACGCTACGCCCCGAAGGCACGGCAGGTTGTTTGAGAGCCTCGCTCGAGCATGGCTTATTGCATAATCAAATGCATCGATTATGGTATTACGGGCCGATGTTTCGGCATGAACGTCCGCAGAAAGGCCGTTACCGCCAGTTTTACCAATTGGGCGTCGAAGCTTACGGTATGTCGGGGCCCGATATCGATGCGGAATTGATTCTACTGAGCCATCGTTTTTGGCAGCGTTTAGGGATTGCCGATAAAGTCGAATTACAGCTCAATACGCTCGGTACAATCGAGGAAAGGTTGGTATACCGCGAGAAGTTGATCGATTATTTCAGCGAGCATCTTGAATTACTCGACGAAGATAGTCGCCGGCGTTTGCACACGAATCCGCTACGGATTCTTGACAGTAAGAATGAAGGGATGCGCGAGTTGATCGCTAATGCGCCCGAACTGACCGACTTTTTGGGCAGCGACAGTCAAGCGCATTTCAAGGCGTTAACCGAGACTTTGAAGGTATTGGGTATCGACTTTGTCCTGAATACTCGTTTGGTGCGAGGCCTCGATTATTACAGTAAGACTGTTTTCGAATGGGTGACGACCGAATTAGGCGCGCAAGGCACGATCTGCGCGGGCGGTCGTTATGACGGCTTAATCGAGCAACTGGGCGGAAAAGCCAATCAAGCGGTCGGTTTTGCGATGGGAATGGAGCGTATTTTGGCTTTGATGGAAACTTTGCCGAGTTTGCCGATCAAACCGGTAGTCGACGTTTATATGATTCGAGTCGGCGAACAAGCAGAGCGAATTAGCATGGAATGGGCCGAGACTATTCGCAATGAGTTGCCCGGATTAAAATTGCAAATTAATTGCGGCGGCGGTAGTTTTAAAAGTCAATTCAAGAAAGCCGATAAAAGCGGCGCCGAATATGCTTTGATCATGGGTGACGATGAAGCGATGCGTGGCGAAGTGGGTATTAAAGCGCTGCGTCAGAATCAGGATCAGCAAAATCTGATGCTACTGCAAGCTTTGGAATTTTTAAAAAGTCGTTTTTGAATCGCCGGTAAGGCAGGAATTGAAATCGGATAAGACAAAGTTTATGGATCGGGTCTGCTGTCTCATTCCCAAGCTCCAGCTTGGGAATGCCTATCTTCAAGCTCTGCTTGACGAGGCTTGCAAGATGCGGTGAGGCGCGAACCGTATTGATCGCGGCCGATGCAGCGCACGTTGTTTACCGCATCCTACGCGCTTTCACAGGCTCTCTGGTTTGGGAAACCCTTTAGTTAAGCTCTTGCTTACCGTTTTCGAGAAGCTGGAGCTTCTTGTACTGCATTCCCAAACAAGAGCTTGGGAACGTACTAAATTTTTAGCAAAAGCACGATAGAGTATTTATGGCAATATACGAAACAGAAGAAGAACAGGTCGAAGCCCTTAAGCGTTGGTGGAAAGAAAATGGACGATCTACGATTACCGGCGTAATTGTCGGTATTGTGATTATCGTCGGCTGGAATATCTGGCAGGATTACAAGCAAAACCAGGCTTTGCAAGCATCGGCTTTGTATGCGCAATTATTGAATGCGCAAAACGAAGGTAATTTGGAGTCTGCCGAAAAAATCGCCGAACGGATACAGGACCAATTCGGTGGTACTGCTTACAACGATTACGCCGGTCTATTCGATGCGAAAATCAAAGTGCAGCAGGGTGATTTAGCCGCTGCGCAACAAAGTCTCGAAGCCGTTGCAAAAAAGGGCAGCGACGAAATTGCTCAAGTTGCAAGGCTCGGCTTGATTCGTATTTTGCTGGCAAAGGGCGAGTATGAACAAGGTTTACAAATGATTGCCGAAGCCAAGTACAGTGACGGATTCTCCGGGGCTTATGAAGAGCTGAAGGGCGATTTGTATGTTGCGCTCGATCGCTTGGGAGAAGCGCGGACGGCTTATCAAGCCGCATTGCGCACCGGGCATAAATCACCGTTATTGCAATTTAAGTTGGATGATATTACCGAAGCTGAAATCATTGTTAATCAATAAATGAGACTATTACTTGCCGTTCTGTTGGTCTTGAGCATGGTGGGTTGTACCGCGCTGGAATCGTTAAGCGGGATTACCGATTATTTTTTAGGTGGTGAGGACAACACCGACCCGCCGAGCGAACTTACCCAGTATGAGCCTGAAATTGAAGTGGAGTATCTCTGGAAAGAGTCGGTCGGGTCGGGAGCCGGCGAGAAATTTTTAAAGTTGATTCCGGCAGTTCATGACGGAAAAATCATTGCCGCCGATACTAAAGGACTGGCTTTGGCGTTGGATTTGAAAACCGGAGAAGAGATTTGGGAAGCCGATACCGAGGCTAAGTTTGCCGGCGGCCCAGGCGTTTCCGATTCGACCGTCGTGCTCGGTACTAGCGACGGCAATGTTGTGGCGCTGAACATGAGCAATGGCTCAGAGCGCTGGACCGTTCCGGTGTCGAGCGAAGTGATTTCGGTTCCGGTTGTGTCGCAAGGTATTGTTATAGTTAGAACTACGGACGGTAGAGTGATGGCTTTGAACGAAGCCGATGGCACCACGCTTTGGGAATACGAGCTGAGCGTCCCGGCATTGAGTATACGCGGTATCGGCGCACCAATCGTGCTCAATGAAAATGTCATCTGCGGGTTTGCGAACGGAAAATTATTGTCGTTGAGGCTAACCGACGGTAAGCATATTTGGGAAACCAGTATTGCAATTCCGGGCGGACGAACCGAAATTGAAAGACTGGTAGATTTAGTTGTTGACCCGGTCGCAACCGATGGCGTGATTTTTATTGCCAGTTATCGCGGTGGAACGAGTGGGGTACTGGAGCAAAATGGCGATGTTATTTGGCGTAATGCCGATGTTTCGTCTTATACCGGCATGAGTCATGATTGGCGTTATCTTTATATAAGCGATGTCAGCAGCGATGTATGGCAACTCGACCAACGTAACGGTGCTTCATTATGGAAGCAAAGCGATCTTCATCAACGAAAGCTAACGGCGCCGGTAGCCTACGCTAATTATGTCGTGGTCGGCGATTTCGAAGGGTATCTGCATTGGTTGTCTAAAAGCGACGGCAGGCAGATGGGGCGCATTCGGATTACCGATGCGGCGATCGACGCGCAGCCGGTCGTCGTTGACGACGTGCTGTATGTCTATGCAAAAAACGGCGTTCTTGCCGCATTAAAGGCACGGTTATTATAAATATGTTACCTGTGATTGCCCTAGTAGGGCGCCCCAATGTCGGTAAATCGACATTATTCAATTATTTAACAAGAAGCCGCGAGGCTTTAGTCGCCGATTATCCGGGGTTGACTCGCGACCGGCAATACGGTCGAGTCAAACGCGGTCAGCGTGATTGTCTGGTCGTCGATACCGGCGGGCTTGCCGATGATGCGGACGGTATCGACAGCTTTGCCAAAAAGCAAGTGCAAGTCGCGCTCGATGAGGCCGATGTGGTTTTTTTTATCGTCGATGCGCGCGAAGGGCTCAATGCCTCCGATCAAAGCATTGCCGAAAATCTTAGAAAACTCGATAAGCCGGTTGTCTTAGTCGTCAATAAAATCGACGGTGTCGACGCGAATGCGGCTGTCGCGGACTTTTATGGGCTGGCGCTTGGCGAGCCTTATAAAATCGCAGCGACACATGGACGCGGCGTTTTCGAGTTATTGGCGCATGTCGATGAATTGTTGCCTATGGCAGAGGCGGACGAAGCCGAGATCGATGCCGGAATCGGCATTGCAATCGTCGGGCGGCCAAATGTCGGTAAGTCGACGCTGGTCAATAGGTTATTAGGAGAAGAACGGGTCGTCGTTTTCGATGAGCCGGGTACGACTCGCGATAGTATCTATATTCCGTTTGAACGTAACGGTCAAAAATTTACGCTGATCGATACGGCCGGGATGCGTCGGAGGTCTAAGATTGCACTAACCGTTGAAAAGTTCAGTGTCATTAAATCATTGCAAGCGATCGAAAAAGCCAATGTGGTCATTTATTTGATCGATGCCGCCGAAGGCGTGACCGATCAGGATGCGCATTTGTTGGGGCTAGTCTTGGAAGCAGGGCGGGCATTGATTATCGGCTTGAATAAATGGGACGGCTTGGGCGTCGATCAAAAGGATCTGATCAAACGCCAGATGGACATTAAACTCTCTTTCGTCGATTTTGCGCAAAAGCATCCGATTTCCGCTTTGCACGGAAGTGGCGTCGGTAAATTGTTCGATGTCGTGCATGAGTTATACGATGCGGCGATGATCGACATGTCGACGCCGGTGCTGACCAACTTTTTGAAGGATGCGGTGACTACACACCAACCACCGCTAGTTCATGGAAGACGCATTAAGCTGAAATATGCGCATCAAGGCGGCAGAAATCCACCGGTTGTAGTGATACACGGTACGCAGACCGATGCCTTACCAGGATCGTATAAACGGTTTTTGATGAATTATTTCCGTGACCGTTTGGGTCTTAAAGGGACGCCGATCCGTCTCGAATTCAAGTCTCCGGTCAATCCGTTCGCCGGAATCAAGAATAAGTTGACCGATCGTCAAGTCAAGAAGAAGCAAAGACTGGTCAAGCATGCGAAAAAAAAATAGCCCCGCGTCATGGCTTTGCCCAAAACCTATGTTCAAGGACGCCGTGTACCCAGACTTAAATTATCTAAGATAGTTAAACATAGCCAATGGATTATGGAATTTAGGTGATGGGTGAACAGGTCCCTGTAAGGGCTGTGCCTGCATCCCTGCTGACAACGCCTTTGTCGAATACTCTGACGCCTCCATGTGCTAATGCCCAAAAATATCAATCATTGCTGGTTTTTATCTCGCCAAAAATGTACAAAGTGGCATTTGAAATAACCATGAGAATGCTGATCTAATTCATTTATGGACGACTTAAGCTCATTACGAGCGCTAGGCGATCAGGAGCTTTCCGATCGTCTAGAGCTTATCCAATTATCGACTCGCGATATCGAGTTGCTAAAAAACTTACATGCCCGGTTGAAAGACGTTCGCATGGACTTTCTCGATGACTTTTATGTGCAGATGTTAAAGTTCGAGGAAACGCGAAAGCTTTTATCGGATCCTGAGAAAGTCGAACGCCTGAAAAGCAAGCAAGTAGCCTACTTTCAACGTTTGATTGAAGGGAAATACGACCGCGATTATGCCAAGGATAGGGTGCAAATCGGCGCAACGCATCATCGAATCGGCTTAAAGCCGCAATGGTATATTGGCGCTTATCATTTTTACCTGGCTTGGCTTTTCGATCGAATGCAAAGCACTCCGCTTAAAGAAGACGCGGATTGCTTCGATACCTTATTGGCCGTTATTAAAGTTATTTTGTTTGATATCGAATTAGCGATCGATGCGTATTTTCAGGCCGATCACGATATGCTCAGACTCATGGCTCAAGTGTTCGAAAGCAATGTCGAGGGTGTGCTAATTAGCGATACTCGGGGGCGCATTTTGCATGCGAACCTTAAAGTATCATCGATAGCGGGCTATTCGCATGAGGAACTATTGCGTTTGTCGGTGACAAATTTATTGGCACCGCAAGAGCGGAACGTGTTTGTCGACTACTGGCAGGGCATTAAAGTCGGATCGCCTTGGCAAGGCGAAACGTATTTGCAAAAACGTGACGGAAAATCGTTTCCAGCCTGGGTTAATGTCAGTGCAGTGATGGATGATAATAATCAGGCGACTCATTTTGTCATCGAATTTTCCGATATTAGCGCCTATCGCGAAGCGCAAGAAGCCTTGCAGCATCGTACCGAGGAATTGGCAAGATCCAATAAAGAATTGGAGCAATTTGCCTATGTTGCATCGCATGACTTACAAGAACCGTTGCGAATGGTGGCCAGTTTTACGCAATTATTGGCGCGCCGATATGAGGGTAAGCTGGATGCCGATGCCGACGAGTTTATTCATTATGCGGTCGATGGCGCGACACGAATGCAAACCCTGATCAACGATTTGTTGGCATATTCCAGAGTCGGAACGCGTGTAAAACCGTTCGAGGCGGTGAGTCTCGAAATCGTGTTGCAAAAAGCCTTAGATAATTTACGGCTCGCTGTCGAGGAAAGCGGCGCGGAAATTGTTCGGCCAACCCTGCCCACCATCATGGGCGATACTGTCCAAT
The DNA here is from genome assembly GCA_018830325.1 of Gammaproteobacteria bacterium. Taxonomy (GTDB): domain Bacteria; phylum Pseudomonadota; class Gammaproteobacteria; order Methylococcales; family Methylomonadaceae; genus Methylotuvimicrobium. Next base: position 23,527 of record JAHJSQ010000083.1, read on the forward strand.
TGACTCAATTGTTTCAAAACTTGATCGCCAATGCGATTAAATTCCGTAGTGAAGCATCACCGAAAATACATATTTCGGCATCATGCTCGGACGATTTTTGGCGAGTCGAATTAAACGATAACGGAATCGGAATAGCGCCTGAATTTTTTGAGCGTATTTTTGTGATTTTTCAACGCTTGCATACGAAGGAAGATTATCCCGGAACCGGAATCGGCCTTGCGATCTGCAAAAAGATCGTCGAGCGCCACGGAGGAACGCTTAGCGTCGAATCGGAGCCCGGTCGGGGCGCTACTTTTATTGTGGTATTACCAAAAATCAAAAGCGAGGAAATGAGTCAATGAGTCTGGAAGAGATCGGCCGTGCCGCGGAGTTTTTACTGGTAGAGGATAATCCGGGCGATGTACGCTTGACCAAAGAGGCTTTAACCGAGAGTAAAGTCAAAAACAATTTGAACGTGGTCGGCGATGGCGAGGAAGCCATGGCTTTTTTGAGACGGCGGGGAAGGTATGCCGAAGCCCCTCGGCCCGATGTTATTCTGCTCGACCTTAATCTCCCCAAGAAAAACGGGCGCGAAGTTTTGGAAGAAATTAAAGCCGACCCGAGTCTAAAGCGAATTCCGGTTGTCATTATTACCTCTTCCGAAGCCGAACAGGACGTTTTGAGAACCTATGATCTGCATGTCAATTGTTATGTCAACAAGCCGGTGGATTTAGAGCAATTTATCAAGGTGGTGCAATCTATCGAAACGTTTTGGTTGACCATCGTCAAGTTGCCTTCCGAAATAGCATAATAATGAACCAGGTTGCCGCTAAAGTCTTGCTGATCGAGGATAACCCTGGCGATGTCAAATTGGTTCAGGTATTGCTGGAGTCGAATGATGAGCGTCAGCAGCCTTTTGAATTGATTAGGGTTGGGCAGCTAAGCGATGCTTTTCCTATTTTGGCGAAAGGCGGCATTATGGCGATATTGCTCGATTTAGGGTTGCCCGACGGTAACGGGATCGATACCTTGATTCGAGTGCATGCTGCAGCCCCCATGGTTCCCATAGTCGTGCTCAGCGCCGAGGAAGATGAATTGCTGGCAATACGCTCCGTGCAATTGGGCGCACAGGATTTTCTGGTCAAGCATGGTATTTCAGGTATGTTACTGAGACGGGCAATCTGTTATGCGATCGAGCGAAAGCGCTTGATGGAACAATTGCAGTATTTGGCTCATTACGATGTATTGACCGGGCTAGCGAATCGAAAGTTGTTTTACGATAAGTTGAAACATGATGTGATCGGGGCAAGGCGTTCGAAAAAATCATTAGCATTGATCTTTCTCGATCTGAACGACTTTAAAAAAATCAATGATTCTTTGGGGCATCATGCCGGCGACGAATTACTCAAAAATGTTGCGAAACGTTTATCCGGTAGTGTAAGGGCTAGCGATTGCGTAGCCAGAATGGGTGGTGATGAGTTTACGATTATCCTCAATGGTTTGAATAACGCAGAGGAAGCGGCTTTGATTGCCGATAAGATTTTAAAGGCTTTGGTCGAGCCGTTTAAGTTTGGCGGTTCCGTGATGGCCGTTCGCGCCAGTTTAGGAATCGCAACTTATCCCGATGATAGCGATGAATTGGAAAAGCTAATCGGGGCGGCCGATTCGGCAATGTACAAAGCCAAAGCCTCGAGCAGTGAAAAAATTAGCCGGTATTGTTTTTATTCGGCGGCAATGACTGCCAAGGTTCAGCATGAGATAAAAAAGGTTCGTCAACTTGAACATGCCTTCGAAAACGGTGAGTTCGAATTGTATTATCAGCCGGAAGTCGACGTTCATAGCGGAAAGATCATTGGCATGGAGGCTTTGTTACGCTGGCGCCATCCCGATCGGGGAGTTTTGACGCCGTCCTCGTTTATGCAGGATTTAGAAGATACCGGTTTGATCGTTCCTGTCGGGGAATGGGTCATACGGAAAGCCTGCGAACAATGCAAAGTTTGGCAAGACCAAAATTTCCCGCCATTGACGGTGTCGATTAATATATCGGCAAAACAATTTCGTCATAATAGTTTTGCCGATGGTGTATTGGGTGCTATCGATCAGCTACGTGTGGATCCGTCTTTGGTTGAGTTGGATTTTAACGAAGATGCGCTATGGGAAGAAGAGGAGCGTTCCGTTCTCCTGCTGGACCGATTAAGCCGAGCCGGTGTGAAACTGTCGTTGGATCATTTCGGTAGCGGATCGATTTCATTTAAAACGTTGACGCGCTTTCCGATTCATGCCATTAAAATTGATTATACGATGATTGCTCAGGCGTCAACTGATTCGGCTGAGACGGCGATAGCCAAGGCCGCTATCGAAATTGCTCACGTATTCAGCATCAAAGGCTTGGCGGGAGGTATTGAAACCCAAGCGCAACTCGAGTGGGCTCGCCGAATTGCTTGCGATGAGGTGCAAGGGTATCTCTATAGCAAGCCTCTTCCGGTTGACGAGGCAACCGCATTAATTGCTCGGCATGATTTTTTGAGTCCGCAAGACTAAAATAGCTATCCGTTGAGATGAAAATATTAGTAATTGAGGATCATAAGCCGGATGCGATATTGCTGCGTGAATTATTGAGCGAAAATAGCTCCGATCCGATTGATTTATTTCATTTCAAGCGACTAGGAGATGCGCTTGAGGCTCTGAAAACTAGAGAATTCGATATCGCATTGCTCGACTTGTCGTTGCCGGATGCTTTTGGCCAGGAAACCTTTAGACGCTTGAATCGAGTTGCACCGAGTCTGCCGATCATTGTCTTGACCGGGATCGACGATCGAGACCTGGTAATGGATTTGGCGCAGGCGGGGGCTCAAGATTATCTAGTCAAGAGCGAATTGAGCAGCGGGCTTTTGCACCGTTCGCTGCATTATGCGATAGAACGTAAACGGACCGAATTAAAACTTCGTTTGGCGGCCACGGTATTCGAAAGTACGCTCGAAGGCATCATGATTACAGATGCCAAAACCAATATAATCAGCGTCAACGAGGCATTTTGCGAAATCACAGGCTATGGTACCGAGGAAATAATCGGCTGCACGCCTGCGATGTTCGAGTCGGAACGTCATAGTAAGGCTTTTTTTCGTCAATTATGGGATATTCTTAATAAAACGGGGCAATGGCGCGGAGAAATATGGAATCGCCGTAAAAGCGGAGAGGTGTTTCCTGCCTGGGTTAATATTAGCGCGGTACCTAATATAGCGGATGATAAAATCGGACATTATGTCGCGGTATTTACTGAAATTACCGAACTTAAATTATCCGAAGAAAGACTGAATTATCTGGCGCATCACGGTCCGTTAACCGGACTGCCTAATCGGCTGTTGTTTCAAGACCGGTTGGCGCAAGGCATTCTGCAAGCGCAGCGTGGAAAGAGCATGATTGCCGTCATGTTTCTGGACTTGGATCGGTTTAAATTAATCAACGATACGCTCGGTCATCCGATTGGCGACGAGCTTTTAGTCGCGGTTGCCGAGCGCCTACGTCGATGCGCGCGCGAAACCGATACGATTGCCCGTTTGGGCGGCGATGAGTTTGCGGTTATTTTGTCGAGCATGACGCGTGAAGAAGATGTCGAGCATGTGGCGCAAAAGATTATTCAAGCCTTGTCTTCGGTGTTTTGCGTGGGCGGACATGAGGTCTTTGTCACCACGAGTATCGGAATTACGTTTTATCCGGGGCTCAATAACGATCGAAGTAAACTTTTGGAGCAGGCCGATGTCGCGATGTATCATGCGAAAAAGCACGGCCGCAATAACTATCAATATTATACGGCGGATATGAATGCCGCAGCATATGAGCGGTTAATGCTCGAAACGAATTTACGAAGAGCGTTGGAAAGGGAGGAGTTCAGACTGTATTATCAACCTCAGATTGATGTCCAAACCGGCGTCGTGACCGGTGTCGAGGCGTTGATTCGTTGGCAAAGTCCAGAGCTTGGTTTGGTTTCTCCAGGAGAATTCATTCCTTTGCTGGAAGAGACAGGTTTGATCGTTCCGGTTGGCGAATGGGTTATAGAAACCGCTTGCCGCCAAATGAAAGAATGGCTCGATGCCGGTTATGCGGCCATGACGATGGCGGTTAATTTATCAGCAAGACAGTTTCATCAAGTCGATTTAGTGGAAAAAATCGCGCAAATTTTACAAGAGCTTAGCTTACCACCTGAGTTGTTAGAGTTGGAATTGACCGAAAGCATGGTCATGGAGAGCGTCGATTCAGCAATTGAAATTCTACACAAGTTAAAGCGGATGGGCGTCAAGGTGGCAATCGACGATTTCGGGACGGGGGTTTCATCTCTGGGGTATTTAAAACATTTTCCGATCGATACCCTAAAAATCAGTCATGATTTCGTATTGAATCTGCCTCGCGATTCGGTGGATGCCTCAATCGCTTCGGCGGTCATTAATCTTGCGCGCAACATGCAGTTGAGTAGCGTCGCCGAAGGCGTGGAAAATTCCGAGCAAATGGACTTTTTGTGTGCCCAAGATTGCGAGCGTTTACAAGGATATTTATTCAGTCGACCGGTTCCGGCGGAAAAGATAGCTGAATTGCTGGGAACATGGCAGGCTATGCCGAAAAAATCGCGCTAAGTTGGATTAGGGGCTATTAAAAATTAATGCCGAGCGAGTAAACAAGTCATGTGGATCCAAAAGCAAATTAAAATAAGTTCAAAAAAACGCGGCTTTCATTTAATCACCCCTGAAATCCGTCAAGGTTTACCCGAGATAGGTGCGATCAAGTGCGGGTTACTACATCTATTTATCCAGCATACCTCGGCGTCTTTGGGGATTAATGAAAATGCCGACCCCGATGTCAGAATAGATATGGAGGCTTATTTTTCCAAAACGGTCCCGGAAAATGAACCATATTATCAACATACGCTCGAAGGAAGTGATGATATGCCAGCGCATATAAAAAACATTATGATCGGCTGTCAGTTGACAATACCGGTGGGTTCGGGGCGGTTGTTGTTGGGAACATGGCAAGGTGTTTATTTATGTGAACATAGAGAAAATGCCGGTGCTAGAAATATCATTGCGACGATGACGGGCGAGCCGCTTCACCATTAGCAAAAAAAGATAATCTTTGTTAATCGAATTTCGACACCTATCGGTCGAGTTCTCCGGTCATCGTGCAATTTCACAGTAACGATCATGAAGTCTGGTCACCGCCCCGGTAAATGACAGTGCGAGGCGTGGCGGAGGGGCTGTCACTCGCCCGATAGGGTCTTCGGTGCCGAATTTTGATCTGCGATAGGTATAGTCAAGGGCCCGGTGATGCTTTAACTATAAAATGAATTCATGTCGATTCCATAGGAGTAATGAATGAAAAAAATATTAACGATAATGATGATGGTGTCTTTGGTTTTTGCCGGTCGCTTAGCCTTGGCCGAGATTGGAGTGGCCAAGGATGTTGTGGTTTATCGAAGCCCTTCATGTGGATGTTGTGGAAAATGGGTCAAACATCTTAAGGATAATAACTTTAATGTGATTGATAATGTTGTTCACGATGTGGACTCGGTTAAGCGTAAATATGGGGTTCCCAGCGAACTGGCTTCCTGTCATACGGCAATAGTGGGCGATTATGTGATCGAAGGTCATGTGCCTGTCGAAGATATCGAAAAACTCTTGAGTTTAAAGGCCGATGTTTTAGGTATTGCTGTGCCGGGGATGCCTGTCGGGACGCCCGGTATGGAAATGGGCGATCGCAAAGACGCCTATAAAGTCATTGCGTTCGATAAGGAAGGCCGCAAGCAGGTCTTTAGTGCGCATGCTCCTTAGCTAAATTATGACTATAATGTAGGCGAGGGTCGGCAAGTCTAAGAGAGTTGCCCCGATGTCGCATGTGTCAATGCCGAAATTTGACGTGCAATAGGCATGATTTAAAGTCACCTTAAAAAGCTATGTTCGCGTTAGAAGTTGAAACGGTTATCTTTCCTGCTAAATAAACCATTTAGGAAATAGTCAATGATTGCTTTTCAATATTGAGCGAATTGTTGAAAGGAGGGTACGGTTGCTCGATTGACAGGTGTCGTCGGCGGCAGGGAAAGCCGCCGTCAAGCCTACATGGACGTATTTACGGCGTCCTATCAGGCGAGTAATCGTACCGTATTACCCGTTCAATATTGAAAAAAGCAAGTTATTTAGAGCTATATCCTTTGGTTTCTGCTGACTTTGAGTTCAAATGGGTATCAATTATTAACGCGAACATAGTCTTAAAAAATGCCCTTTATTAAAAGGGCATTTTTTTGCAGCGAATAGGGTTCTAGAAGGCGCTAATACAAAATTCGGCTGTTTAACCATGAAACGCATGAAGTCCGTGAAGGATTTCAAGAAATTACCTAAACATTCCAGCAAATCTTTCGGGCGAGGGATGGTTTTTTCTAGGCTAATCGGTTTATAACTCGTCAATGCCGGATAATCCGTCAACCGACCAATTGTCAGTATTCAAAATGCCCGATTTATCATCGCCTTTTTTGTATTTAATCCGGCAGGCATATCTTCGAGTGATGCTTGCCGTTTCGGGGCCTGCTATTTCAACCTCTGCGTTAATGACGTATTGGTGGTTGCCGATACCCCATGCGTTAAGCGGCTGTGCCGAAAAGAATACCGAATACTTATTATCAAGCTCTTCCTTGATGTAGTTGTTACAGAAGGTAAATGCCAGGTCGGTCATTTCATTGGAAATACTTTCTAGATCACCGATATCTTCTGAGTCAACGAGAAAAAGATCGGAGCTGGCTACTTTATGCACAAATGGCATGATGGCTTCGCGCTGAAATAATATAAGTCCGATGAAGCCGATGATAATAAACAAGAATTTAAAATTTTTCATTGTTGTTATTTGTGTAGTATGGGGTTGTGAACACAAATGAGATTCTAACAGAATTCAGGATGCAGGAAACTCAATTTGTTAAATTGAAAAGTATTGTAATTTTAGATTGTTAGCTCAAAAGAGGCTTTTGTTGTTAAGTCGTTTGGCAAGGTCAGTCGGTTGATGTAGGTCGATCGACGACAGTATTGTAATAACACCTAGCAGCCATTGTATATGTATCAGCCGTGATGCTTGAGTCAATAGTTAATGACTTGCTTATAATGATAGTCTTGAATATGGTGGGACTTAACAGGTATCGGTACTAGGCCGATCAGCATCGAAGCCAGTATGGTGAGATTCGCATCCATGCCGGCACCTCCTTAGGTACTGCCGAAATTTGAAATGCTAAAGGTATATTTCAGAAAATTACCTAAACATTCTTGCAAGCCTCTTGGGTGAGCGAAAGTTCAATGCAAGCGCAAAGTAAGCTGTTAAATGAAGGTCTTATTTTTTTAATCTAAAATGCTTTATTCTAGGACGATGCGTCCCGCTTGCTGGTCCACTGTACATCTTGTACCTGCGAGGACATTGGCTATAGAAGGGGCTAAAAAAGTAAGGGCGGATCAATCGGCCCTGTATCTCATCAAATCGGGTGGGTGTAATAGATGTTCCAGTATCCGCCAACCATATCGAATATACCGTGAAGTGAATTGTAATAAGGCTAGAGTCGGTGGCGGAGAGAGAGGGATTCGAACCCTCGATACGTTGCCGTATACACACTTTCCAGGCGTGCGCCTTCGACCACTCGGCCATCTCTCCGGTATTTAATCCATCAGCGAATGGAAACAGGCAATGATAAGGTAGTATTGCTTTTGATGCAATGAATTTTAATATTTAATGAGTCATGGCTTCGAGATCATGCCAGCGTTGAAAGGCGTGTTCCATCTCTTTATCAATGGTTTTCAGTTTCTCAAGGGTATCGGCGATCAAAGTAGGGTCACTTTTATAAAAATCAGGGGAATTGATTTTTTCATTAATGGCTGTTTGTTCAGATTCAAGACGGTCGATCAGGTCCGGAAGTTCATCTAATTCTTTTTGTTCTTTATAAGAGAGTTTTTTCTTTTTCGGCGTGTCATTGCTGGTTTTTTTTTCAATGCTTTCGGTTTTTTTGACAGCAATGTCGGCGGCTTTGGTGTTTTGATAGTTTGCAAACCAGTCGCTATAGCCGCCGATATGCTCGCTTATGACGCCGCCGCCTTCGAAAACCAGTACACTGGTAACGACATTATCCAGGAAGCTCCGGTCATGGCTGACTAATAATAAAGTGCCGTCATAATCGACCAGTTTTTCTTCCAATAACTCAAGGGTTTCCAGATCCAGATCATTGGTGGGTTCGTCCATGATGATCAGGTTGGCCGGTTTCGTGAACAATCGCGCAAGGAGTAAGCGATTTTTTTCCCCGCCGGACAGGCTTTTGACCGGCGAGCGTGCTCGCGCCGGCGCGAATAAAAAGTCGCCGAGGTATGACATGACATGGCGTTTGTTTCCGGCAATTTCGACATAATCATTGCCGTCGGCAATCGAATCGGCGACAGTCATTTCCGGATCGAGTTGTTCTCTCAGTTGGTCGAAGTAGGCGACTTGCAGGCGAGTGCCTTGTTCGACGGTGCCGCTGTCCGGTTCTAATTGCTTGAGTAAAAGTTTCAACAGTGTCGATTTTCCTGCGCCATTGGGACCGATCAAGCCGATTTTGTCGCCGCGTTGAATGAGTGTTGAAAAATCTTTTACCACCGGTTTTCCGTCGAAAGCTTTGCAAAGATCGGTTGCTTCGATGACTTTTTTACCCGATGTGTCGCCGCGATCCAAAGATAATTTGGTCGTTCCTTGAACATTGCGGCGTTGCGCGCGTTCGTCGCGTAATTTCTTGAGTGCTCGAACACGTCCTTCGTTACGGGTACGCCGCGCTTTTACGCCTTGGCGAATCCAAACCTCCTCTTGGGCCAGTTTTTTGTCGAATTCGGCATTTTGATTGGCTTCATCTTCCAGTGAGGATGCCTTTCTGCGAAGGTAGTCGTCATAGGTGCCTTGCCAGGATGTTAAATTGCCGCGATCGAGATCGACAATACGGGTAGCCAATTTTTGTAGAAAGAATCTATCATGAGTCACGAATAAAACGGCCCCTTGAAAATTTAATAATTGCTCTTCCAGCCATGTGATGCTCTCCAAATCCAGATGGTTGGTCGGTTCGTCTAAAAGCAGCAATTCAGGTTCGAGGACTAAAGCCCTCGCCAAGGCGACTCGACGTTTCCAGCCGCCCGATAAGCTTTTAACCGGGAGTTCTCCCGGCAGATTGAGCCGGCTTAACGTAGATTCGACTTGTTGTTGAAAATGCCAGCCGTTTTTGGATTCCAGTTTATGCTGTAGATCGCCGAGTTCCTGCAGTGTTTTGTCGTCAGCATTATCTAACTGTGTAGACAGAGCATGGTAACGGGTTATCCATTGGCCTAATTCGCCCAGTCCGGCGGCTACGGCATCGTAAATGGTAGATTCGCCAACCAATTCCGGAGCCTGTTCTAACCAGGCGAGTTTCAATTCGGGTTGAAGCCAGATTTCGCCGTGATCGGGTTGGATGTTTCCTGCGATAATTTTCATTAACGTGGATTTTCCCTCGCCGTTTCTGCCAAGAAGTCCGACGCGCTCCCCCGGGTCCAGTTGAAAATCGGCATTATTCAGCAATGCATGGGTTCCGTAGGCGATTGAAACATTGGTTAGTCGAATTAAAGGCATGATATTAATTTGTGTTTTGTAAATAGCGTCGTAATAAATCCAATGCCAGCAACGCGGCTTGGTTTTGTTTTCGTTTAACGGAGCCGCCGATCGTATGAGTCGAATGTCGCAAGCCTTCGGGGCTTAACAAAGCGTTGTAAATCGTAATGGTGCGGTCGTCCGGGTTGTCGGTTGCATTGTTTTCGCGGTAGAGCTGTATGAGCGCAAGATCCGCGCCGCTTTGATCTTTTGCCGCATTCGCGATGATTTTCGCTTGGCTTGGCAAGTCCATATCGTCAATAGCGACGGAAAATCGGTCGGCGAAATGTGCGGGGTTTCTTTGGTAATGGGTTTCTAAAAGCCATTCATTGGCAATCGCGCATTTCGCTGCCATGAGTCCCTGGCTTATGGTTTCAATGAAAATCGCCGTTCGTTGTTGGTCCCGCATCATTTTATCGATCGTGCTAGGTAAATCATCGCAATGGTTGCGATCGTCAGCGATTCCGAAAATAAAATCACCTAGACGGCTTTTTATTGTATCAATATATAGGTCGAGTTTCTGGCGAGGATATTGAGCGGGGGCGAGTAATTTTGTTTCGATATGATCCGGACCGGCACGAAAGCCGAGTTGAATTTCCTGAGGTATTGTAATATCTGCGATGGCCGTCTGTATGTCGGATTCGCCGATACCGATAGTTTTTAGAGTGACTAATTGCTTAGGGTTAAGGGCGTAGTGCCGTTCGAAAAAACATTTAACAAATTCATTGAATAGGTGTTGCATTTCGAACGGAACGCCAGGTAAAAAGACGAATCGACAACGATTGTATTGTAGGGTAAATCCTGGGGCGGTTCCCCATTGATTATCAATGCGTAAGGCTCCGCTAGGAAGATAGGCTTGCTTTCGATTGCTTTCAGGCATGGTTCTGCTTCTGTTTTTAAAAAAGCCGGCAATCTGCTCGAAAGCTATCGTGTCGAATTGCAAGGGCATAGAGAAAGCCAAAGAGACTGCTTGAGCGGTTAAATCATCGGATGTAGGGCCCAGCCCCCCGGTACAGATACAGCAATCGGCGCGAGACGAGATTTCTTTTAAGAGCGTTATGAGTTCATCGAGTCGGTCGCCGACGGCGGTATGTCTGGAAACTGTAAAGCCCATATTTACGCAGGCTTGAGAAAGCCAGGCCGCATTGGTATCGACAGTTTGTCCGGTGACGATCTCTTCGCCTTGCGAGAAAATTTCTAGGGTCGGATTCATAAATGTACTTACGTTGTAGTAATGATGCGGTACCAAAAAGGTAGAGTAACCATGCTTAAGGCGGTGGTGAGCGTTACCGCCATGGCATAGAGAGCGCTGTCTAGCCGGTAGCGGTCGCAAAAAACAATGCCCAATACCATGCTGGGCATGGCCATTTCCAAGACAGCTGCGGCCTTATGCGCCTCATCCAACGTTGAAAATACCGATACTTGCAAGGCAAACCACGGCATTAAAAATAGTTTAATCAAAATAATCGGCAGAGCATAAGGTAGATTACGCAAAGTGATGCTTTGCCAGCTCAATGCCAAACCCAATGAAAAAAGCATGATCGGCACGACGCTGGCCGAAAGTTTCTGCAAAACCCCCAGTAACCACTCGGGAGCAGCAATCTGGTTCATATTTAAAATCACCGCCAATAAGGCTGCCCAAAAAGGCGGAGCGTTGAGATTGAGCCAGATCGGTTTGTGTTTTTGGCTATGGTCTTCGCCAAAATGCCGGGCAGTCATGATGCCGGCAGTAAATAAAAAAGGCGCGGTAGCAAATAAGTCGATCTGTATGGCGACCGAACGAGCCCAATGACCGAAAGTTTCTTCTAAAACGGGCAGTCCAAGATAGGTGACATTGGGGAATGCGGTGACCAGAATAATCGCGCCAAGTTTTTTATCTTGAATGTTAAGGGCTCGCCCAATTAACCAGATGCAAGTCATTGCAAAAGTTATGCTTAATGTACACAGCAACGTATACTGCAGCGATTTTACGCCAATATCCGAACGCCACAGGACTTCCAGTACCATTGCAGGTAAAAACAAATAATAGACCACCGATGTCAAAACCGGTCGAGCTTGTTCGGAGCTAATTCCGCCTGGGCGAAGCCAGCGCCAACCGATACCGCAGGCGATTAATCCGGCCATTTGCAGCAGAGTGAAGATCATAAATGCATTAAATGCTTGGTTGTCATGCAGTTAAGGCGCATTTGATATGCGACTTTGGTAGGGTGGAATAGTTGAACGCTATTTTAACATTCACTGTTGAATTAAGTTTCGGTAATATAGAGGGCTTTTCTTATTGCATATCAATACTTGCTCATGACCGAAACTTTTATTTCTGAAAAATCCATTCCTGTCCGCGAGCGCTTAATCATGGCGTTGGATGTACCGAGTATCTCTGAAGCCCAAGCCTTGGTCGAAGAATTGGGCGATTCGGTGATTTTCTATAAAGTCGGCATGGAGCTATTCATGTCCGGGGATTATTTTGGCTTTATCGAATGGTTGAAACTACAGAACAAAAAGGTTTTCGTCGATTTAAAATTTTTTGATGTGCCGGCCACGGTCGGACGGGCAATTCGCGCGCTGAGTAGCAAAGGTGTCGACCTGGCGACTATTCACGGTAACGATGCCATTATGGAGGCGGCCGCGAAGGAAAAAGGGCAATTAAAAGTACTGGCGGTGACCGCTTTAACTAGCTTGGATAGGGGGGATCTCGATGATTTGGGGTTTCAATGTGATATACGAGATTTAGTTTTATCGCGCGCCAAGCGTGCCTTGCAAATCGGCTGCGACGGTATTGTTTCATCAGGGTTGGAAGCGTCTATGTTAAGGGAGGAATTAGATCATCGTTTGTTGGTTGTCACTCCGGGTATTAGGCCGGTCGATAATAGAGAAGAGGACGATCAGAAGCGTGTGGTCAGTGTCGAGCAAGCTTTCCGTAACGGAGCCGACTATATTGTCGTCGGTCGTCCGATTCGAGATGCCGAAGACCGTAAGTCGATGGCGGAAAAAATCCAGATGCAAATTCAGTCGGTTTTTAAATGAGTTTTTATCTATTTATTCATTTATGCGGCATAAGTAATTGATCTGTGTTATTTCACGTAAAAAGATGAGTCAAAATCCTCATTTTTTCAAAACTAAATATTGTTTAAGTTAATAAATATGCTAATGTTCTCCCTCTATGGAACATACTATCGCCTTTAATGCCTCCTATTTTGTCGCTTTTGCGATGGGGTTGTTTAGTAGCATGCATTGCATCGGCATGTGCGGGTCGATTATCGGAACGCTTACGCTGAGTCTTAAGCCCGAGGTCCGTACTTCTAAGGCTAAGCTTTTTCCTTATGTGCTGAACTATAATTTGGGCCGTATCAGTAGTTATGCTTTGGCCGGGATGTTGGTAGGCTTTATTGAGGCGATATTAACGATGCCTTTTGGCGAAGGTCACGGTCATAGGGTGTTACAGGTACTTTCGGCCGTGGTAATGACCAGTGCCGGACTTTATATCGCGGGGTGGTTTCCGCGTTTTGCTTATATCGAAAAAGCCGGATCCCGTTTTTGGAAGTTAATCGAGCCGTATGGCCGCCGCTTAATTCCGGTGAAAACGCACAAGCAAGCTTTTTTATTTGGTATGATTTGGGGTTGGTTGCCCTGCGGCCTTGTCTATGCTGCATTGGCACTTGCGGCGACGACCGGTGATATTATTCGTAGCGGGTTGACGATGTTGGCTTTCGGTTTTGGGACTTTACCCGCCGTGATAAGTGTCGGTATAATAACCAGCACACTAACAAGGTTATCCAGAATGCAGTACTTTAAGCAGATGGTCGGCTTATTGATGATTGCACTCGCATTATTGGCCGCTCTGCCATGGCTTAATCCCATGCGATTACAACACTTATAATTTTAGGAGAGGCTCCTGTGGATCATTTTAATTCGATAATTGGGAAATCTCCCGCACTCGATTCTCTAATTCGTAGCGCTAGAATGGTTGCTTGTACCGATGTAACAGTCTTCATCAAAGGAGAAACCGGTACAGGTAAGGAAGTGCTAGCTTCCGCTATTCAAAAAGAAAGCGCGCGTGCTAATAAGCCGTTTATCAAGTTGAATTGTGCCGCCTTGCCTGAGAGCTTAGTGGAGTCTGAGTTATTCGGGCATAAAAAAGGTGCATTTACCGGAGCCAACATTAACAAGCAAGGCATCTTTCAAGCCGCTGATGGCGGGACCTTATTTTTGGATGAAATTAATTCGTTACCTCTGTCGATTCAAGCAAAATTATTGCGTTTTTTAGAGCTTGGTGAATGTTTAGCTGTTGGAGAAACCAAGCCTTATCGCGTCGATGTGAGAATCATCGCGGCCAGTAACCAAGACTTGGTTAAGCAAATCGACGCAGGACAGTTTAGGCAGGATTTGTACTTTCGTTTAAATGTCGTACCGTTAGAGTTGCCGCCACTATCGAAAAGAACCGAAGACATCGAGCCGCTGATTACTCATTTTGTTCGGCATTTTGCGCAGGCTCATTCGCTCGAAGCCCCGAAATTCAGTAAAAAGTCGATTCGAGTTTTAACTCGCTATCGATGGCCTGGTAATATAAGAGAACTCCGCAATTTATGTGAAAGACTGTCGATTTTGTTGGCGGGAAAAGTTATTGAGCCCGATAATTTACCGCATGAATTTGCTGAATATATTGATGAAAAGGCTCCTTCGGCAGATGCAGGTGATATTCCGAATTTTAAACTGCCTGATTTCGGTATCCAATTGGACTCTCTAGAGGCGGACTTGATCAATCAAGCGCTTACTAGAACCAACGGCAATCGCAGCAAGTCAGCCCGCTTATTAGGCATTACCCGAGATACCTTGCTATACCGTATACAAAAACACGGCTTGGCCGCCTAGTTTTAATTCAGAGCAAATCTGCTCTAAGTACTGATATATTCCCTTTCGCGCATCATATATCTTTCGCACTTCAAATTTCGGTACCGCCGAAATTTGAAGTGCGATGAGTATATTCGGTGCCGCGCCTAATGTATACCCATCGCAGATCAAAATTCGGCACCAGGGTGTCCGTCAAAGGACGCCGTGAATACATCCCTGTAGGCTCTATGCCAGCTCCATGCTGGCAAAGCCTTTGCCGCACACCCTGGCGCCTCCTCAGGCACTGCCGAAATTTGAAGTGCGAAAGGTATATTTCGAGATTTGAGCGATAGGGGCTATTGTTAAATCAATAGACCCCTTTTGATGTGGTGTGTCGTTTTGATACAGGATATGCGCGCAAACATCAGTCTTAATGTCAGCATCGTGGTTATTTATGCGTTTCATCCCAGGCACCTTATCCATTGGACCGTCACATTGTCGCTGTGGCCTCTTGCCCTGAGTACCGTCAATCGGGCAAATTTCCCTAGTTCGATTTTACCGCTATCGGGTTGTGCTAAATCGAGTAATTCGGCGGGTTTAACGTACTCCCAGAAGCCGTCTGTACATAAGAGAAATGTTTCGCCCAGTTTTATTGGGGGGTAAACATGGATTTCGGGTAGATGGGTTTGCTGGATATTTACACTACGCGTCAATTGGTTTTGCTCAGGGTGCAAGCCCATTTCTTGTTCGGTTATTGATCCTTCGTCCAACAGTTGCTGCGTGATTGAATGGTCTTTCGTACGCCATAGAACTTTATTCGCATTCATCCGGTAAATTCGGGAGTCGCCGCAATGCGCTGTGATTGTTTGATTCGGGTCGATATAGAGTAATGCGCAGGTGGTATGCGCTTCCGATGCGGATGGATCGTTGCCGAAAAGCTTTTTCATTTCTTCGACTGCTGATTTAAACCATGCCGTCATGGTTTCATCGGGAGCTTGAGCAAGATGACTCCGGTGCTGATGGACTAATTTTAATAAGCCTTGGCAAAAATATCGGGAAGCTTTTTCACCCGACTGATGGCCTCCGAGTCCGTCGGCAACAATAAACAAGGCATAGTCGTCTTGTATAATGCGCCCCATCGAATCTTGATTAACTTCTCGGTCGCCGGCCGAGGTTAATTGAAAGCATTGTAATTTCATCGGTTATCTAGCGATCAAGCTTTGTAATCGGGCTTGCCGCATCAATTGTTTGAGATCGCCGATGGTTTTGGCTAAACCGGAGAAAACCGCTTGGGCGATAATGGCATGGCCGATATTTAATTCGACAATTTCAGGGATTTTGCAAATCGCTTCGACATTGTGAAAATTGAGTCCGTGTCCGGCATTGACCTGTAATCCGGCGCTGTTTGCGTATTGCGCGGCCGATTGAATGCGCTTTAGCTCGTCGGAGCGAATGCTTGATGTTTCCGCATCGGCATAACGCCCGGTATGCAATTCTACGACTGGCGCGCCCGCTTTCACAGCAGCGTCGATTTGACGCCGATCCGGGTCGATGAATAAGGAGACTTCGATTCCGGCCTCGCCGAGCCGAAGGCAGACATCGTTCATGCGGAATTGATTTTCGGCCACGTTCAGACCGCCCTCGGTAGTCAGTTCCTCGCGCTTTTCCGGAACGAGGCAGCAAGCGTAAGGTTTGACTTTGAGCGCAATTGCAATCATTTCGTCGGTGACGGCCATTTCCAAGTTCAGTCTGCTGTGGATAATGTCGCGCAGTAGATAAATATCCCGGTCTTGAATATGTCTGCGATCCTCGCGCAAATGAGCAGTAATACCGTCCGCGCCGGCTTGTTCGGCGATCAATGCGGCTTGGATCGGGTCAGGGTACTGAGTACCTCTAGCTTGCCTTAACGTGGCAATATGGTCGATGTTGACGCCAAGTAGAATATCGTTGTTGTTCATGAATGCGAGTGTTTGAGGATTTTGGAAATAACCTCTCGGCTTTTGAGTGGCTTCCCATTCAAATGAAAATTAATTGCCGAGCGCATGATTTTTTTAGCCTCGGTCAGAGTGGCGCTGTCCGGGAATGAGCGTGCTTCCAGTGCGAGGAAAGTACTTCCCGCAAAATCTCCTTGCTCCGATTCGACCGGTCCCGATTCGGCATTGAAACGGTATTTCTTACTGGGCGAAACCGGATGATGAAGGTTGTCTACATCGAACTGCAAGCCATAACCGACTTGTGTCAGCAGGTTAAGTTCAAAAACCCGGAGTACGGGTTCCAGGTCTGAGGTATTCGATAGCTGGCTTAAGGCATTTTGATAAAGTAGAAACACTTCGGGGTGTGGATCGAAAGGGTGCAGAAAATAAGTGACCAGTTCATTGATATAAAACCCGCTGTACAGTGCGAGATTATGCAGTTTCGGTGCCGTTTGCCAGGGTTCGATGTGCGTCAGAGTTTTTAAGTCCGATTTGCCGGAAAATGATAATAGTACAGGAACAAACGGACGAATAAAGGGGCCTAGTTTCGATTTCGGTATTCTGACGCCTTTCGCTAGAACCGAGAGCCGGCCGAAATCCCGAGTCAATACCTCAGCGATCAGGCTGGTTTCCCGGAAGTTCCGGTGGTGCAGGATAAAAGCCGGTTGCAACGAAACAACAGTCTCAATCATTAAAGCCCAGGCTTCGCAACGCTCGGTCGTTGTCGGACCAGCCTTGTTTGATTTTTACCCATAACTGTAAATAAACTTTTTGATCGATTAGTTTTTCGATATCGAGCCGGGCATCGGAACCGATTTTTTTGAGCATTTCGCCTTGTTTCCCGATCACGATACTTTTTTGCGAGCTACGCTCGACCCAAATCACGGCATAGATTTTAGTGATTTCGGGGTTTTCTTCATAGCGTTCGATTTCGACAGTCAACGAATAAGGCAATTCGTCGCCCAGTCGGCGGGTCAATTTTTCTCGAATGATTTCAGCGGTTAAAAAGCGTTCCGGACGGTCGGTAATCTGATCCTCCGGATAAATGGGGTCGCGTTCCGGCAGCAACTCCATGACGAGTTTTTCCAGTTGTTGCAGGTTGGTTTTTTTTAGCGCGGAAATCGGGATGATGTGTTCGAAAGCAAAGCGCTGTTGGGCTTCGGCAAAAAATGCCAACAGAGTATCTCTGTCTTTGATTTTATCGACTTTATTAACCGCTAGAATGACCGGTAAGCCGGCTTGCTCCAGTTTTTTGAAAATCAAATCGTCATAAGGCTGCCAGGAAAGTCCATCGATTAACCAAACGATGACCTCGACGCCGACCAAAGTGGTTTCCGCTGTTCGATTGAGATAACGATTGAGTGCGCGTTTTTCGTTATCGTGCATTCCGGGAGTATCGACATAGATCGCTTGGCCGGTTTCGGTTGTATTGATGCCGAGAATGCGGTGCCTGGTCGTTTGTGGCTTTCGTGATGTAATGCTGATTTTTTGGCCTAGCAAATGATTCATCAGCGTGGATTTGCCGACGTTGGGTCGGCCGATTAACGCAACATAGCCGCATTTCATGATTGTTCTCGCTTCAATAGCGCCAGCATTTGCTCTGCGGCATCTTGTTCGGCTTTTTTTCTTGATACGCCGGAACCGATACACGATTTTCCCGATAATGGAATCGTGCATTTCACTTTAAACGTTTGTTCATGCGGTAAGCCGGACATCGTTGTTAAGGTGTAGTCGGGTAAGTCCAGTTTTTTTGATTGCATCAATTCCTGCAATTGTGTTTTTGGGTCTTTTTGCCAATTATCGAGCGATAAGCTGTCGAGTCTGTCCTGCAGCATATCCAGAACCCATTGCCGACAAATTTCAATGCCTTGGTCCTTAAACAAGGCGCCGATAATCGCCTCGACAGCGTCGGATAGGATCGAGTCGCGTCGATAACCGCCGCTTTTCAGTTCCCCCGAGCCAAGGATTAAATAATCGCCTATATTAAGCTTTCTTGCCAAGTCAGCGAGCGCACCCTGATTGACAAGGCTGGCTCTGAGTCTACTTAAAACGCCTTCGCTGGCTTCCGGAAACATTTCGTGCAGTTTCTCGGCGACCACGAAGCCAAGAATCGAGTCGCCTAGAAATTCCAGTCGCTCGTTATTATGCGCTCCCATACTGCGATGGGTCAGCGCCATTTTAAACAACTGCATGTTATTGAAGTGCAAACCCAGTTTTTTACAAAGTATCTCAGGGTCTCTCGTCACTCTACACCCACCTCAATGACTTCATTAAACTCGACGAGTACACTCAAGTTACCGACAATCTTTTCGACGACTTCATAATCGATTTCAACTTTCAAATAATTGCCTTGTTTGGTTATTTTGACATCATCCTTTGTGACGTTATAAACGTAATTGAGGTTAAAGCGCTTGTCCAAGGCATTCCAAACTTCGTTTTTATTTTTCGTTTGAATGTCGACAGTCTGTTTTAGGCCTGCCAGTGAATTGACTACTTTACTATGGTCTATATAGATTGGCGCGATTTTCAAAATCAACAGCGTAAAAAACGCGATCAAGCCCAGAAGCAATATAGTCGAAATGAGCGTTAATCCGGTTTGGCGTTGCAAGGAAGCTTTCATAGTCGTCCCCTATAAGATAAAAAATGGGATTTCATTGAATGATTGTGCCGATACGGTCGAAGCCGACGCCTTTATATTGCCAATCCCAGTTCATCCATATAAAAAATGCTTTCCCTACTAGGTTTTGTTCGGGTACCGTGCCCCAATAGCGGCTGTCGTTGCTATTGTCGCGGTTATCGCCCATTACAAAAAAATGGCCTTCGGGTACAACATAAACGCCGTCAATCGAAGGCGCGCCGGGACTGATTAAAATGCTATGTTCGATACCGTTTAAATTCTCTAGAAAATGTTCGGTGCCGGTCATGCTTTCGCCTTGGCCGACGCCTTCATAAATGCCGAGTGAAACGCGTTTAACCGGATGGCCATTGATATAGAGGTTTTTTTTATCGTAAGCGACACGATCGCCCGGTAAGCCAATGATGCGCTTGATGTAATCGACCGATGGTTGTTTAGGATAGCGGAATACGACGATATCGCCGCGTTGGGGTTGGCTCATTTCGACGACTTTTTTGTTAATGACCGGTAGCCGTATGCCATAGGTAAACTTGTTTACCAAAATGAAATCACCGATCAGCAAGGTCGGCATCATCGACCCGGAAGGGATTCTAAACGGCTCAACCAAAAACGATCTGAGCAGCAAAACGATCAACACGATCGGAAAAAACGAACGAGCATACTCGACTATAATCGGCTCGTTTTCCGGTGGCGGGTCGATGCTGGCGAATTTAAGGTAGGCTAAATAGCCGCCCCAAATCGCTCCGGTCAATAAAGTGGCGATCGCTAAAAAAAATGAAAAATCGAAATTCATGGTCAAAGGTGCAAAAAGTGAAGAGCTGATTGGAGTATAAGGGGCGTCGGAGTATAAGAATAAAAGTTAGTCTTTGTTGACCTGAAGTACTGCAAGAAAAGCGTCTTGCGGAATTTCTATCTTGCCGACTTGTTTCATGCGTTTTTTACCGGCCTTTTGTTTTTCCAGGAGTTTTTTCTTACGAGTGATGTCTCCCCCGTAACATTTAGCAGTCACGTTTTTACGCATCGCTTTAACTGTCGACCGGGCAATGATTTTTGAACCGATCGCGGCTTGAATAGCAACTTCATACATCTGACGAGGAATCAGGTCCTTCATTTTTTCAACCAAATCGCGTCCGCGGTTTTGGCTGATGTCTCGATGAACGATGATCGACAGTGCGTCGACTTTTTCGCCGTTGATCAGGATATCCAGTTTAATCAGCGAAGCTTCTTGAAAACGCAAGAACTCGTAATCGAATGAAGCAAAGCCGCGACTGGCCGATTTCAAACGATCGAAAAAATCCAGTACGACTTCGCTTAACGGCAATTCATAATTCAATGAGACTTGTCGTCCGGCGTATTGCATGTCTTTTTGAATGCCGCGTTTTTCGATACATAGATTGATAACGTTACCCAAATAATCTTGAGGAACTAAAATATTGGCGCGGATAATCGGTTCTTTAATCGATGCGATCGCACCGATATCGGGCAATTTAGCCGGGTTGTCTACCATTAAAACTTCCCCGTTGTGGGTGGTCACTTCGTAGACCACGGTCGGTGCCGTGGTTATCAGGTCGATATCGTATTCGCGCTCGAGTCGTTCCTGAATAATTTCCATGTGCAGCATGCCGAGAAATCCGCAGCGGAAACCGAAACCCAGTGCTTGCGAAGTTTCAGGTTCGAATTGCAGCGAAGCGTCGTTTAATTGTAATTTGTTTAGCGCTTCACGCAGGTCTTCATAGTCGTCCGAAGATACCGGGTATAAGCCGGCGAATACGCGCGGCTGGACTTTTTGGAATCCGGCTAATGGCTTATCGGACGGGTTGTCGGTCGAAGTGATCGTATCGCCGACCGGAGCGCCGAAAATATCTTTGATCGAAGCGACCATGTAGCCGACTTCGCCGGTATTAAGGGTGTCTTTTTCCAATCGCTTCGGTGTAAACACGCCGACTTTGTCGACAAGAAATGACTTGCCGGTCGACATGATGGTGATTTTTTGTTTGCGGCGGATGCTGCCGTTGACGATCCGAATCAGCGACACTACACCCAGATAGCTATCGAACCAAGAGTCGATGATTAGTGCTTGCAATGGTCCATTTTCGTCGCCGGAAGGCGGCGGGACCAATTGAACCAATTGTTCCAGCACGTCCTCGACACCGACGCCGGTTTTAGCGCTAATTTTGAGGGCATTATCGGCGGGAATACCGATAACGTCTTCGATTTCAGCCATCACGCGTTCGGGTTCGGCGGACGGCAGATCGATTTTATTCAATACCGGGACAACTTCCAGACCTTGTTCGATCGCGGTATAGCAATTCGCGACGCTTTGCGCTTCGACGCCTTGAGCGGCGTCAACGACCAATAATGCTCCTTCGCAGGCGGCTAGGGACCTTGAGACCTCGTAAGAAAAGTCGACATGTCCCGGAGTGTCGATGAAGTTCAGTTGATAGGTAATGCCGTCCTTGGCTTGGTAATTCAAGGTGACGCTTTGCGCCTTAATCGTAATGCCGCGTTCCCTCTCGATATCCATCGAATCGAGGACTTGGGCCGCCATTTCCCGGTTACTTAAGCCGCCGCATAGTTGAATGAAGCGGTCGGCCAGTGTCGATTTGCCATGGTCGATATGCGCGATGATGGAAAAGTTTCTTATGTTTTTTAAATCCACGTTTATTTATCTAGTTTAATGGCCAAAAAGACCGGGCTGCCCCGCCGCTGTATTAATACAGCAATCGATTGGCCGGCCGGAAGATTTTTGACTATTCTATCAAAATCAGCCACATCTCGAATGACATTATTAGCGATCCTTAAAATGACGTCGCCGCGTTGGATACCGACTTGGGCAGCCGGTCCCTTGCCGACATTCTGAACTAACACGCCGTTTTTCAAGACTTGAGTTTGTTCGCGTTGTTCTTCATTCAGGTTACTGACGCTGATGCCGAGGCGATTGTCCGGTTTCGGTGCGGCTTTCGTGGCGGCTTGCTGAACATCCTCTTCCGGTAGTAATCCGATTTTAACGCTAACCACTTTTTTATCGCCTTGGCGAATCACGGTGAGTTTGGATTTTTCATTGATCGGGCTCATGCCTACTAGTGGCGGCAGGTCTCCGGATGTTTCTATTTTCTGACCATTGAACTCGACAATGATATCGCCTATTTGAAGATCGGCAGCTTCCGCCGGACTTTGGGCAATAATTTTGGCGATCAAGGCGCCGACAGGACGTTTCATGCCGAACGATTCGGCCAACTCTCGGGTGACATCTTGAATTTGCACGCCGAGCCAGCCGCGCGATACGCTACCTTTAGTTTTGAGCTGGTCGACGACGTTCATGACGACATCCATTGGGATTGCGAAAGAAAGCCCCATGAATCCGCCGGTCCGGCTGTAGATTTGGGAGTTGATACCGACCACTTTGCCTTCCATGTTGAATAATGGGCCGCCCGAATTACCCGGATTTATTGCAACATCGGTTTGAATGAACGGAATATAATTTCCGCCGGGCAGGCTGCGGCCTTTTGCGCTAACGATGCCGGCGGTGACCGACTGTTCGAAACCGAATGGCGACCCGATCGCAAGTACCCATTCGCCGACCTGCAATTTTTCAGGGGAGCCGATGGCAACCGAAGGTAAATCTTCAGCATCGATTTTTAACAGTGCGACATCGGTTCGTGAGTCCGACCCGATCAGTTTAGCGACTAATTCGCGTCTGTCGGTTAGTTTAACGACGATTTCATCAGCGTCCTTGACGACATGATGGTTGGTCAGCACATAACCGTCGCCGGAAATGATAAATCCTGACCCTAACGAATTAGTTTCCCTGGGAATCATGCCGCCTCCCGGCCCTTGGAAGAAATGTTTGAATAACTCTTCCAGTTCCGGAGGAATGCCTTCTGGTAGTTGAGGCTCTCCGGGAAAGCCCGTTACTTCATTCTCCGGGGCTTTTTGGGAGGTGCTGATATTGACCACGGCTTTGCCATTATCCTGGACCATCCCGGTAAAGTCGGGCAGTTGCGCTGCAGCGTTTTGAATGAACAACAAGCTTAATAATAAGAGTCCATAAATTTTCATAGAGTGATAGCCTCCGGGTAAACTCATGATGGATCGTCGGGAATTATAGGTCATTTAGATAGCGTATTTTGTACAGGGCAGGGTGATCTTACCGTTAGCTTTCGAAAAGCGCACTGGACCGATTAATTGGCCTTGCGATATCGACGTCGGGAAATCGCTTACTTGGTAAATGAGTTGAGTGGTGTTGTGAAATTATTTCAATGCACGCCGGTTTACTATATAGATACGTTGAGCAATGGCAAAATTTATTGGATATCCGTGCGAAGCTCAACGCCTTCCGCGATATACCTGACGGTTTCTTCGGGTACTTCTCCCATTACGGTGACCACATGATCGTCGATGATTCGGCTAAATGCATTGACAGAGTCGGTTGAGCGAGCGCCAAGCTCAATATTAGCACCTTTATTTTCAAGATAAACCGATACAGACGAAAATCCATCCGATAAGAGCAAGTGTTCCACTGGGCGATTACTGCCCTGCATTGTCATTTGCACGAAAAATTGCTGACGGAAGCCGCCGGGGACTTGTTTTAAAACAAATCCCGCGGTTTCAAAAGACATGGGTTGCCGGTTATGAATGCGTTCTACCTCTTTATCCAAGAGAGCGGAGTCGACATCGATAAAAGGCAAGCTAGGTTTGACTTCAAGTTCGGTAAATACAACCTGCTCGATGGTGTTGCCCGAGCGGTCGTAAACTTCAACCTTTAATGGTAAATATTGTCCGATGTCTATCCAGATTCGGCGTGCATAACGATACTGGTCCTTTGGAGAAATATCCAGGATTCTTGTTGGCAGCATGGCTACTTGCTCTTCGCCGGAAAACGTAAATTGATAATACGCTTCCAAGCCATTTAATTGCTCGGGTAAATCGATTAAAAAAGACCGAGCGGCAGGTCTGTGATCGACAATAACTTTAGAGGTTTCAGGGAAGAAGCAGCTGACTTTATCGGCATCCCTAATGGTTTCTCGCAAAGGAGAGTTTACCGAAACTAAGCGTTCTTGTCCTGTGCCATTGGTCGAGGCATGTGAATATTTTAAGACATTAAGCTTGCCGTTTCTTAAAAAAGCCACTGTACCTTGGTAATTAAGGTGTTTCATTGCTTGCTGCATTTTCAAAAGCGAATGCTCAGGCGACTGCTTGGCATCGATTTCGGCGGCAAACGCGGATGCGGCCGTCAGCGATAAAACAAAACTTAAAACTTTCAACACGCGATTATTCCTGCTGATACTGAACGGTCCGCGCATAAGGCTGAAGATTGACTGCCCCATCTATGTAGCGGCTGCTGTTATGAGCTTGAAGGTATTTAATAAATCGGTTTCTCGTCAATTCCTTTTCGGATGGATGGTCAAGGGGCGGCTGAGGGTCCTGCAGTTCGGCATTTCCCGCCATGGTTACCGATTGCGATTGAGCTAAGGGCATCATGTGCGGTTGTGATGATTGATTAATCCCTTGAGAGACAAGTACTGCGACAGCAACTACAGAGGCCGCTAAGGCCGATATCGAGGCGTAAGATTTTTTAAAGGTTTTGCGTCGCGTTGCCAGATAAACGGGCTCGGTTTGCAAGCTTCGGCTAATCCGTTGGGCAAAATCCGTATCGACAGGTACGAAGGTGTCGGATTTGAGCACATGGCTGATTGCTTCATAGCGGTGCAACTGTTGCTGTAAACCCGGTTGGGTTCGCATTTTTTTGAGTAAACTCAAGGATTCTTGATAATTGAGATCGTCATCAAGGAGTTGAGAAATTTTTTGATTTAGTTCATCGACCATCAAAAGTTACCGTCATTTAAGCAAAGGGGTTAATTTATTATCGATCGCTTCTCGCGCTCTAAAAATGCGCGACCGAACAGTGCCAACCGGGCATTCCATCGCATCGGCAATTTCTTCATAACTCATTCCTTCGAACTCCCGCAAGGTAATGGCTATGCGCATTTCCTCAGGTAATTTTTCGATTGCGGCTTTGATCGTTTCAAGGATTTCTTCGTTCAGCAAATGCTGTTCCGGCGTATCCATACCTTTTAGTTCCGGAGCATTTTGTATTTGTTCCGCATCGTCGATATCGATTTCATAATCGCTACTACGCCGTGAGCGGGCAACCAGATAGTTTTTTGCGGTATTGATGGCAATGCGGTAGAGCCAGGTATAAAAAGCGCTGTCGCCTCTAAAATTACCAATCGCCCGGTAAGCCTTGATGAAAGATTCCTGCGCCACATCCTGCGCTTCACTGGGATCCTTGACATAGCGGTTTACCAGTTGAACTATTTTATACTGATATTTGATGACCAATAGATCAAAGGCAGACTTGTCGCCTTGCTGCACGCGCAACACCAAGTCTTTATCCAGTTGTTCGCTGGTCCCTGTTTTAACTTTCACAAGTTTTCCAATGTGTTTTGATAGACAGAATTAAACCGCACAAGTTCTTAAGCTTCAAAAAAAATTGCTAACGTATAAAAAAACGTTATTATCCACAAACAAGGCTTATGAAGCCATAATTATAGTATTGCTGTATTAATACCCAAGAAATAACAAAAAAATAAATACCGATAACTTCAACCATTACATGAATCAATCTGAAACTTATGATGTTCTTATCATCGGCAGTGGCGCGGCTGGTTTGAGCTTGGCTCTTAAGCTTGCCGACCGAGTCCGTGTTGCCGTCTTGTCAAAATGCGTGATTTTCGAAGGCAGTACTTATTATGCGCAAGGCGGAATATCCGCAGTTTTGGATGCACAAGATTCGCTCGAATCGCATATTGCCGATACGCTGGATGCCGGCGCCGGATTGTGTGATCCCGATATAGTCGAATTGACGGTCAAGCATGGCAAGGAGTCAATCGATTGGCTTAGGAATCAAGGGGTTGTGTTTACAGAAGAGCAAACCGAAACCGGCGAAACGCAATTGCATCTGAATCGCGAAGGCGGTCATTCGCACCGCCGCATTGTGCATACGGCCGACGCCACTGGTAAGGCCGTTTCGGAAATATTAATCGAAAGGGCCAGGGCACATCCTAACATTAAGATATACGAGCATCATAATGTCATCGATTTAATTTTAAGCAAAAAAACCAGTGACAGGGTAACGGGGGCTTATGTGCTTGATATCCACTCGCACCGTGTTAAGTCTATCGCGGCTAGAGCAGTCGCGCTTGCTACAGGTGGCGCCAGTAAAGTGTATTTGTACAGCACTAACCCTCAAATTGCGACCGGCGATGGTATCGCTTTGGCTTGGCGTGCCGGTTGTCGAGTCGCCAATATGGAATTCATGCAGTTTCATCCCACTTGTCTTTATCATCCGCATGGGCATTCGTTTTTGATCAGCGAGGCGGTCCGGGGAGAGGGGGGGCGTCTCATTTTGCCGGACGGGACTGCGTTCATGCATCGCTATGATCCTCGCGAGGAACTGGCTCCACGCGATATCGTTGCCAGAGCTATCGATCATGAAATGAAAAAAAGTGGGATCGATTGCGTTTATCTGGATATCAGCCATAAAACGGAGGCCTTTGTACGTGAGCATTTTCCGAACATATATGAGCGTTGTTTAAAACTGGATATCGATATTACTAAACAACCTATCCCGGTTGTGCCGGCCGCTCATTATACTTGCGGCGGTATTTTAACCGATCGCAATGCCCGTACCGATTTGTCGAATCTTTATGCGGTCGGCGAAGTTGCCTGTACCGGTTTGCATGGCGCGAATCGCATGGCTAGCAATTCGCTGCTCGAATGTTTGGTTTTCGCTGAGCGGGCTTGCCGGGATATTCTTCAAATACTGCCCGATATACCGGAGCCTTCCAAGGTTCCCGAATGGGATGAGTCGAAGGTCAGCGATTCCGACGAAGAGGTGGTCGTTTCTCACAATTGGAGCGAGCTCAGGCATTTTATGTGGGATTATGTCGGTATCGTACGGACCGATAAACGATTGAGCCGCGCGATGCGCCGAATTGAATTACTGAAAAGCGAAATCGCTGAATATTACAGCCACTTTAGAGTGACCAGCGATTTATTGGAGCTTCGTAATTTGGTGATAGTTGCCGAATTGATCGTGCGTTGTGCACAGTTACGTAAGGAAAGCAGAGGCTTGCATTACACGCTCGATTATCCGGAAATCGATAAAAGTAAACCGGCTGTCAATACGGTTTTAACGCCTTTAAAGAAAGTTTGAGCTTATCATCGGCAGATCTAATCCAAGTGCCTTAGCAGTAAATCAACATATTGGGCGGCTTGTTCGCAAGGCGCCACTGACCTTTCCAAGCGTCGCATTAACAGCAGCCCGGCATTTTGGTCATCCATGCTCTTGGCCACATATTCATTTAAAGGGCTGCAGATTTCATGCATTTTATGCTCGGCTAAGTAGATGTCGTTGAATTGATTGAGGTCTTCGCTCCTTAGAGATAAGAGCATCACTTCGTTGGTTAGCCGATTCTGAAATCGGAAGACTTGTTCGACATATACCTCAAACGCATCCCGACTTAGGCCAGTGTCCCCATAACCGCCCCAAAAAGGTTTTGCGCATCCCGATAAAACGAAAGCAAGGATCACGGTCATTAAGGCCCAAGCGCCTGGAAGGATAGTATTTGGTTTTTCCATCTAGCGACCCGTTTTACAGCCTCATATTTAAGGTAATGATAAGCTAGCTAATATACTGGCAGTTAATGACAAAGGCAAAGACTTGAATACCGATTATCCTAAAAAGAGCAGTTGAGGCTTCACCAAGCCGGTGAAAGTGTTGTAGAGCGTTCATGCTTCGACTTGGCATATCACGAACGGTCTACAACACATGTAAGCTGCTCTTTTTAGGATTATTTTTGCTTGGTCAGCGGTTTGAGTCAGTTGATGCGGCATTACTGCCGGGTAAGCTAATTTCAACAACAATGTCGATAAGATCATTTTTTGATTGCGTTTTAACTGGGTGTATACTTGAAATCCTACTTAATAATCATGGAATTCAGCTAAGTTACGCGGTCTATTGTCGTGCCGTGGGCGTCGGTTGGTGTGGCAGGTAGCGGCAGTATCGATATATCAAGGGAGTGGTCGAACTCAAGACGTTACGCCTATCCATTTAATATGCCATGACGTCTGACTCAGGCGTACAAATAACAATTAATAACAATCAAGGTCAAACTGATGACAAAAAAAACACCCGGTAAACAATTGCTCAATATTGAAAAGCATTTTGTCGATAATAATCCGGTCTTGCTCGATGCGGCCAAGGTGTTTCACGAACTTGATCAACTCGAATTCGATTTGGGTCTGATCGGTGCTGACGAAACCACGGCCAGTCAACATTCCTGGTGGCCTATTATCAGCGTGATCGGCGGATCTTCGCAGGCGAGTTCTCGGTTTATCAATCAATATTTGAATGCGAATCAGAGTTTAGCGGGAATACAATCATCTAATCATAAATTCACGGTTCTGCAGCACAATAGCCAAAACCATGCAGTAACCTTGCCCGGGGCCGCGTTGGATTTGGATCACCGTTTGCCTTTTTACCGGATAAGCCGAAAGTTAGAACAAGAAATACGGGGCGAAGGCAATAATGTTAACGCGTATTTAGAGCTGAAAACCGTCAATAACGAGCGATTGAAAGGTAAGTTGATAATCGAGTCGCCCAACTTCGGAATAGAAGCCCCGGTTAATCCGATTACAAAGCTGCTAACCCGGCATATTGTCGAGATTTCCGACTTGGTTCTAGTGTTTTGCGATGTTTTCGATAGCGAATTGCATTCGTTGACGGGGCTCAGTCAGAGCATTGCCGAACAGCAGGACTCCAATAAGTTCGTCTATATCATCGATCATGCGACTGCAAATGCGGAAGTTATCAAATCATGGCAAAAAAGATTGGCTGAACTGGGTATCAAGACCGGACAATTCGTCGTGCTATCCAGTCAGGCAAACTTAGCCGATCCGCGGAATAAAGAGTCGATGGGGATTATCGATGAGCGTATCGAAAACTTAAATCACTACCGGTCCTACCGAATTCTGCAAGCGCTCGAACAGAATATCCGCGATGTCGGCGCGGTCGTTATACCGGAAGTCAAGCAAGCTATCGAGCTTTGGAAAGAGCGTGCGCATTTTTCCAGCCTTTTGATTTTAGGTTCCATCGTCATGTTGATGTTGTTTGCCGAAATTCAAATGGGCTTCTTTGCGATATTATTCGATCCCATCGTTGGGCCATTGACATTAGTAGGACTGATAGCGTTTATGGCGCCGCTGCATATCGCGATTAGTAAATTGCAGGCGAAGTTAATTATCGGAAGATTGGAGGAACGGCAAAAGGAACTCCATTTGCTGGAAAATCTAGCGGAATTGTTCGAAAAAAGCCTGACGAACACTCATATGCTATTGCCGATCAATACCCCGGTTGGCTGGAATAAGAAAACTAAGCTTCGTCTGGCTAAATTAAGCGAAAAAGCTAAAGAGCTGGTCATTGCATTGAATGACGGGTTCAATGTTTATGAAGATCGATTAGATAACACCAGCAAAATTTTGGAATCCGAAAGTCCGGACGCAGAATAATTTTGGATAACAACAATTAGGGGGAGGAATGGAGCTTATAAAAGCCTACGTTCCGTTGTGCTGGTTCAGGCATTGTCCGCTAGAGTTGCCGCGTTCGGTTAGTTTTTTTCAAAAAAATTTGTACTATTATTTACTAATCGAGTTATTTATTCTAGCTAATATTACCGATCCTTTAGACGCGCTGATCGAGGCTATTCTGGAAACCGGGTTAACCTTGATGTTTGTTGAAATACTCTTGATTTTTAGAAAAGCGAGCGCGGGGTTTATTTCGGCAGCGACCAGTTTTTTGATTTGTGAGAACATCATTGCCACTGCGGGTCTTCCTGTTATCGTTTGGCTAACAACAACCGACGACTTGTTGAGCTACTATATTTTATTCGGCTTGATGGTCTGGGTCTTTGCGGTTATTACCTATTTGATCATGCGTATTTTATTAATCACGCCCGCTTTGGCGTTTGTGTTGTCGATCGTTTATTTTAGTGTCACGCATGGCGGCGCATTTATGCTGATGCTACTGATATAGTTCATGCAAAGGAGAGCGGCTGAGCATAGGTCTTTGTTATGACGCTAACACTTATTAATTGTAATTATTCACATCCCCCCTATCATTCCCACGCTCCAGCGTGGGAATGCAGCCCGAGACGCTCTAGCGTCTCGTACCGCTGGAGCGGTACTCAGGCATTCCCACGCAGAGCGTGGGAACGAGAATGGCCGGGGAACTGAATACTCACTATTAATTCAAGTTGGCCGTTTTTAGCTTGATGCGTATGGGGCAAATCCCAAGTGTAGAAAGGCGCTTTCGGCGGTCGGTTTTCAAAAAAGATGCCCGTTGGTGCGCATAGGGGACGATCGCATTGACTGACTTGCGTCAAGTTACGCTTTTGATTGTTATAAACGGTAGACAATAATGAAAATTACTACGAATTCAGGCAGGGCGCCGGTTTGACAACATTCAACCTTTAGGCTATTGTCGTTATTAAGGGATAAAGGAGCGCGCGTCCCTTCGATTTAAATATCTATTTTGCATTAAGCCGATGCAATAGGGAGAGTTGTTTGATGCTTAAGTAAGGAGGCTTTGGCCAGTATGGCCGTCAAATAAACCTACTGTTTCGGTCATGTGAAAACTCTTTGGGTCGGAGTTATAACAACTTGAATGATTGTTATAGTGGACCTGATACCTTTAACGTTTCGGGAGGAATCTACAATGAATAAAAATAAATTAATCACCGCCGGCCTGTTAGTCGGCACACTCGTAACAGCAAGTCCGGGATATGCCGACGATCACGAACAAGGGTATTTGTCCGGTTTTACAAAGAAGGTGAGTCAAGGTTTTTTTAATACGACGACAGGGTGGATTGAAATACCAAAAAATATCGTCAATATCAGCAGCGATTCCAATATATTTCTCGGCATGAGCTGGGGGTTATTGCGTGGTGTAGGTCATGGCGTAAGCCGGACGGTCATTGGCGTGGCTGAGCTGGTTACCTCTCCGATTCCTACAAAAGACTATATAACTCCGCCTTATGTGTGGGACCGTTTCAGTGAAGATACGCGTTATTTCGGCGCCCATTATCCGGGTTTTTGGACGACTTACGGTCCATTGGATGACGGCGAATAATCCATTTATTTTGGGTTAACAACTCTCCACTGATCTCCCGGTAGGGATCGCTTTTGATTTAAGAGGATAAAAATCATGAACAGAAAACTTGTATACCTGTCGCTTGCTATATTGGCTCCGGCATTAACGGCTTGTACCCCCCCTGCAAAGGACATTCCCGCTTTAAAATCGGAAATGGACGCAGCGGTAGCCGGGAACTAT
Source organism: Gammaproteobacteria bacterium (assembly GCA_018830325.1). Lineage (GTDB taxonomy): Bacteria > Pseudomonadota > Gammaproteobacteria > Methylococcales > Methylomonadaceae > Methylotuvimicrobium. The sequence goes on from JAHJSQ010000083.1 coordinate 54,989, forward strand.
GGGCAAGCGCTGTACCATTGGGAAGCCGCTGAAGAAAGATTCGAAGAGGCCAATCACATACTGGGACATTGGCAAAACGACCATTATTGGAATATCGATCAGCAGCAAAAAGCGATGAATGCGGCTCGCGATGCGGCCAATCATCGTCTGGAATCGGAAAAAGCCATGTGCGACTGGCTGACCGAAGTTCATAGCGATAATCACGATAAAGCAGGTAAAGTCCAAAGAACCGGCGCATTCTTTAGCACCGGTAGCGCAACGCCTTACAATACCAATCATCACGATATCAATTTGATCGGTCAGTATCTGCAAACTCACCCAAGTTCAACTGCAGATGTTGTGGCTTACACCGATACGGTCGGCAGCGCGGCTAGCAACAAAAGGCTGGCGGAACGTCGAGCGGCATCTGTCGCAAATATGCTGAGACAAGCAGGCGCAAGACCGAACCAATTGCGGATATCGGCTGTTGGCGAAGCGGAAGGACCTAACAATAACCCCAATCAGAAACATCGCGTCGTCAAAATCAGCACAGTGCATGCCGAATATGTCGACTGCCCTAAGCTGAAATAAGCGCACGGCGTTTAATTCCGTTTTCAATTGATCGGATACCAGGCTACGGAGAACCAAGTAGCCTGGTTATGCGCTGCCATCTTCCCTCCATCTCTCATTCGCCTCGTTATCACCCAATTGCCTCTGTCTAATTGACTTCCCACAAGCACGGTTTCAAAATGTCTTTTCAAATACCCCGAAAATAGGACCGTTTAACCATGAAACGCATATTTCCAGAGATGACCTAAACATTGCCGCTAACCTCTTGGATAAATGAACGTTCTATGCAAACAAATAACAAGTTATTGAATTAACTTCTTATTCTTCATGGCATTCATGGTGAAATGCTTTTTAGATTACAGCGGATAGTGGACGTTATTGTCAATTTCATTGTTTTAGTGCCGGAATAGATCGTATGCGCGACGCGGATTCAAAACTTAGTTGCAATTTGCAACGAGATATCGAGCAGCATAAAAAAGCCGAGAAAAAGACGAGTTTCGTTCTTTTTTTGACTGCGGTAACCATGGTGGTCGAAATAACGGCCGGAATCTTTTATGGTTCGATGGCCTTATTGGCCGACGGTTGGCACATGGGTACTCATGTCGCGGCGTTCATGATCACGGTGTTTGCCTATCGTTATGCGAGAAAAAACGCCCGTAATCCCCGGTTTTCATTCGGAACCGGTAAGGTCAGTGTGTTGGGCGGTTTTGCCAGTGCCGTTACGTTGGCTGTCGTTGCCGCGGTCATGGCGATGGAATCGGTCAAATATTTGTTTGAGCCGCAAAGTATTCGTTTCGACGAAGCGATCATGGTGGCCGGCATCGGCTTGTTCATTAACTTGCTGTGCGCGCTGATATTGATTGACCGCCACGGACACGGCGACGAGCACGAACATCACCACGATCATAATCTCGAGGCGGCATTTTTTCATGTGTTGGCCGATGCATTGACCTCGGTTTTAGCGATTGCCGCATTGCTGAGCGGAAAATATTACGGATTGAATTGGCTGGATCCTGCGATGGGAATTTTGGGCGCATTGATCATCTTGCGTTGGTCGATGACCTTGTTGAAGAAAACCGGGCCAATATTGCTGGATGGCAGTATCGAAGAAAATTACACGGCCGCGATCAAGATGGCGCTGGAAAACGACTCGGATAATCGAGTGGCCGATCTCCATGTCTGGCAAATCGGCCCTAACCAATACGCCGCGATCGTTGCGGTGACGACTCGTTTTCCAAAGCCGCCGGACTATTACAAAGCCTTGCTCGGCGACTTTCGCCGAATCAAACACATCACGGTTGAAGTGCAGGCCTTGGCATCGCAATGAAGCTTCGCGCTCAATTCGAATAATAATCCTACTCCCTTTTGATCGAAAAACCGTCTAAAAATAAAAGGTATCGGGTATGTCTATCGAGGTCCGCCGCGAACCTATCCATGGGGTTAGCTTCGTAGGGTGCGCATTGCGCACCTTTCCAAGGCAACGAACCCAACGACAGGTGCCGGCCCAGGTGGGCGATGCGCACCCTACGGCTTCATGATCTTCATGGAGCAATGCTTTTTCTAAGTTGATACTTCCGGTTGGTCGTGGCCGGAATAACATTTTCGGTTTAATGAGGGGCGAATAAGCTATAAGGCTCCGGTTCGATCAAGGGTGTCTTACCCAGAATTAAATCGGCCATTAAGCGAGCCGATGCCGGCGCCATGACCAGGCCGTTACGAAAATGGCCGGCGTTAACGCTCAAATTGTCAAGGTTGGGATGCCGAAATATAAAAGGGACGCCATGCTCGGTTCCGGGGCGCAAGCCGGCCCAATGCGTTATGATCGGCATCGTTTTCAATGCCGGGCATAAATGTTCGGCGAAAGACTTCAGTCGGCGGTAAGTCGCTTCCGAGGTCGATTTATCGAAGCCGCAATGCTCGACGCTGCTGCCGACCAGTATTTTACCGTCGAGCCGCGGAATCAAATAGTGATCGTTTTCGAGAATCATGCCCGGCAATAGATCGGGCGGCGCGTCGTAAAGCAGCATTTGCCCTTTGACGGGTTGGATCTCAGGAGCCGCGAATTCGGAAAAGAAGCGCTCGAATAGCGTTTTCGTCCAGGCGCCGGCGCAGACCGTCAGATGACCGACCGGACGCTTGCCTCGGTCGGTTGTCAACGAAACGATTCTGCCGTTTTTCACGGTGACGTTTTGCACATCGCAATGTTCGATCAACTCGACGTTTCGGTTTTCCGCATCCCGGCGGGCCGATTTCAATAAGCGAGGATTGCGGGCATGGGCGATATCGGGTAGCCAGAGCGGATTGAGCGGATCGCAATTTAAATTATCCAGGCTCGGCGTTTGCTCGGTTCGATAATCGATACTATAGCGTTCGCACCAATCGATAGCCTGTTCGATATCGGGGTTGCGGCTGATAAACAGGCCACACGGACTCCACTCGGGGTCGATGCCGGTCGATTCTCTGAGCTCCGTCGCCAGCGTGGGGTAAATGTCCAGGCTGTGCCGGACCAATTCGGAAATCGCGCTAGGTTGCCGCCACGGATAAATTGGCAATAAAATGCCGCCGCCGGCCCAGGAAGACTCTCGGCCGATAGCGTTTTTTTCCAGGATGCTCACGCGGGCGCCGGCCATGGTGAGTTCGCGGGCGGTCAAGAGACCGATAATGCCGCCGCCAATAATCGTTATGTCAGGAATGGTTGTCATGTTTGGTTTAATTGCGTTTTGACGTTTCCGCGCGAAATAAAATTTTTTAAGACCGGGTAAATTGTCGGATGTCTTTTCGCGAAGGGTTCCAATAGAGCGCTATTTTACGCGGCTTTAACCGGTGCGACCATTAGATGAAGCAAAAAACGAAAGTCAATGATGTTTGAAGAGAGGGTGCCTAACGTTCATGAAGGCCCGGCAAATGAAAGTGCGAGGGATGGCTGGGTACGGTCACTCGCCCGACAGGACGCCGTGAATACGTCCATGTAAGCTCGGCGGCGGTTGTCCCTGCCGCCGACGCCTGTCGATCGAGCAACCGCACCCTCTTCGGAACCGGAATTGCCAGAACGGAGATTTGCAGATCAAAAGATTAGATAAAGAACCAAAATCTACGAACTTTCACAGTAAAAACTGCAAAAGAGCGTTACTAAATACCGAATAGCCTGGGCTTTGCCTGAGTTTTAATAAATTGTTGTTTTTATCATACAGAACGAACATGTGTTGATGTTGTTTCCATTAGTGTTTGATAAATAATGGTTATCCAATAAAAAATAAAAATCCTTAATTACTGTAAGGAACTTGTAAGGATCGACTTTAGCTGCTATTATCCTTTTCGTGAAAAAGTCTTGTTGTTTTAAGGCAAAAAAAACATAAACAAAAAATCTCTTACGAGGGGGAACCGATGAAACTGAACAAAACTCAAACCGCTCTGGGCGTGGCTGCGGTATTGGCGGCAGGCGCGTTGGCCGCACCGACCGCATCGGCCGATGCCAGAGTCGAAGCGCTGGAAGCGCAAGTTAATCAAATGTCGCAAATGTTGCAAGAAATGCAAGGCGAATTGAACCGCGTACGCGATGCGGCGAGCCGTTCCGCTTCTGAAAACACCGCAAAAGTCATGGAACTGGATGAATGGGCTGCGTCTGTGAAATCGGCTCCTGCTGAAGCAAAGAGCAAGGATCATATGGTCTTGTTGAGAGGTGGTTGGGCGAGAAATGACGGGCCGCGAGGCAATTGGACTACTAATGACTTGGTCGCTGGAGGCGGTGCGCTTGTCGGGGGTAATGGTTCCACAGGCGACCCATTAGTTGGTTCAGGTAACGGTACTAGAAATGCTTGGTATTTCGGTGGCGGTTTTGACTTCAGTACCAGCGACGATTTGTTCGGCTTGTGGGATGGCGCAGAAGTATTGGCTGAGTTGATGGTTGAATATAAAGAGTTTAACGATGAAACACGCAGTGTAGTAACAGGACAAAATGTTACGATCAACCAAGTCAATCTGAGCGCTTCGCCTAAAATCAAATTCCTGAAGGGCAGTGATTTCAGACCCTGGTTGATTCCGATCGGTTTCGACATCAACATTGTCAGCCCACCGTCCGGCGCGGTCACGGTATTTAGTCCTGGCGCGGTATTCGGTGCAGGTGCCGATTATCGTATTTACGAGAACATTTATGTTGGCGCCGACGTACGCTATCACTGGGCAGCAGACACCTTGGACGGCGTCGATACAGACACTCTCACCGCGGGTGGCTACATTGGTCTGGGTTTCTAAGCAAAACGCTTAAATTCCAAGCCAAACAAAAAGGAGGGAGTCAAATCCCTCCTTTTTTTATGTCCGCGTAGGCTGCGCATCGCGCACCTTTTGCTTTTGGCTGCTTGTCAAATGATGACAAGGCTGTAAAATTCCGCTTGTGAACATTTTATCCGACACCAGTATATTTTTGGCGGTGGTTCTTGATGAGCCGGAAAGAGAGAGTATCATCCAACATACTTCGGGGGCCAGCATCTATGCTCCTGAAATATTACCATATGAAATCGGTAATGCTTTATCCGCGACGATCAAGCGAAAGCAGCTAACCTGGGCGGAAGCTTTAATCGCTCAAAATACCACGAGCAAAATACCAGTACGGCTTGCTTATTAAGGTAGATATTTATGAGTCATTACAATTAGCGATTGACTTTAATTCCTCGTTCCCACGGTCCGCCGTGGGAACGCATACCGAACTTGCCTCGTCAGCCTACGTATGGGTTCCCACGGAAGACCGTGGGAACCAGACAAAACCAATCGAGCAGTGTAGCCCGGGTGGAGCCTGGCTCCTCCTAGAAGTTCGAAGTCACGCCATTCCCGTATTCCGCTGCGCTGCATACGGGCTACGCGCTCGTTCCCACGGTCCTCCGTGGGAATGCATACCGAACTTGCCTCGGCAGCCAACGTATGGGTTCCCACGGAAGACCATGGGAATCCATAAAGTTTTAATATAGCCGGAATTTCCTTCGAGTCCATCAACTTTTAATGAAAACCCTCTATCCCGAAATATCCCCATTCGATACGTTTTTTCTGAACACCGGCAAACACTCGGTCTATGTCGAGCAATGCGGCAATCCGGACGGTTTGCCCGTGGTTTTTTTACACGGCGGGCCGTGTTCCGGCATCAAGCCCGATCATCGGCGATTTTTCGACCCCGAAAGATACCTCATCGTTCTATTCGACCAGCGCGGCTGCGGGCAGTCGCTGCCGTTCGGCGAATTGATAGACAATAATACCCAAGCCTTGATCGACGACATGGAGCGGATTCGCATTCAATTGAACATCGAACAATGGCTCGTGTTCGGCGGATCGTGGGGCGGTGCGCTTGCTTTGTTGTATGCTCAGCAGCATACCGACAAGGTGCTTGGACTGATCATTCGCGGCGTGTTCTTGGCGCGGCAAAAAGATTTGGATTGGTTTATTAAAAACGGAGCGGGGCGCATCTATCCGGAGCAATGGTCGCGCTTGGCCGATTGTATTCCCGCCGAATTTGAGCAGGACCCGGTGCAAGGTTTGTGCGATGTCTTGTGGGGGGAGGACGAGTTGGCGCGGCTGCGCGCGGCGAAAGAATGGACCGCATGGGGCGGGCAAGTCGCTTTGGGCGCCGATTTCAAGCCGGTTCCGCATGAGAAACACGCAACGCATACGATGCTCGAACAAGTCCGCATGGAACTGCACTACGCGAGAAATGCTTATTTCATCGAAGAAAATCGGATTCTCGACAATTGCGCTTGTTTAGATGTTATTCCGGCGATCATCATTCATGGCCGCAACGACTTGGTCTGTCCGATCGAGGCCGGTTGGCGATTGCATAAAGCGATGCCGCATGCCGAATTCAGCGTATTGCCGAATGCCGGGCATATCGCACAGGGCAAGGACATGATCGACGCCTTGGTGTCAGCGACCGACAAAATGGTCGATAAGCTTTTTCAGAATTAATAAAGTCATGAATACAAAAAAACGACTCGTCATCGGCATTACCGGCGCGACCGGCGCGATTTACGGACTTCGATTTCTGCAAGTGTTGCGTGAAAAACCGGACTGGGAAACGCATTTGGTCATTTCATCGGCCGGCTTGGTCAATCTGAAGCACGAGATGGCTATGTCGCGTAAACAGATCTATGAATGGGCCGATGTGACGCATGAAATCAACGATGTCGCGGCGACGATCGCGAGCGGCGGTTTCAAGACCGAAGGCATGATTATCGCGCCGTGTTCGATGAAAACGTTGGCGGCGGTCGCGCACGGTTTCGGCGACAACCTGATTTCTCGCGCGGCCGACGTCGTGCTGAAGGAGCGCCGGCGCTTGGTGATCATGCCGCGCGAAACGCCGTTGAATCTTGCGCATATTCGCAATATGGCAGCCGCGACCGAAATGGGAGGCATCATTTATCCGCCGATGCCGGCCTTTTACAATAAATCGAACTCGATCGAAGCGATGGTCGATGACGGAGTAGGGCGGATTCTGGCGATGTTCGGCGTCGAGACCGAAGGCCTGTTCACGCCGTGGGAAGGTTTGTAAGAGAATCGACGTAGGGTGCGCATCGCGCACCTTTTTTCGAAAGTAGCACGGATGAAGCAAAGCGTAATCCGGGAGTTTCGGGGCACGGAACTCCCCGTATTTCGCTGCGCTGCATACGGGCTACATGACTTCCTCGTTCCCACCGCTCCAGCGTGGGAATGCATACCGATCTTTCTTCGGCGGTCAATGTATGGGTTTCCACGGAGGCTTATGGGATCCACAAAAGCCTGTCATTCATGACAACTGGATTCCGGCAATCCATGCCGGAATGACGGGTTCCGTTAACTTAATAGCAGTACTGCTCTTTGTGGGAACGATCGGACATGGAGTAGTGTGGGAGCGACGCCTACGGCGCGACTCTCGAAGCCATTGAGGCTTAATTACTCATTGCGGCTGTCCAAGCAAAGTAGCGCGATGCGCAAAGTTTATGCAAAATCCCGCGAATTTTTGCTATTGCGGAAAATCAACGGCTTCTCGCCTGGCGCCAATGATGCGGACTTCGCGGAGTCGATGGCTTCTTGTACGACATGCCGGTTCGGCGATTTACTGCAGACCGGGTCGGTGTTATACATATCGCCGGTCAACAAATAGGCTTGGCAGCGGCAGCCGCCGAAGTCTTTTTCCTTTTCGTCGCAACTGCGGCACGGCTCCTTCATCCAGTCGAAACCGCGGAAAAAATTGAAGGCCTTCGACTCGGTCCAGATTTCCTCAATGCTGTAATCGTTGACGTTCGGGCAATCCAACCCCGGCAATTCGCGCGCCGAATGGCAAGGCAGCGCGACGCCGTCCGGCGCGATCGTCAAGAAAGTCGTGCCCCAGCCGTTCATGCAGGCTTTCGGGCGGTCTTCGTAATAATCCGGCACGACATAATAGATTTTCATCTTGCCGGCAACTCTTTCCTTATAGGCTTGAGCGATCGCTTCGGCCTGTTCGAATTGCTCTTGGGTCGGTAGCAACAGGTCGCGGTTGGCATGGGCCCAGCCGTAATATTGGGTGTTTGCCAGTTCCAGATAATCGGCGCCGAGTTCTTCGGCCATTTCGAGAATCTGTTGCATCTGATGAATGTTTTCGCGGTGAATCACGACGCACAAGACCATCGGATAACCGTGTTTCTTGACCAAATGCGCGACTTCTCTCTTATGTTCGTAAGACGTGGTGCCGGCAATATGGTCGTTCAATTCCTGCGTACTGGCTTGAATGCTGACCTGAATATGGTCGAGCCCGGCTTGTCTCAGTTCGACGATGCGCTCTTCAGTCAGGCCATAGCCCGATGTGATCAGGTTCGAATAATAGCCCAATTCGCGCGCGTGCCTGATCAGTTCGGACAAATCGCGGCGGACCAGCGGTTCGCCGCCGGACAAGCCTAATTGCACCGCGCCCATCTTGCGCGCTTGAGACAAGACGCGTTTCCAGTCATCGGTTGAAAGCTCCGACGGGTATTTTGCGTAATCGAGCGGATTCGAGCAATAAGGACACTGCAGCGGGCAAGCATAAGTCAGCTCGGCCAGCAGCCAGCGAGGTGGGGTAATGTTAATCTTGTTTGATCCAGCCATTTTTCAGTGCTACTTCCAGAAATGCGATGATGTCGTTACGAAGACCTGTGGTTTCGAACTTTCGTTCCAATTCGTCGACGATTTGCTGCGGTTTACGGTTGCCGTCGCAAAGCTTTAGGATTTCGGCGGAGCTTTGATTGAGCTCGACCATGCCTTCGGGATAGAGAATCACGTCTTTTTGTTGCGCTTCTTCCCATTGCAGTCGGTGCGTAGGCGAGAAGCGGATATTTTTGTCCGGGTCGATGGTCATAGTGCTTTGATTCGAATAATGGCTAATGGTAATGCCGAAAAATTTTCAAGTATGCAGGTTGCGGTGAGGTTCCGGTTTTGCCTTTTCAATCAAGTAGGCTGCCTAAGTTGATTGAAAGGCAATCGAATTGAATCGATTGCACGGATTCGTCGGCATGGTAAATGTGCTGCATTTTATAGCTGTTTTCAAGCGGTTCGGTAAAGCGGGTCACCGTTTTTTTGTCGATATCGATTAGCCAGCACTCGGGAACCGCATATTTGGCATAGAGCGGAATTTTGGTGTTCAAGTCGTAATTGGCGGTCGAGTCGGACACCTCGATCAGCAACAGAATTTCGTTCGCTTCCGGATGCCGTGTTCGATAAAAATCGGTTTTAGGTTCGACGGCCGCCAAGTCGGGTTGCGGCACGGAAAAATCGCCGAGCCGCACCGGGTCTTGAATGCGCATGATTGCTCGGTCGCTCAGTTGTTTTATCAAGGCGCTGGCCAAAAAACTGACGATGCTTGCATGCCTGCTGCCAATCGGCGCCATATCGAAAAACTCTCCATCAATCAATTCAATGCGGGAGTCTTCATCGAACAGGCCGCGTTCCGCCATACGATCGTAATCGGAAATGCTGAACAAATGTTTTTGTATCGCCGTTTGCATGACATTCTCCCATCACCGAATTCGTTGTCGGTCAAGGTTTGACATTGAAATAAGGCGGCATCTCGTTGATATAGGCCATGTACATCGCATCGGCCATCGTCCAGAGCACATTTAGTTTAAACTGCAGGATTTCGACCATGCGTTCCTGCTGTTCGCGGGTCTTGAACCAGTCCAGCGTCAATTCCAGTCCGTGTTCGACATCGCGGCGCGCTTCGGAGAGACGCTTGCGAAAATAAATGTAACCTTCCTTTTCAACCCACGGATAATGCGTCGGCCAGTTGTCGAGGCGTTGCTGATGTATTTTCGGCGCGAACAGTTCGGTCAATGACGAACTGGCGGCCTCATGCCAATCGGCGCGGCGCGCGAAGTTGACATAAGCGTCGACCGCGAAACGCACGCCGGGTAACACATATTGCTCTGAGGTGATTTCATCGCGCGTCAGGCCGACCGCAATGCCGAGCCGAATCCAGGCTTCGATGCCGCCGGGGTCGTTCGGATGGCCGTCATGATCCAGAATGCGTTGAATCCAGATCGCGCGGGTTTTGCGATCCGGACAATTGGCCAGGATGTTTGCGTCCTTGATCGGAATCATGACCTGATAATAATAGCGGTTCGCGACCCATCCTTGGATTTGTTCCTTGGTCAGTTTGCCTTCGTTCATCAGCGTGTGATACGGGTGATGGATATGGTAATACTTTTCCATCCCGCGAAGCTGGGCCTCGAATTCTTCGCGGGTCCAAGGTTTTGATTCGCTGTTACTCATAGGATTTACCGGGGTTTCTTTTATAAGTCTTTATAAATCGATTTCCATGCCGTCGTAGGATACTTCGATGCCGGCGGCATCGAGAGTTTTACGCTGCTCGGAATCTTCGTCCAAAATCGGATTGGTGTTATTGATATGGATTAATATTTTACGGGTGTTCGGTAGGCCGTTCAGCACTTCGATCATGCCTCCTGGGCCCGATTGCGGTAAATGGCCGATTTCTCGGGCGCGTTTATGACTGATGTTTTGCGAGACCATTTCGTCGTCGGTCCAAAATGTGCCGTCGACCATTACGCAATCGGCCAGTTGCATGGCGTCCATCACATGCGGTTCGATCTCGCCGAGACCCGGTGCGTAGAAGACTTTTTTTCCGGTCGAAATTTGTTCGATGATCACGCCGATATTGTCGCCGTCATGCGGGTCGTGGCGATGCGGTGAATAAGGCGGCGCCTTGCTTTTTAGCGACTGGGTATAAAATTTCACATCTTCGATGCCTGGAATCGTAAAGCTGCTGCCGTCTAGCGGAACCGGATGATGATTGACGGTGCAGTAATCTTCGAGCATTTTGAAGGTCGGGAAGCCGGTGCTGAGGTCTTGTTTGACCATGTCGCTGCAATAAATATCGAGCGGCTGCCGGCTTTCACGCAGCATCAATAAACCGGTTGTATGATCGATTTGACTGTCGATCAGCAGGATTGCCTTGATGCCGGTGTCGCGCACGCCTTCGCGGGGCTGTATTGCAGGGAATGCATGGAGCTGCGTCAGGATGTCGGGGGAGGTATTGAAGAGCAGCCAATTTCGGTCGTCGGTGCTGACCGCGATCGACGACTGAGTGCGAGGGACGCCGTTCATTTCATTGCGGCGAATACGATGACAATTGTGGCAGTTGCAGTTCCATTGCGGAAAACCGCCGCCGGCTGCCGAGCCGAGAACTCTGATTTTCATGGCATTGTTTCGAATGATTAAAAGAGCTGAATCATACGTCAATTAAAGGTTGTCCGCAAACGGCTAGAGCTTTGTTGGCGGGGCGCTGAAAGGCTGGCAGCGTCATTTTATGTCAAGCCGGGAAAATTTCTTATTCGAAATAGGAATTCGACGCAAAAAAAAGGGGCTTTTACAAGCCCCTTTTATTATTCGACCGTAATGATTAACGGTTGTAGATGTACATTGTTACTTCAAAACCGAAACGCAGGTCTGTGTAGCTAGGTGTTTCCCATTTCATAATCAATACCTCCAGAAGTATGTTTATAAGTGTTATGCCAGCTTGATCAAGTAAGCTAGGTCGGAAGTATACGACGATAATTTAGGCAAAGCAACCGATTGGTTTAGCGAATAGGCTTGGTTTGGAGCGGTGAAAAACCGAGATTCATATCGGAAATTGCATTTTTCACTTGAGCCATCGGAATGACAGAGTTATATTCCTGATTCCAATAAAAAAAATAATGTTATAAAAACGAGGAGGTAATCATGTCCGGTGATCTTATTCAACTGGTTGTGGCAATGTTAGTTATTGCTTTGTTGGCTTTTGCGCCACTGGGGTATTTTATATTGAAGTTCACACAGGAAAACGGCAAGCCGTTCGGCGAAATCGAGCCTCATGGCGATAGCCCGTCGTTGGTCAACGATTTGGCGGAAAAAGCTATCGCGTTCGCAAAAGGCCTGGTGTCTAAGCAATAATGCTTTAATTAAAGAGGGTTCCCTCGCCCTGCGTGGGAACCCGGCCTGAAGCGCACCGAATTTTAAATTGGCGAATACATCATAAAAAAATTTATTCACCATGAAGAACATCAAGAGATATGAATACTTTCACTGTCTCTGGAACTAGGGAAAAAAGAAATGAGTTGGAAAAACACGCCTCGACGTTACGGTTCGTTGGCGATCGGCCTGCACTGGCTAATATTTTTGCTGATGGTTGGGCTGTATGCCTGCATCGAATTGCGCGTACTGTACCCGAAAGGTAGCGATCCGCGTGAAGCGTTGAAAATGTGGCATTTCATGCTGGGGCTGTCGGTCGGCTTATTGGTGTGGCTGCGTCTGACTGTACGCCTGAGTAACGTCAAGCCGGTGATCGAACCCGCCATTGCCGCATGGCAAAAATATTTGGCTTCCGCCGTTCACTGGAGTCTTTATTTGTTGATGATCGGTATGCCTTTGGCCGGATGGTTCATGCTAAGCGCAGCCGGCAAACCAATACCCTTTTTCGGCTTGGAACTTCCGCCGTTGATCGGCAAAAATCCGGAGCTCGCCAAAACAATTAAGGAAGTCCATGCGACAGTCGGCACGGTCGGTTATTACGTAATTGGCTTGCATGTCTTGGCCGCGCTGTATCATCACAGTATTTCGAAAGATAATACCTTGCTTCGCATGCTGCCGTTTCGGAAATAACTTGGGTAGTTCTCAAAATTGCAGCCTTCTTGTTAGGAACAAGCATAAAATAACTTCTTCAAATGCTTCCCACGTTCTGCGTGGGAACGATGAATATCCCCGTTCCCATCCCCTTCCGGAAGAGGGTTCGTGAATCAAAAACCAAAGTTATTTCGAGCTCATTCCTTACTGACATTTCTTTTTCTCACCTTTTCAATCGATGAATCTATATCCATTAATTCGCCCGCTATTATTTTCTCTCGACCCCGAAGTCAGCCACAATCTAACCTTGAAAGCGCTGCAAGCCGCGCATCGTTCGGGATTGTCATCGGTGCTCTATCCTAGATTGCCGGCCAAACCGGTCAAGATCATGGGGATCGAATTCAAGAATCCGGTCGGTCTGGCCGCCGGGCTCGACAAAAACGGCGATTATATCGATGCGCTGGCCGATATGGGCTTCGGCTTTATCGAAATCGGCACGGTCACGCCGCGTCCGCAACCGGGTAATCCGAAACCGCGCCTGTTCCGTCTGCCCGAGCATCAGGCGATCATCAATCGCATGGGCTTCAATAATAAAGGCATCGATCATCTGTTGAACCGCGTCGAATACTGTCAATACAAAGGCGTGCTCGGCATCAACATCGGCAAGAATTTCGACACGCCGATCGAAAAGGCCGCCGACGATTATTTGATCGGCTTGCGCAAAACCTACCGCGCGGCCGGTTACATCACGATCAACATTTCCTCGCCGAACACGAAAAACCTCCGGCAATTGCAGCAGGGCGACGAAATCAAAAGCCTGATTTCGGCATTGAAAGAAGAACAGCTCAAATTACAACGGGAACACGGCAAATACACTCCATTGGCGCTCAAGATCGCGCCCGACTTGACGCCGGATGAGGTCCGCCATATCGCAGCGCTATTGCTCGAGTTTGAAATCGACGCGGTTATTGCAACCAACACGACGATCGCAAGGGATGCAATCGCGGGCCATAAATTGGCCGAAGAGGCCGGCGGCTTGAGCGGAGCGCCGGTCAAGCAACAGTCGACTGAAGTCGTGGCGGCATTAGCTGCGGAATTGAACGGCAAATTACCGATTATCGCGGCCGGCGGAATCCTGAGCGGGGACGACGCGTTAGAGAAAATACAGGCCGGCGCGAGTCTAGTCCAGGTTTACAGCGGTTTGATCTATAAAGGGCCGGACTTGATTGCCGATATTGTGCGGAAGATTTGAGTATCTTGCTGTTTCCCAAGCTCCGCTTGGGAAACGATCCCGCAAGCTCTGCTTGCCGGCCTCGTAAAGCGGAGTTTCCGGGCCTGCATTCCCAAGCAGAGCTCTCGCCGTTATACACAAGTATCGGTAAACTTGCTAAACAGAGGTCATCGTATACCTGGAAACGGTGCTGTTTGATAAATCTCGGGATATTGAACATCAGTGACTTTTCCTCACCTAGCGTTAGGTGAGGGAAAGTCGGGAACGTTGGGCGACAAAAAATGGTATCGAGGCCTCATTGGCTAAGATTGCAAAACGGTAATTTTTGACTTATGTATACCTATCGGAGATCAAAATTCGGCACCGGGGGGCCGTCAAAGGACGCCGTGAATACGTCCATGTAGGCTCTATGTCAGCTCCATGCTGGCAAAGCCTTTGCCGAGCACCCCGGCGCCTCTTAAGACACTGCCGAAATTTGAAGTGCGAAAGGTATATAACGATGAGAGCTCCGCTTGGGAAACGATCCTGCAAGCTCTGCTTGCCGGTTACGTGAAGCAGAGCTTCCGAGACTGCATTCCCAAGCCGAGCTTGGGAATGAGCGGAAAAGATTCCTCGTTCCCACCGCCCTAGCGTGGGAATGCATATTGATCTTGCCTCGACCGCCAAGGTATGGGCTCCCACGGAGAGCTGCGGGCACCGGAAAATGCAGTCGGGTTGTTTTCATTCTCCAAAGAAAATGGATAACAGCAAACCGCTTATTAACCATTTCAAGAAGCTTTCCTGGCGATGATCGATGTCGCAAAGCCAGCACAACAAACGCCACAGTAAATACAGAAAGCCCAGAAAAACCAGCAGCAAGCCTATTAACGCGCTCATACTGGTGGCCGATCCTGCAGATGAACCGCGAACTGGATGCGCTCCCATGGATTACGCGACTCGTTCAAGGCAACGATACGCGCGCTCAAGCGCCTGCTGTTATCCAACAAATGGCAGCAGGCGGCATTGTCGATGCGCGGCACGTAGCCAAGTTTGTAACCCCGCCATAAGCCGGGCAGTTCATGAGGCGGTCCGTCACGAGGCGGATCGTCGAAGCGATAACCGCCTTCCTCACGGTCCCAAACGATCGGCGCATGCAAGCGGTCGCGTAGATATTCGATGTCGCGCGTGAACGTGGAGCGGGAGAAGCAGAGTCGTTCGAGAAAAACGGCGATCGGCACGACGCGCTGCTGGCGTAGCAGGTATTCAATCGCGTAAAAGCGTTCGGTTCGGTTCATTGGCGGATTCGGTGTTTTGTTATCGCTGTTCGCTGTTTCACAAGCTCCGCTTGCCGAATTCGTGAAGCGGAGCTTCCGAGACTGCATTCCCAAGCAGAGCTTGGGAATGAGCGGGGCAAATTTTTGGGTGTGAGCGGATGCAGTATTCGCTGTTTCCTAAGCTCCGCTTGGGAAACCAGGCTGGGAAGCTCCTGCTTCCCGAAACTCACCAGTCGCGAATGATGTCGATCAAACCCGCCTGCCCCAGATAATTCCGTGCGCTGGAATACCGCCAGTGTTCCGGTCGGTCAACATAGCCGCGTTTGACGGGATTGAAATGAATATAGTCCAGTTTTTGCCGCATGACCGCGTCGGATTCGATCAGTTGCGGATGATTGCCCTCTTCCCAAACCTGATAACGGCTTTCCTGCTTGTGTGCGCGTTTGATAAAAGCCAGCAGTTCCAGAAGTCTTGCCGACTGTTGTCGTTCCAGAAGTTCGATGATGCGCCTCGCCGTGTAGGATTTGAAGCGCCGCATGTCGCGGCTCAAATCATCGGAAGCGGCGCTCAGGTGCAAATGATTTTCCAAAATGACATAACCTTAGAGCCGGAATCCGGCGTTTTGCTGCAAAAACCGCCAGGACTCCAAGATGATATCGACCGTTTGCGGGCGCGTAAACAGCGGTAACCAGTGGTTGATCGTCGCGGTCAGGAAATGTGGGCAGGGATTCATCAGCACGCGGTAACTGCTTCTGGGCATTTCGATTCTCCGTCAGGCTCTGGGGATACGGGAAGCAAGAGCTTCCCGGACGGGTTACCCAAGCCGGAGCTTGGGTGACAGAAAATTCATATTATCGCTGTTATCGCTGTTTCCCAAGCAGAGCTTGGGAATGGTACGCCCGTGAGGGCGTACTACCTGTACGGTGAAAGTCCGTACCAGAGCAAGCCAAAAGCTCTGAAATTGAAGGTAACTGCGTCACCGCGAGGTGGGGTGGGGAGTAACCGGAAATGAACTGTCAGTCTGTAGTAAGGCAAACTTGTTTCGGTTCTGTGCAGTGGCGAGCCTTCCGTTCCATGGCGAAGCCTGGAAATCACAGATCACGCTGATTTGGCTGATAAAGCGATGATCTGACTGCATGGGATGTTTGGAGATTGAATGACAGGAAGGTAGTACGTAGCAAGCGGGGAGACCTGTCGGTTGCAGTGAACGACCGGCAGGAGTCAGAGCCCTCATAGTAGTGAAGACGGATACAGACAGAGCCCCGAAGAGCTTGTGGGAAAGCCGAACCAGAAATCCCGACAGCAGGGCGTAGCGTGAAACCGGCTCTGTCTTACGTCCTGTAGCCGTTGAGACGAGCGGGAAGCAAAACCGCTTTTAGCTAAGGAGGGTAGGAAGATAGATGCGAACTGAATATGAAAAGGCAACCGAAGAGATAGAATCCACAGTGTCAGAAAAGACTAGACAGGAAACAGACACCCCGGCACTGGAACAGTGTCCGGGGGTGAAAGCCGGATTATGGACGGAGCGCATGTTGGCGGCACTGGGCAACGGTGTCAAAGGAGGCAAATGGCATAGTATGATGGACAAAATCTATGCGGAGCGAACCTTACGGATCGCCTGGCAACGGGTGAAAAGTAACCGGGGCGCGGCCGGCATAGACAAGATCAGTATCGAGCGATTTGAAAGTAAAGCGGAGCAGTATCTGCAAGAACTCCAGCAGCAACTGCAAAGCGGAACGTACCAACCGCAAGCGGTCAAACGGGTAATGATCCCGAAGACCGGAGGCGGCGAGCGGCCCTTAGGCATACCCACGGTCAAAGACCGGGTGGTGCAGATGGCGATCAAGCTGGTGATAGAACCGATCTTTGAGCACACCTTCAGAGACAGCAGCCACGGATTCAGACCGGGCAGAGGTTGTAAAGACGCCTTAAGAGCGGTCGATGAATGGCTCAAAGCCGGCTACACCTGGGTAGTCGATGCCGACATCAAAGGCTACTTCGACAACATCAGTCATGACCTACTCATGAGCAAACTTGGCGAGCGACTCGCTGACCGACGTTTGCTCAACTTGCTGGAAGCCTATTTAAAACAGGACATCATGACCGAATGCGAAAGCTGGAAGCCCAAGCAGGGGACGCCACAAGGGGCGGTACTGAGTCCGTTACTGGCGAACATCTACCTCAACGAACTGGATCACCTGATTGGCGACCGGTATCGCCTGGTGCGCTATGCGGATGACTTCATCATCTTAGCGGCCAGCGAAGCGGAAGCCGACGCAGCCCTGACCGAAGTGAAACAGTGGATGGCGCACCACCAGCTCGAACTGCATCCTGACAAGACAAGGCTTGTCAACGAACAAAACGACCCACACGGATTCGACTTTCTGGGCTACACCTTCAAAAAGGGACTGCACTTAATCCGCAAGAAAAGCCGAAAGGCGATGCGGGATAAGATAAGAGCGCAGACCCGGCGAAGCCAGGGAGTTTCAATCGATACCGTGATTCACCGACTCAATCCGATATTACGCGGCTGGTTTAACTACTTTAAACACGCCCACAAGAGCGAGTTGAAAGCAATGGACGGATATGTCCGGTGCAGACTCAGAAGTATCTTGCGCAAGTACCAAAAGAAAGGGAGCGGGACAGGGAGGAACGTCAGAGACCATCAACAATGGCCGAATGCCTACTTCGCAAACCTGGGACTTTTCACACTGACTGAAGCCCATGCGCAAGCGAGTCAATCCCGATGAGGAAACTATCGACTGGAGAGCCGTGTGCGGGAGAACCGCACGCACGGTTCGGAGGGAGGGGAGAGCCTGAAACGGCTCTTCTCTACCCCTATAGCGGAACATAAGAATGGTTTACAATCAATCAACAAATAACTTCGCGCCTCCGCGCGAGAAATAGACAACCATGACAACGGACTGGCAAGCCTTTCAAAATACTTGTTGTAGCCTCGATCTCGAAACCAACGAAAACGGCGAGATTTTCGCGCTCGGCGGGCGTTTTCGAGGCCGGGATTTTATTCGCAAAGCGCCTTTCGATATCCGAAGCGTCTTGGCCGAGTTCGACCGCTTTGCCGCCGAGGCCGGATGTCTCCTCGGCCATAACCTGATCGGTCACGACCTGCCGGTTTGCCGCGCGATAGCACAGAACCATGCCTTTTTGAATAAACCGGTCGTCGATACGCTATATCTGTCGCCGCTAGCCTTTCCCGAAAATCCCTATCATCGCCTCGTCAAGAATTACAAATTGGTGCGCGATGGCCTGAGCGATCCTTTGCTCGACGCCAAGTTGGCCGAGTCGCTGCTTCAAGATCAATGGGATGCCTTGCGCGAACAGCAACAAGCCTTCGGCATCGTATCGTTTTATCATTACGCCTTTTCCGGCGATCCGTATTTCAGCGGAATCTGCCGCATGATGAAGTCCGTCGGGGCCGAGTTGCCGGGTGCTTCTCAAGCCTTCGATATATTCAAGCAAACGTCGTCCGGTAAAGTCTGCGAGACCGCATTCAACAAAGTCGTGTTGTCCTATCTGCCCGATCCTCGTTTGCGTCAAGCGTTGGCTTATTGCCTAGCCTGGCTGCGGGTCGCGGGCGGCAATTCGGTGTTGCCGCCGTGGGTTCGGCAACGCTTTCACGATGTCGCGCCGGTGTTAAGTCAACTGCGCGATATTTCATGCGGCAATCCGGCATGCGCTTATTGCGCCGGCGTGCACGATCCGGTGAGTCAATTGACGCGCTATTTCGGATTTCCGGCTTTTCGCGAGGAACCGGCAAGCGATGACGGCGGCAGCTTACAGCAAGCGATCGTGCAAGCCGCGATGAGCGACCGGCCGTTGTTTGCGGTATTGCCGACCGGCGGCGGTAAGTCGCTGTGTTTTCAATTGCCGGCATTGGTTCGCTATCAGCGGCGCGGCGTGTTGACGGTCGTGATTTCGCCGCTGCAGGCCTTGATGAAGGATCAGGTCGATAATTTGCGCAATAAAACCGGCGCACCGAATGTTGCCGCGCTCTACGGTTTGTTGACCGCTCCAGAGCGAGGCGAAGTGCTCAGAGCGATACAGTTGGGCGACATCGCGATACTCTATGTCTCTCCCGAGCAATTGCGCAATACCGGTTTTCAAAATGCGATCGCGCAACGGGAAATCGGTTGCTGGGTGTTCGACGAAGCGCATTGTTTATCAAAATGGGGACACGATTTTCGGCCCGATTATCTCTATGCCGCGCGCTTCATCAAGGAATTTGCCGCGAAGCACCGAGCGCCGCTGCCGCCGGTGCAATGCTTCACCGCGACCGCGAAGCAAGACGTCAAGGATGAAATTATCGATTATTTTCGCGCTCATTTGGGTCAGGAACTGGCGGTTTTCGAGGGCGGCGTCGAACGCAGCAATTTGCATTTCGAAGTGCAGACCGTCAATGCCGCCGACAAATACCCGCGCATCCATGGCCTATTGACCGAGCGATTGACCGGCGAGACCGGCAGCGCGATCGTTTATTGCTCGACCCAAAAAAACACCGAAGCGGTAACCGAGTTTCTGCAACAAGCGGGATGGCAAGCCGAGGCCTTTCACGCCGGTAAGGACGCGGCCGAGAAAAAGCATATCCAGGAAAACTTCGTTGGCGGCATCACCCGTGTAATCAGCGCGACCAATGCGTTCGGCATGGGTATCGACAAGGAAGACGTACGCTTGGTGATTCATGCTGACATTCCAGGCTCGCTCGAAAACTATTTGCAGGAAGCGGGGCGCGCCGGGCGCGACCGCCAGGATGCCGAATGCGTGCTGTTATTCGATGAGAACGATATCGACACGCAATTCAAACTATCGGCGCATTCTCAAATTACGCAACGCGATATCGCGCAGTTGCTTCGCGGAATCAGGCGATGCAAAAAAGACAAGTTCGGCAATGTCGTCTTGACGGCCGGCGAGCTATTGCAAAACGATGCGGTCGACACGTCGTTCGGTAGCGACGATTATAACGCCGCGACCAAGGTCGTCACGGCGGTTTCTTGGCTGGAGCGGGCCGGTTTCGTCGAGCGCAACGAAAACCGTACGCAAGTTTTCCAGGGTCGACCGAAGGTCAAAAGTCTCGACGAAGCCGAAGCCAAGATCGATAAATTACCGCTTTCGCAGCGTCAGAAAAAGCGCTGGCTGGCGATTCTCGAAGAATTGTTCAATGCCGACAGCGACGAAGGCTTCAGCGCCGACCAACTGGCGATGCTCGGCGCGTTTGCCGAAAATGACGAAGACAAACCCGGCGAAACGGCCAGCCAACGCGTGATTCGAACTTTATACGACATGGCCGAGCAGGGGCTAATTCAAAAAAGTCTGCTGCTGACTGCATTCATTCGCTACAAGGTGGCTCAATCATCGCAGGCTCAATTAACTGCCGTCTGCAAACTGGAGCGCGCGATGATCGCTGCGATGCGCGAATTAGCCCCCGATGCCGCAGACGACGATTGGCAGGTTTTGTCGCTTCGGCATTTAAACCAACATTTGCTGGATCAAGGTTTCGAACAAAGCCATTTGGAAGCGCTGCGCCTTTTGTTGAACAGTCTAAGCCGGGACGGTTTGGGTTTGGCCGGCAACAAAGGCAGTTTATTTGTGCGTCATCGTGGGCTCGATCAATATGCGGTCAAACTAAACCGCGGCTGGCCCGCGCTGATTGCGACTGCCGAAAAACGGCAAGGCATCGCCAAGATCGTGTTGGATTGCATCGTCGGCCGGGTGCCGGAAGGCGCGCCGCCGGCCGCCGATGTGCTGGTCGAATTTGCCGCCGAAGATTTGCTGTCGGCTTTGCGGCAGGATGCGGTCGCATTGGCGGAGGTGAAGGACCCGCTCGCGGCAGTCGAGCGGGCGCTGAATTTTTTGCACGAACAAAAAATCATTACCTTGCAAAAAGGCCTTGCGGTTTTCCGGCAGGCGATGACCATCAATGTCTTGCCTGAAGCAAAGTCGCGCCGCTACCGCAAGGGCGATTACGAGCCGCTGTCCCAGCATTACGGCGAACGGGTGTTTCAGGTGCATGTGATGAATGAATATGCGCGGCGCGGACTCGAAAAAATCGGTCAGGCGCTGGCCTTCGTCGTCGCCTATTTTTCGCTCGATAAGGCCGAATTCGTGCAGCGCTATTTTGCCGGGCGCAAGGAAATACTCGAACGCGCTGCCAGCCAACAAGCCTTTCAGCGCATCGCCTCCGATCTAAATAATCCCGAACAAATCGCGCTGGTCTCGGCGCCGGAAGACGACAATGCGCTGATTCTGGCGGGGCCCGGCTCCGGCAAGACGCGCGTCGTCGTGCACCGCTGCGCGTATTTGCTGCGCGTCAAGCAAGTCCCGGCGCAGGCGATTTTAGTGCTGTGTTTCAACCGTTCAGCCGCCAATGAAATTCGTCGCCGGCTGATCGAGCTGGCCGGCGATGAGGCACGCTACGTAACCGTGCAAACCTATCACGGTTTCAGCTTGCGCTTGACCGGACATGCCGTAAGCGGTTTGTACGGCGACGGCGATGCCTCGAGCGAACCGTTCGCCGAAATGATCGGCGAGGCGATTGCCCTGTTGAAAGGCGAAAAAAATTTGCTCGGCGTCGAACCGGACGCGGCCCGAGACCGATTGCTGGCCGGTTACCGCTTTATCCTGGTCGATGAATACCAGGATATCGACGCGGAGCAATACCGGCTCATTTTGGCGATTGCCGGGCGCAGTCTCGACGAAGACAGTAAATTGACGATTCTCGCGGTCGGCGACGACGATCAGAATATTTACCAATTTCGCGGCGCGAATGTCGAATTCATCCGGCAATTTCAGCAAGACTATCAAGCGCAGGTACATTACTTAGTCGAAAATTACCGCTCGAGCGCTCATATCATCGCCGCCGCGAACGCCTTGATCGGTCATAACCGAGATCGGATGAAACAACAGCATCCGATACGCATCAACAAACAGCGCGGCAACCTCGAGCTCGGCGGGCGATGGCAAGCGCTCGATACTTTAACGCGGGGCAGAGTCAGGCAAATCGATACCGTAGGCGAGTCGATGCAAGCCTTGCAGGTTGCCGAAGAACTCAAGCGGCTGCGGCAATTAGACGTTCGCCTGCAATGGCCGAACTGCGCGGTACTCGCGCGCGAATGGCGCTATTTAAGTCCGGTCCGAGCCGTTTTCGAGGCGCAAGGGGTTCCGGTAAGCATCGTGCTGCCGGCCGATCGCAGGCCGCCGCCGTTTCGTATCCGCGAAAACGTGGGCTTACTCGATACGCTGAAACATCATCCGGAACCGCTGACGCGCCCGTCTTATTGGCTCGGTTGGCTGGACGAACATTATGGCGAGCAACCGGGCAATCCCTGGCTGATGCAGCTCAAAGAATTTCTCGACGACTGGCGGAATGAAACCGGAGACGGCGAAACGGCCAACAGTCAAACCCTCGATTTCATCGCCGAAACGCTCGCCGAACAACGTCTCGACCGAACCTTCGGACAGGGCGTCTTGCTCGGCACCGTGCATTCGGTCAAAGGTCTCGAATTCGATCATGTCGTGATAATCGACGGCGGTTGGAATTCGCGAGCCGGAGAAGAAGAGCAGCGCCGTCTACTCTATGTTGCAATGACCCGCGCGCGAGAAACGCTTTGCTTGATGCATCGTAAGGATCTTCGCAACCCCTATATGTCCGAGATACGAGGCGATCATTTATTGATTACCGAAGCGCCGGAGCTGGATGCGCAAGATCGGCCAATCATTCTTCGCGATTACGAAATCCTAGGCTTAAAAGACTTTAACATCGGCTATGCCGGTTCATTTCCCGAACAACACCCGATACACCGGCGTCTCGCGGAATTAAAACCGGGCAGCGAACTGAATTTCGCCCGTATCAACGGCAAATTAGTTTTGCAATCCGGCGGCGAAACCGTAGCCGCGTTGTCGCAAAAAGCCCAACACGAATGGGCGGACAAATACGTCAATGCGGAAAAAGTGACCGTGCTTGCGATGATCCGCCGCCATGCCGACGACGGCGACGAACAATACCGCAAGCGTTGTCAATGCTCGGCTTGGGAAGTGCCTTTCGTCGAAGTCGTGTGCAGGGGGTAGAAAAGACGCTGACTCTGAAATTAACCCCGACCTCTTTCCCCGACTATTCCGCTTAGGTCGCCAAGAGGTTTAAATTCAAATTACTGAAAAATAAGTATATGATGACCTAAGTGGTTTATTTTATAGGTCTGGTAGCTATTCTCAGGCTTTAATCCCGTTCTGAGTGCAACGGCCAAAGCCACTTGAATTAAAGCCGCAGAATCACTAGCTGATTTGTGTCTTTTCCAACGCATTAGTCAATCAATTGGTTATCGACCTTAATGTCGTATCCGGTTCAAGGGGCCCTTTTCAAGGGATTTATTCTTTAAATCAGGAGTTTAGACAATGAAGACAAATAACATCGACGCAAGAATCATTGTCCTGCTAGCCGTTACTGTGTTCATGTACGGCTGTGGCGATGAGCAGAAAGAAACCAGCAAACAGCCTGAGCAAACCGTTACCGAGAGCGTGACGGCGAGTCCCGTTTCGGAAATAGCGGATAAAACCGTTGAAACGAACGGCAGTAAAAGTGAAACCATCGGCACTATGGCAGAGTCCACAGTTAAAAAATCAGTCGAAGCAGTTGAAAGCGCTACGGAGCAGACTGTTGAAAAAACAGCCGAAGTCGCTCAGGATTTAGGGGTTACTGCCGAAACAAAATTTAGTGAAGCGGTTACAACAGGCCAGGCGGCGATAAGCGAGGCCACCTCGGAAGTAGTGAAGACTACGCCAGCGCTAGTACGCAAAATCCAACAGGCCTTGGCGGACGCCGGTGTTAACCCGGGGCCTATCGATGGTATAATGGGCCCGAAAACAATGGCGGCTGTGAAAAGCTTTCAAAAACAGAAAGGTTTGGTTGAGGGTGCGATAACTGAGGAAACGCTAAAGGCGTTAGACGTTGCGTACTGACTGCAAGTTTCAAGACGGCGGCCTATGCCGACAAAAAAAACCATAAATCCAGTCCTAAATATACCCATATATGGACTCCTCGTTTATTGCAAGCCAAGTTTTCAAAAATTGATGTCAAAACAGAGATGAAGATTGCTGCCATATATCCGGTCTCTCAACAGAGGCTTTATTGCCTCAGGACTCATGATGAATCTATCCGTGCGCTTATTCCTCAACCCTCGTAACGGTTTCTTAAGAACCTATGGGTATAACGGGTTGTAAAAGCACCGGTCTGACCTGTTGTTGTCATCACTGATTGTCTGCTTGCCTCCGCAATCTTGTGGACTCGGTTAAATCAATCTCACTCATCAGGGTTATCCACGCTTTGTCCACGGGCTCCGAGCTCTCCTCTCTAGCTGGGAGCCCGTGGACAAAGGGTGGATAACCCGGCCCGATGCCCGCGTTAGGCAGGCGCCCCTTGATAAGCTTCGTTTTTCGTGGTCATCGCCCACAGTATCCGG
>JAHJSQ010000084.1 GCA_018830325.1 Gammaproteobacteria bacterium
CCGCTAACCGCTAACCGCTAACCGCTAACCGCTAACCGCTAACCGCTAACCGCTAACCGCTAACCGCTAACCGCTAACCGCTAACCGCTAACCGCTAACCGCTAACCGCTAACCGCTAACCGCTAACCGCAAATTAAATCTCCCAACTTGCAATAACTTTAGTCAATTACTCATTGGAATATAAGGAAATTTGTCTCGATTTATAGCAATTCAAGACATCAAGTCATTAAATTTACAGAAAAAATGATGACTTTTCGGCAATATGGATGTTCAAATTCCTGTGATATAATCGCACTTTAGCTAAATCGTATCGATGCTTCCATTCCTCTTCATGAATTTAAAGACTTTTACGCGCCTTTTTATACTGTTTCTGGTTGTTTCCCAAGCGGTTAAAGGCGACGATGGATTTGTGGTCGATAATATTCAGGTCAATGGCTTGCAGCGAATTTCTGCGGGGACCGTCTACAATTATCTTCCGGTCAATGTTGGCGAGTTTTTATCGGAGGATCGAATTCCTGACGCGGTTAGGGCCTTATTTAAAACCGGCTTTTTCAAGGATGTTTCGCTGGCGAGGGAAGGTTCGACGCTGATCGTCAATGTTACGGAGCGGCCATCGATCGCTAAAATTATTTTCGAAGGCAATAAGGATATTAGCTCCGAAGACTTACTCAAGGCCTTGAATAATATTGGGCTTGCCGAGGGTAAGGTCTTCAATCAACAAATGCTCGAGAAGGTTGAGCAAGAATTGAGCCGCCAGTATTTTAGTCACGGTAAATACGGCCTTAAAATCGATACCGAAGTCTCTCCTTTGACCCGCAACCGCGTGGGTATTCGCATCAATATTTCCGAAGGCCGAGTAGCGAAAATCAAGGAAATCAATATTGTCGGCAACCGATCCTTCGATAACGACGATTTGCTCGATAATTTCGAATTGAGCACGGGCAATTTATTGTCGTTTTATACGAAAGACGATCAATATTCTAAACAAAAATTATCGGCGGATCTCGAGCGCTTGCGCTCCTATTATCTCGATCGCGGCTATATCAATTTTTCGATCGAATCGACGCAAGTGGCGATTACCCCCGATAAAAAAGAAATCTATATCACCGTCAACGTCAAGGAAGGCGAGGTGTTTATGTTGGAGCAAGTCAAAGTCGCCGGTAATCTCATTATCGATCCCGAAGAAGTGGTTAAATTGGTGCAAGTGGGTCCGGGCGAAATTTTTTCTCGGAAGAACGCGACCGAAACCTCGAAAGCGATTTCCGATCGCTTGGGCGATGAAGGTTATGTGTTTGCGAATGTCAACATGGTGCCTGAAATTAACGATGTCGATAAAACGGTTGCGATGACTTTTTATGTCGATCCGGGTAAGCGTGTCTATGTCAACCGCATCAATTTCAAAGGAAACACCAAGACGCGTGATGAAGTGCTGCGCCGAGAAATGCGCCAAATGGAGTCGAGTTGGGCGTCGACGAGCAAGATCGAGCGGTCGAAGGTGCGTCTCGAGCGTTTGGGATATTTTGAAGAGGTGAATGTCGAAACACCGCCCGTTACAGGCACTGCCGACCAGATCGATGTCAATTATTCGGTCACCGAAAGGCCGGCCGGTAATTTGACGGCCGGTATCGGTTTTTCGCAAGTGCAAGGTATTATCGTTAATGCCAACGTATCTCAGGATAATGTTTTCGGTTCCGGTAAGCGGCTTAACTTAGCGTTTAACAACAGCGATATTTCGACCAATTATCGCTTCGGTTTTTACAACCCTTACTTTACCTTGGATGGCGTTAGTCTCGGCTACGATATCGGTTACCGGACCACCGACGCGCAGCAGGCGAACATCTCCAGCTATTTGACCGACGTGGCGAATGCCGGGGCCAATTTCGGCATTCCGCTCAGCGAATTCAACCGGCTCAATTTCAATATCGATTTGAGGCATACCAAGCTCAAGTCGACGTCTTTCTCTGCGAATGAAGTCAAAAATTTCATAGATCCGGGCTGCGTTGAGAGAAAGGACTGTAAGGATAGCGATAGCGAGTCCTACCTTACGCTTTCGCCGTCGATCGGTTGGACCTACGACACGCTGAACCGCGCGATTTTTCCGACCGACGGCGGCCAGTACCGACTATCCGCGTTAGGCACGGTGCCGGGCAGCGATTTGGAATATTACAAAGTCAGCTATAAACAGCAGCAATATTTTCCGATCGCGAAGGATTTAACGTTTAGTTTAAGTGCCGAATTGGCTTACGGCGACGGCTACGGCAAGACCGACGACTTACCGTTTTTCGAGCATTATTTTGCCGGCGGTGTGCGTTCGGTGCGCGGCTTTAACGACAACACCTTGGGTCCGAGAGACTCGCAAGGACGACCATTCGGTGGATCTACCAAAGTAACCGGCAGCGCCGAAGTGTTTTTTCCGATTCCGTTCATGAAGGATCTCAAGTCGGTTCGGCTCGGCACCTTTCTCGATGTGGGTACGGTTTCCGACAGCCCTAGCAATATCGGAGAAGATATGCGTTACTCGGTCGGCATATCCGGCGAATGGTTGTCGCCGTTCGGCGCGATCGCGGTCAGTGCCGGTAAACCACTGAATGTTCAAGAAGACGATGACGAAAGAATCTTCCAGTTCTCTTTCGGTTCCGGATTTTAACTCTGCTTTAACATTTGCCGTACATAAGACATTGAATATTAAGGCAATAAAAATGTTATAGCACTACAAAGCCATTTTTGGCGCGTTTTTTAATTCTTATGCTTCAATAATTTAGACCGTAGGTACTACATTTGTTAAGGCTGGGTTAACAGAAGTATATTTTTGGTTTAAGCGGGTTATCACCTATAATTTGGCGGTTACATCGCAGGTTTGTCCGTTTATGGACACTATTTTTAATTTAAATTACGAGTTCGATAATGAAAAATAAATTTGTTTTATTTTTGGGTTTACTGTTGAGCGCCAATATGGCTTGGGCGGATTTGAAAATCGGTTTTGTCAATATTCCGGCAGTTTTGGAAAAGGCGCCTCAGGCTGAAAAAGCCAAAAAACGTTTGGAGCAAGAATTTTCTCCGAGGGACAAGCAGCTTGTCGCTCAGCAAAACGATATCAAGAATCTTGAGGAAAGATTGAACAGGGATGCAGCGGTCATGGGCGATTCCGAAAGAAGAAATCTGGAAAAAGACATTCTCAATAAACAACGCGAATTTAAAAGAAGCCAGCAAGAGTTCAGTGAAGATTTCAATATTCGCCGCAATGAAGAACTGGGCAAATTACAGCGCAAAATTGTCGAAGCGATCCGCGAATTGGCCAAGAGTCAAAGTTTCGATTTATTGCTGACCGAAGGGGTTATTTATGCGAGCGAAACGGTCGATGTCACCAATCAAATTCAGCAAAAACTGTCCGCAATGCCTGATTAATTCAGGTGTTATGAAAGCAAAAGGCTAAAGTTGCCGGAATCACCTATCAACCAATAATAACACTTTATCATTCATGTCTATCAAGCTAGATATTTTACAAATTCAAGAGTTTTTACCGCATCGCTATCCCTTTTTATTGGTCGATAAAGTGGTCGAATGTGAACCCGGCGTCAGATTGTTGGCCGTTAAAAACGTGACTTACAATGAACCCTTTTTTCAAGGGCATTTTCCGCATTTGCCCATAATGCCCGGTGTGCTGATTTTGGAAGCGTTGGCGCAAGCGACCGGTTTGTTGGCGTCGGAAACAGATCCTAATTTGGGAAAAGGTATGACTTATTATTTGGTGGGTATCGATAATGCTAGATTCAAGAGACCGGTGAGTCCCGGCGACCAATTGATGCTGGAAGCCAAATTCGTTAAAAGTAAACGCAATATTTGGTCGTTCGATTGCCGAGCCGAAGTGGAAGGCGAATTCGTGGCCAGTGCCAACATTATGTGTGCCGCAGCGGTGAATTGATTTTGATAGATTCAAGAGCAGTTATTAACGAGCGCGCCCAATTAGCCGATGATGTCACTGTCGGCCCGTTCTCGATCATAGGCCCGGATGTCACGATTGGAGCCGGTACGGTCATAGGGCCTCATGTCGTCATCAACGGGCCGACCAGTATAGGCAAGGATAATCGGATTTATCAATTTTCCTCGATAGGCGAAGATCCTCAAGATAAAAAATATGCTTCCGAGGTAACTCGGCTTGAAATAGGCGATAGGAATGTCATTCGAGAATTCGTGACGATGCATAGAGGGACATTGCAAGACCGCAGCTTAACGCAGATCGGCTCCGATAATCTGTTTATGGCTTATACCCATGTCGCACACGATTGCGTGATCGGCGATCATGTAATTATGGCCAACGGCGCATCGCTGGCTGGCCATGTGCATTTATGCGATCACGCAATACTAGGCGGTTTTACGCTGGTTCATCAATTTACCCAAATTGGACAATACAGTTTTTCGGCGATGGGTAGCGCGATTACGCAGGATATACCGCCTTTCGTGATGGTCGGCGGTCGTCCAACGCGCCCGCATGGCATCAATTCGGTAGGTATGGAACGCAATGGCGTGTCGCCGGAAGCCGTTCGGCAAATCAGAAAGGCCTATAAAATTCTTTATAAAATGAACCTAAAGCTCGAGGATGCGATCGAGGAAATGGAAGGCATGGCTGGCGATAGCGACGAGTTGTCGACCATGGTCAGTTTCCTGAGGAACGTGACTCGGGGCATTCTACGATAACGTTCAAGAAGGCATAGCCATCGCCCCGGCAAATGAAAGTTCTCTGGTTGAGAGGGTGCGGTCACTCGCCCGACAGGACGCCGTGAATACGTCCATGTAAGCTTGACGGCGGCGACTGATTGCCATGGATGGCATGAATGCAGATTTTGCAGGAGCAAAAATCTGCCCTGCCGCCGACGCCTGCCGGTCGAGCAACCGCACCCTCTCCGGAACCGGGATTGCCAGAACGGAGATTTGTATATCGAAAAATCAGATAATGAGTCTAAATCTACGAACTTTCACAGTAATTATGCAAAGAGTTGCCGGAGTCGACGAAGTCGGTCGAGGATGTCTAGCCGGTGCCGTATTCGCGGCGGCTGTCGTTTTAGACCCGAATAAGCCGATTGCTGGTTTGAAGGATTCGAAGAAGATTTCCGAAAAGCAACGTGAAGCACTGGCGTTGACTATTAAGCGGGATGCGCTATGTTGGGCCGTGGCGCGGGCGGAACCGAGCGAGATCGATCGCATCAATATTCTGCACGCGGCGCTGTTGGCGATGGCAAGAGCAATCGCCATGATCGATCCGGTTCCCGATTGGATTATCGTTGACGGCAATCGTTACCCCCCGATCGATTTACCAGGAGAGGCCATGGTCAAAGCCGATTCGAAGGTGCCGGCCGTTTCCGCGGCTTCAATCTTGGCCAAGGTCGCTAGAGACAGAGAAATGCTGTTTTTGGAGCGGCTTTATCCGGGCTATGGTTTCAATTTGCATAAAGGCTATCCGACCCCGCTGCATCGGCAACAATTAATGCAGTTTGGTATTACGCCGTTTCACAGAAAATCTTTCGCTCCGGTAAAGGCCTTGATTAAATAATTTTAGTCTCGCGCAGGGGCGCGGAGATTAAGTTATAGCTATCACACTCAAATTTCAGCATTAGCTTATAGATGCTGTTAAAGAACCTAAATGGGCTTATTCACCCGGCTCCGAAATAAGGTATAAAATCTATTTTCGCGTTATTAAGTTCATGGCTAGCAGAGCTTAAGCTCCCTCAAATCTCCGCGCCTCTGCGCCGCGCGATAATACCCCATCCACATGCAACCTTCATTCGTTCATCTTAGACTTCATACCGAATTTTCACTGGTCGACGGCATTGTTCGAATCAAGCCGCTGATTAAAGCCTTGGCCGACATGAACATGCCGGCCGTCGCAGTCACCGAACAATCCAATCTTTTTTCGTTGGTCAAGTTCTACCGAGCAGCACTTTGGCAAGGGATAAAACCCGTTTCCGGCGCCGATGTGCACATCTTCAATCCAGACGATCCATCATCGCCTTATTGTTTAACGCTGTTGGTTAAAAACCTTAATGGTTATACGACGCTGACCGAATTGATTTCAAAGTCTTATCAGGAAGGTCAGCATCAAGGCGTGCCTATGGTTCAGCGCGAATGGATCGCCGACAATCATAATGGGCTGATCGCCTTATCAGGAGCCATGAGCGGCGATATTGGCAGGGCCTTGTTAGCGGAAAATGTCGACGAGGCCAAACGGCTAGCCGAGGGATGGAGTCATTTATTCGAAGATTCCTTTTATCTCGAGTTGCAACGTGTCGGTAAAGCCGAGGAAGAACGCTATGTGGCGGCGGCTGTCGATTTAGCTCAACAAATGGATTTGCCGGTCGTCGCGACTAATGATGTCCGGTTTATTCGTCCGGAGGATTTCGATGCGCATGAAGTCAGGGTGTGTATTCATCAAGGGCGGGTTTTGGATGACAATCGGCGGCCGAAAGATTATACCAGTCAGCAATATCTGCGTAGCAGTGAAGAAATGCAGGAGCTGTTCGCCGATATTCCCGAAGCCTTGGAAAATTCGGTCGAAATCGCCAAGCGATGTAATCTGGAGTTGACCCTCGGCGAAAATTATTTACCCGACTTTCCGGTTCCGGAAGGTATGACAATCGATGATTATCTAATCGAAGTGTCCCGCCAGGGGCTCGAAGAACGCTTTCAACAACATTCGGCTTTCGGCTCAGGTAGCGAAGAAGAAAACCGCCGGGTTTATCACGACAGGCTCGAGACCGAGCTGAAAGTGATTACGCAGATGGGGTTTCCGGGCTACTTTCTGATCGTTGCCGACTTCATCCAATGGGCCAAGAACAACGCGATTCCGGTTGGGCCGGGCAGGGGTTCGGGCGCGGGCTCGCTGGTCGCCTATGTCTTGAAAATCACCGACCTCGATCCGATCGAATTCGACTTATTATTCGAACGCTTCTTGAATCCGGAGCGGGTTTCGATGCCCGACTTCGACGTCGATTTTTGCATGGACCGGCGCGATGAAGTCATCGACTATGTTGCGCGGCATTATGGTCGCGACCATGTTGCGCAGATCATTACCTATGGTTCGATGGCGGCAAAAGCGGTAGTGCGCGATGTTGGCCGGGTGCTTGGCTTTTCCTACGGCTTCGTCGACCGCTTGGCGAAACTGATTCCGTTCGAAATCGGCATGACGCTGATCAAGGCGCTGCAGGATAGCCCCGATCTCAAACAGTTGTACGAGAACGAAGAGGAGGTCAAAACGCTGATCGACATGGCGAAATCGCTCGAGGGGATTTCGCGTAATGCCGGTAAACATGCCGGGGGGGTAGTAATTTCGCCGACCAAGTTGACCGATTTTACGCCGCTTTATTGCGAGCAGGGCGGCGGCAATTTGGTCACGCAATTCGACAAGGACGATGTCGAGGCGGTCGGTCTGGTCAAGTTCGACTTTTTGGGGCTTCGGACGCTGACGATCATCGATTGGGCGCTCGAGACGATCAATCGAAAAAAGCAGCAAATAGGCGAAGCTATCGTCGATATTAGCACGATTCCGCGCGACGATTCGGCCTCCTATGAACTATTGAAGAAAGCGCAGACGACCGCGGTATTCCAGTTAGAGTCGCGCGGCATGAAAGAGTTGATCAAAAAGCTCAAACCCGATTGTTTCGACGATATCATCGCCTTGGTGGCTTTGTTTCGGCCCGGTCCGCTCGAGTCTGGCATGGTCGACGATTACATCAACGTCAAGCACGGTGCAAAAGCCGAATATGCCCATCCCATGTTGGAACCGATTCTTAAATCGACCAACGGCGTTATTCTGTATCAAGAGCAGGTCATGCAGATCGCTCGTGAACTGGCCGGCTATACCCTCGGTGGTGCGGACATGCTGCGTCGCGCGATGGGTAAGAAAAAACCCGAGGAGATGGCCAAACAGCGCGAAATTTTCACGCAAGGCGCGGTTGCGAATAACATCGAGGAAAGCGTCGCGACGTATATCTTTGACTTGATGGAAAAATTCGCCGGCTACGGTTTCAACAAATCGCATTCGGCAGCCTATGCCTTGGTCGCTTATCAAACCGCCTGGCTGAAGGCGCATTATCCTGCCGAGTTTATGGCGGCGGTGCTGTCTTCCGATATGGACAATACCGATAAAGTCGTGGTGTTGATTGAAGAATGCCGCGAAATGAAATTGGCGATTTGCCCGCCCGATCTCAACGAATCGAATTATCGTTTCACGGTCAACGACAAAGGTCAAATCGTGTATGGAATCGGTGCAATCAAAGGGGTCGGCGAATCCGCGATCGAGGATTTATTAAAAGAGCGCGAAGCAAACGGATCTTTTGCAGGGCTGTACGATTTATGCAAGCGCGTCGATTTGAGGAAGGTCAATCGTCGTGTGCTTGAAGCATTGATTAGGGCGGGTGCGTTCGATCGGATCGATGCCAATCGAGCGGCGCATTTGGCGGAATTGCCAATTGCATTACGGGTGGCCGAACAGTACGGCAAGATGGCCCAAACCGGACAAAACGACTTGTTCGGATTAGGCATGCCCGATGAGGACGATAAGATACAGGAGGACGTCTATACGACTCAAGCCGAGCCTTGGACCGAATCGGAGCGATTGGCCGCGGAAAAGCAGACCCTAGGCTTGTTCTTAACCGGACATCCGATTACGCAATACGAATCGGAATTAAAGCATATCGTGCATGGCAAGATTGCTAAGATCTTGGGTGATGTCGAGCGCACGCGAGGAAAAATGGAGGCACGCACCGCAGGATTAGTCGTGGAATTACGGACGCGGCAAAATAAAAACGGCAAAACGATGGGGTTTGCGACCTTGGATGATCGGTCCGGCCGTCTTGAATTGGCAATCTTCGGCGATAGTTACGAAAGATACCGCGATTTATTGTCTAAGGATGCGTTGCTGGTCGCAGAGGGCGGTGTTGCGATTGACGATTTTAGCGGCATGCTGAGGTTGACGGTCGATAAACTATACAGTATCGAAGACGCACGTAATCAATATGCCCGATGTCTTGCATTGCAGTGGGCGAATACCGATGAAGAGAGCGATGCGAGGTCGTTCGTTGATAAGCTCGATGAGACGTTGCAACCGTTCAAAGGCGGCTCTTGCCCTATTGTACTTGCTTATCGTTCCGCAACAGCCAAGTCATCGCTACAATTCGGCGATAAATGGCGCGTGCATCCTTCGGATGAATTAGTCTTGCGGTTGAAGCGTTTGCTGGGGGCGGAGGCTATTGAGGTTAGATATCGGTGAAAGGTGAAAGGGGCGTCTTTTCCTGGATGTTTGGGGATTATACTGGAAATCGTTCAGGTCCATTGACGGTTGGGCCTGGTGCCTTCATGCGCTAATGCTGAAATTTAGTAACTATTCAGTCCCCCGGCAATTATCGTTCCCTCGCTCTGCGTGGGAACGCCTGAGTACCGCTCCAGCGGTACGAGACGCTAGAGCGTCTCGGTCTTCATTCCCACGCTAGAGCGCTCATCGTTATACATAAGTCAAAAATTACCTTTTTGCAGCTTAACCAATGAGACCTCGATACCATTTATTGTCACTTAACATTAGCGGATCACCTAACGCTAGACGAACCGCGTAGGGTACGCTGTGCGTACCATGGTAACCCCGCGATATTCATGTGCCAACCGAACCGCCAGGGCACG
>JAHJSQ010000085.1 GCA_018830325.1 Gammaproteobacteria bacterium
AAGGAGAATCGATGCGAAAAAAAATGAATTCCTTGACTCAAGTTGAACACTTGGCGTAAAAATTCACGTCCACCGATGCGTTAGGTTTTAGGTGTTCACGTTCGTCCAGAATCAGTGTTCAAATTAATCAGAATACGCATCAATATAGGATGTTAGGTTCTGACCAATAATTGCACGCTCTGATTGCTCTGCAATTATGTTGTCTGCTGGCAATCCAATCTGCTCTAAGAATTCGACAATCCTCTGAGCCTGCGGATCAATCAAATCCGTATGACTGTTCTTCTTTATCAGTTCAGACACGTTTCATCCTCTTTTCATCTAACTATTGATTATCAAGCAAATCTGCCCGATAAGTTGATATTGGCGATCTTTTCAGGCACTTTAGCCCTGATAACACCCAAACCATGCATATTTGCCTTAATAACTTGATATTAGCCATAAATTCAGGCAAATTTTCCTATATAACAAATTCGCCT
The DNA here is from genome assembly GCA_018830325.1 of Gammaproteobacteria bacterium. Lineage (GTDB taxonomy): Bacteria > Pseudomonadota > Gammaproteobacteria > Methylococcales > Methylomonadaceae > Methylotuvimicrobium. The sequence goes on from JAHJSQ010000085.1 coordinate 477, forward strand.
CACTGTAGCCGCTAACAATTTTATGTCAAGTTCAAAATCGCCGACTTTGTTAGACGATGTTCGCTGCGTCATGCGACCCAAACATTATTCCCCAAAAAAAGGGGTCTAAAAAAGGGGTCAGGTTGAATTATTTTTTTCGTCGATACGCCGTTTTCCGGTCAACGGCAGACGATAATAGGCGAATAGGCGGTAAGCGTATTCCATCAGAGACAAGAGTCCAGGAAGCGTTTCGACCAAGACAGCCAACCGGCGATAATAGGGCAAACGCTTCCACAGAACCAAGAATGCACGCGCCCCGGTTTGCAACTGTCTGTTTTCGTCGATGACATGGATACGGTCCATCGCTTGTTTATAACTGATTCCGACGCTATCGAGAGCTGCCTGGTCGCGGACTATATCAACCCATTCAATCGCGCCGTCTCGATCGAGTCTTTTCATCGCCTTAACTTCGGCTTTGCATAAAGGGCAGTCGCCATCATGGAAACATCTGACTTTCGTTGAGAATTGTGGTGTCGTCATTATTTGTCCCGAAAAATCGCCAAACCTTGCTTCATCTATACCACGACAGCCAATAAATCAAAGCAAATTATATCGATCGGAAGCTGGATTAATGTCCGCAACGGACGGAAACTATTCCCTTTTCATCGAAAAACCGTCTAAGAATAAAAGGTATGGGATGTGTCTATCGAGGACCGCCGTGAACCCCTCCATGGAGCTTGACGGTAGAGCTCGAACGCCAAGGATGGCGTGAATGCAGATTTTGCATGGAGCAAAAATCTGCCCTGCTGCCGACATCCTCGCTAGCCACTCCCCATACCTTCATAAAGTTAGTCATTTTTTGAGTATAAAGGGAGTAGCTTTAATGATAATTGCTGAGTAAAATACTTGGTTATTAGTGTCCGACTTAAAACTGAATCTGTTCAATCAGGGCCAAACGTTGATAGATTTTTGTCGGTAGACATGGGACTTTTCAATAGTTAAAAACTATTCAGCCCTACTGTATAAGGAAAATATTTATGCGTGATACCTTCCCCGAACAAACTCAAACGCCGCTAGACGAGGAACGTTATCGGTTGTTCCGACAGTTTTCATCCCTGCTGACGTCGGAACAAAAGGCCTGGGTAGCCGGTTATCTGACCGCGCAATTGTCATCGGCGGTAAGCACCACCTCCCATGAGGCAACAGTCGACGAAATCACCATTCTGGTCGGTTCGCAAACCGGCAACTGCGAGGAGCTGGCCGAACAAGTCCATGACCTAGCCGCCGAGCGCGGTCTGCGAGCCGTGATCAAGGACATGGGCGATTATAAGGCGCCACAACTGAAGACCGAAAAATATCTGCTGGTGATCGTCAGCACCTATGGCGAAGGCGATCCTCCCGATAATGCCCGAGATCTCTATGACTTTTTGTTCAGCAAACGGGCGCCGTCATTAAAACACACCCAATTCGCCGTGCTGGCGTTGGGCGATACCAGTTATGAATTTTTCTGCAAGACCGGCGCCGATTTCGATCTTCGCCTGGAAGAACTCGGCGCGACGCGGCTGTTCGAGCGGGTCGATTGCGATGTCGATTACGAGACGGCTGCGGAAGACTGGATGACTTCGGTGCTGAGCTTACTAAGCCAGCGCACGCTGAGTGTCTCTGAGGAAACGGGCCTGCCCCCGGCCACGGCTAATACCGCCGCCCTATCCCCATATTCACGCAAAAATCCATTCCCGGCCGTATTGTTGGATGAGATCGTATTGAACGGGCGCGGCTCGAACAAGGAAACCCACCACTATGAATTGTCCCTGGAGGGTTCGGGTTTAAGCTATGAACCCGGCGATGCCTTAGGTATCTATCCTGGCAATGCACCGGAGCTAGTCGAAGAACTGCTCGAAATCCTGCATTTTAACGGGGATGACGCAGTCAGCAGCGACGGCAAAGACCGTTCATTGTATGAAGCCCTACTTTGCGACTATGAAATCACGACCTTGACCCGGCCGATGCTGCAGAAATATGCCGCTCTAAACGGCAACCCCAAGCTGGAAGGTCTGTTTGACGAGGCGCATAAGCAAGACCTGGCCGACTATTTATATGGCCGCGAAATCATCGATTTGATCACCGATTTTCCCTGCGCCGATTTAAATCCGCAAGATTTCATCGATAGTCTGCGCAAATTGCCGCCGCGCCTCTATTCGATCGCCTCCAGCCTGAAACAACATCCCGATGAAGTGCATCTGACCGTTGCAACGGTCCGCTATCAAAGTCACGGCCGCCGCCGTTATGGTGTCTGCTCGACCTTCCTGGCCGACCGTATCGGCTCGGAAACGACAATACCGGTCTATGTCGATCACAACAAAAATTTCAAGCTGCCGAGCGACCCCAGCGCGCCGATCGTCATGATCGGTCCGGGCACCGGTATCGCGCCGTTCCGCGCCTTCGTCGAGGAACGCGAGGCGGTCGGCGCCAACGGCAAGAATTGGCTGTTTTTCGGCGATCAGCATTTCATGACCGATTTCCTCTATCAAAGCGAATGGCTGCGTTATCTAAAAAGCGGCTTGCTGACGCGGATGAACGTCGCCTTTTCCCGCGACCAGGCCGAGAAAGTCTATGTGCAACAGCGCATGCAGGAACACAGCCGCGATTTATACGCCTGGCTGCAGGAAGGCGCTTATCTTTATGTCTGCGGCGACGAAAAACACATGGCTCGCGACGTGCACGAGACCCTGCTAGGTCTGGTCGAGCGTGAAGGCGGCATGAACCGCGATGCGGCGGAACACTATGTGAAAACCTTACAGAAAGAAAAACGCTATCAGCGTGACATTTATTAACGAGGATACAAACATGACCGACGTGTCTGAGGAAGAATTGAACAAACGGGTCGAAGTGGAACGCATCAAGGATGCCAGCAATTATTTGCGCGGCAGCCTGGTGGAAAGCCTGAATAACCCGTTGACCGGCGCGCTGACCGATAGCGACACCCAACTATCCAAGTTTCACGGCATTTATCAGCAGGACGACCGCGACCTGCGCGACGAGCGACGCAAGCAAAAGCTGGAACCGCATTATCAATTCATGGTTCGAGTCAGGGTCGCCGGCGGCATTTGCACGCCGGCGCAGTGGCTGGAGATGGACCGCATCGCCACTACCTGGTGCAACGGCAGCATACGACTGACCACGCGCCAGGCGCTGCAGTTCCACGGCATCCTTAAACGCGACCTGAAACGTAGTATCGCCGAAATCAACGCCTCGCTGCTCGACACCATCGCCGCCTGCGGCGACGTCAACCGCAATGTCATGTGCAGCCCGGTGCCGGAACAATCCCGGCTGCACGGGGAAGCCTACGAATATGCCCGCCGCATCAACGATCACCTGACTCCGAGAACGACCGCCTATCATGAAATATGGTTGGACGAAAAGCTGATCGATTCCAGTCGCCAGGACGAGGAACCGATCTACGGCAAACATTATCTGCCGCGTAAATTCAAGACCGCAATCGCGGTGCCACCCGCCAACGATGTCGATATCTTCGCCAACGATCTAGGCTTCATTGCAATTGCCGAGAACGACCGTCTGATCGGTTTCAATGTCACGGTCGGCGGCGGCATGAGCCTGACCCACGGAGAGCCGAACACCTATCCGCGTTTGGCCGACGTGATCGGCTACTGCCCCAAGCACAAGACACTGCAAGTCGCCGAAGAAATCGTCAAGATCCAGCGCGATTTCGGCGATAGAACCAACCGCAAGCATGCGCGTCTGAAATACACCATCGACGACCGCGGCGTCGACTGGTTCAAATTCGAATTGAATCGTCGCCTGGGCTGGCAACTGGAAGCGCCGAGAGAATACACTTTCGAATATTCGGGCGACCGCTACGGTTGGATCAAGGGCATCAACGACACCTGGGATTACACCGTGTTCATCCAGAACGGCCGTATCGCCGACGAAGATGCGCCCATCATGATCGGGCTGCGCGAAATCGCCAAGGTCCATGACGGCGACTTTCGGATTTCACCGAACCAGAACCTGATCATTGGCAAGGTCAGCGATCACAACAAACCGGTAATCGAATCGCTGCTGCGCCAATACGGTTTTATGGAGCCAGGACAGCAAAGCGCGTTACGCTTGAATGCGATGGCCTGTGTCGCCTTTCCGACCTGCAGCCTGGCGATGGCCGAAAGCGAACGCTATCTGCCGGCTTTCTTGGACAAACTGGAGCCGCTACTGCAACAGTTTGGCCTGGAGAACGACCCCATTTTACTGCGCATGACAGGTTGCCCAAACGGCTGCGCCCGTCCTTTTCTCGGTGAAATAGGCCTGGTCGGCAAGGCGCCGGGCAAATACAATCTGTATTTAGGCGCCGGGTTCGAAGGTCAACGACTGAATAAACTGTATCGGGAAAATATCAATGAGGAGCAGATTCTGGCTGAATTAACACCGTTACTGCGGCATTATGCCGACGACCGCCAAGCCGGCGAACGTTTCGGCGACTTCGTGATCAGAACCGGCTATGTCGAAGCAATGATAGCGGGGCGCGATTTTCAACGTTGAATAAAGCCCCTTCAAACTTGGCCACTGTAAAGACCCTTTTTACATGAGACATACCATTCGATAGCCGGAAGGATAGCAACCCTTGCGTGTATTCTTCAACGAGGCGGGATACATATCCCGCACCAACGATTAATGCCTCCTTACTCCGTTGTGGGAGCGATCCCAAGATCGCGATTATCGAGGTCGAGAAGTTCGAATAACCAGTTGAAGGCGTCGAAGTCAAAACGCCAAAGCTTCGATCAAAGCCATCGGCTGCCAAGCATCAATGGCTTCGACGATCGCGACGAAGGCGTCGGTCCCACAATAAATGCCGATCCGGCAAACGCATCGTAACTGGACGCGCGCAAGATATATCAGGCGGCCAGAGATGCGATGCAAGAACAAAAAGGGGTCAGGTTTAATTATTAATTAAACCTGACCCCTTTTTATGATAGTGCGAGAACCAAATATCAATGGCTTGCAACATTTTTTACAAAAAAATGCTGGTTTTTGAATAGAGGTCTGAACGGTTACACTTTGCGAGTTTTAGGCAGAGGGAGACTGAATAATTGCAGCGAAGTCAAAGGGATGAGCTGTACCGTACATATATTCATTCCACAGACAGGAAGCAGCGCCCGAACCGACCAGAAGTATTGCCGGTTGGGCAAGACATGAACTGGCAAATGAACCTGGTAAAATCATTTGATCCACGAAAACCAAAAGTAGGCGCCTCTAGGCGACACAAAAAGCACGAAAATATTCAAAGAGATACTCGATTGCAGATCGTCACTCAAAGGGTGAATGGCTAAATCAACATAACATATTGATTTCTCACATGTCTCTCGTGATTTTCGTGGACTAACTGCCGTTTTTAGGATGAATGGGATCTTGCGGGTGGATTTCGATAGTTATGTGGTTGTGCACACAGACCGCGTGGAGTCGGCAGTTGAATGTGCCTGTCCTCCGGCATGCGCTAGCTAAGTCCACCAGTCAGGACAGATTTTTCAATCCGCCCGTGAGACTTAACCAGCGCATGTTTCTTTGACCTTGACCCTTTTTTGGTCATTTTCCAGCACACGCGTTTTAAGCTACTCCAGCAGTGCGCCGATTTGTCAAAAGACTTTGAAAGAACCTACTTGACTCGAAGCTCGGTTGATGAGCTTCGTTATTAGAACATCTTATCGTGCTATATCTTTTGTATCTGATTTAATTATGACCCACCGCCGAAACTTGGACCATCACTTTTTCCCATATGCGCCATCGCATCTTTAACCAGTTTAACGGCTTCATCAAGCTTACCGGAATTTGCACGCTTCAGTGATTTTCTCATTCTAGTAAGAACCCGTTGCCGACTTGCGGACATGGGATGGGTTTCAGTCGCATTATACGTTTCAGTTGCCTCTTTGATGAAAGTATCTACGTCACCTTGCTTACCGGCGTCTACCGCTTTTTGCGCCATCGGGATGAGAGGTGTCAAGTCTTCGTTCATTGGACCGCCTGCGGAATATCCCATTTGTGAGAAACACACTAGTATTAACGTGGCCAATAAAGTAATTATTTTTTTCATAATATTTTCCTGATAAAAGGCATTGTCGCGCCAAAACCTTTTGTTAACGACCCCAAAATCGAGAATCGCTAAAAACTCACGCGAATCTTCATGCTACAGTAATTGTAGAGATTATTGTAGTAATTACCTACTTATTTACTCAACTAATATTTTTCGCTTACATGCCAATATCTCTGTAAGCCATGTCTTACGCAGGTTTGCCTAAAAAAGGGGTCAGGTTTAATTAATAATTAAACCTGACCCTGATGTATCCCCACAAAACGCTCGTTCCCATGCTCTGCGTGGGAATGCCGCTTTAGACGCTCTGCGTCGACTGCCGCGGGCAATTGGATTAAGAAACTGTAGAGAATGTCTGGTTGATCTTGTCGGGATTATCGACCTCTGGGGACGCAGAGCGTCCCGGGA
>JAHJSQ010000086.1 GCA_018830325.1 Gammaproteobacteria bacterium
GTGTTAGAGGCTGTGCACAAACTCAACAACAGGCCAAGGAAGTGCCTGGGTTTTAAGACGCCTTACGAGGTGTTCCGGGAACTATCCGGCATGGACGCTGAAATATTGGTGGGTTATGCACTTATTACTTGAATTCACGAATTATAAGAAAACGGATATCAGACGAAATGGGATGATATATAGAAACCATTTAATTACTTGTTAGGGGTTCAACCCGCCTACAAGAAGAGAAGAGATCTATTCATGAAATTTGTAGAAACATTAGTGTATTCATTCATGGAATTATGGCTATTAGGCTTAATAGCCTTTCTTATTGCTCTTTATACAGGAACGAGAAAATTAAAAAGCAAAAAAAATAGAAGCCAACTTGTACTGATTTTTGTACAAGCTTGGTTTGTAACATTTGTCGCAAAGCTAATTTTTTCATACATAGGCCAATCTATGCAATGGTCTGCTTCTCCACAATCTGGCTTCGCACAGAACCTATTGCCTCTAGGGATAGGCGCTTATGTTGCTCGACAACTTATTCTTTTAGAATTTGGCCTGGAACCTTATAAACTTAAGCGCCTTGAATATATAGGTGCATTCTTAGTGGTTTCTTTTATTTTGGGATCAATAACTCCAGAAAAATCAAAGGAAACATCCGACTTTAACGAACCAGAACTAACAGTTATAGTTAACCGCCAGGCATCTGAGGGCGTTACTCAAGATCATATGAATCAGAAATTTCTTGATAACTTTGAATCGTACTCTATTCAAAGAATTAGAGAAAAATTTGCAGATCATTATAAAGCAAGGAGTTTACCCGTCCCCGAACTAAAAGTTCGTGCAGAATCAAATTACATTATCCTTGGTACCACAAAGCTCGCTATAACTAGAGTTTTTGAAGAAGGTGTTTCTAATGCTGCCCTAATTTTAGGCATAAAAGGAGATGAAATACTCAGGGTTGGCTGCTTCTCCAGAAGCACCTATCAGGTTGAGGTTTCCGCAGGCGAGTGCGGTAAAAAAATAGAGCAAACATATGACGTTTCTTTCAAATAAAACCCCTAACAAGGCAATGTCCAGCACACCGCGCACTCCCGTGTGCCGGACTCGTGCAAGCTTCGCTTGCACTCGCTAGTGTAGGCGGCGTTATGCCTAATGAGAGATGAGTCGTGAGTCTTAGCAAAAAGGTAGTTCGGGAGATTACTGGTTTCACTTTTTCCAAGATCGGAACAGACCCTGAAAACTGGATGAAGCGAGCTATGGATTTCAAAGAGGCAGCAATATTGATTGCTAAATCTGAAGAATATTCTCCACCGTTTCCGTTTTACTATAACTCTGGTATAGCACTAGAATTGGCCTTGAAATCAATAGCCATTGCAAAATCAAAAGTTTACGAAGCTAATCATCGTCTAAACGATTTGTGCACGCTGGTTGGGCTAAATATAACTAAGGATCAAGAGTGTACTCTAGAGCTTTTATCCGAGCTTATTATCTGGAGTGGGAGGTATCCCGTGCCCAAAAAAGAGGGGCAATGGAACAACTATTATGATGTGGTGCACGAAAAGCACGTTGTGCGTGAAAACGAAGGAAATGTATATAGAGCGCTTGCAAATAGAGATAGATTCCCAACAGTAGAAAATTTCCTTACTCTATGGAAACTGTGTGAAATTGAATATAAATCATCATTTGCAAAAAAGGCATAACACAGCGTGCTGCTAGGGATAAACCTACGCTACGCTTCGGTTTACTCCAGAGCACGGCGTTAAATACCCTATTCGTGCCACAGAAATCGTAGGAGTCTAACCAACAGATAACGAATATAATAGACCTATCGTAATGCGATATCTGCACGAAGTTCATTACCCACCCGCGCTGGAAAAAGCTGGCTGGGACATGTAGCAACAAGTCCGTGAAGTAATCGGCTTCATCGATGGCCGCATTTATGTGAAGGGCAATCTCAGCAGTCGTGGCAAGCGGGCGGATTACATTCTTTACTACAAGCCCAATATCCCGGTCGCGATGATCGAGGCCAAAGACAACAAGCAGTCGGCGATAGCTGGTATTCAGCGAGTATCCCGGATGGAGTTTACGAAATCCGGTGTAAAGGCGGCTTGGATTATCCAGGATTGCAGTACATATCATTCGGGCTACTCACTTCATTGTTATCTGTTAATTAGAGGTAGAAGATGTCCACAATAATCAGTAAAGAAGATGCCCATAAATTGATCGATCAACTTCCTGCTCATGCAACATGGGATGATCTAATGCATGAAATATATGTCAGAGAAACGATCGAGAAGGGGATTGAAGATAGTAAGGCCGGAAGAACAAAAGATGTTGCGGAAATAAGAAAGAAATATGGATTGCCTGAGTGAAAGTTCATTGGACCGAAACGGCCGAGGCGCATCTGGATGCCATATATGCATACATCGCACAAGACTCGAAAACCTATGCGCTGCACACGGTAGATCGTGTTACAAGGTGATCACAACAAATTAGTGAATTTCCATTGTCTGGACGCAAAGTTCCTGAATATGAGCTTGAACAAATCAGGGAGGTGTTCTCCGGACCGTACAGAATCATATACCACATTAGAGTGGATAGAATTGATGTGGTCGCTGTGATTCATGGAGCAATGAATATTCTGTAAGGCGAAAATAAGAAAGGCCGAAGGAGGTAAACCGAATAGATTCAAGCAGTCCGGAATTCAGAAATCCATACCGGATAAATACGAAGGGTATTGGCAAACGAGAATTTAAAATTAAGCGTTATATTGACACACAGCCATGAATAAACACGAATTTGCAATTTGCATCAATAATCGCGGCTATGAAGTTTCGCTTGAAACGCGCAAGCTCTACGAAGTGCTAAATGACTCCGATGCTGAAAAGCATCAACAAATAAGAGTGATTGATGAGTCAGGCGAAGATTATTTATACCCTGCTTCATTATTCGATCGGATCTCATTACCGACTCAAGTCGTTGAGCATATTTTACATGCGCCTGCGTAACAAAACGCTCCTGCGGGCTCTGCTGAGGTAGAGCGATCCCATGAGCGCGATATCGAAGCGTTATCAAGCTCGGTAGGATTGGGTGAGGAACGAACCGAATCATTCGCGATTGATGCGGTTCACTCTGTTCACCGCATCCTACTAGCTTTGACGGGCACCCCGGCGCCGAATTTTGATCTACGATAGGTATAATCATTATTTTTCCTCAAGTTTGAAATTGCCTCTGCTTGAAATCGAGGGGTTAAAATTGCTCAAAAGATTGACTCTCATTACCCAAAGTGGAATGATTAAAAAATGTTTTTATCCTGTCTTTCCACCAGATAAAAATGTTATTGAGGTGATGGATAGGCTCTCCGAGAATCAAGATTAACCCAGACCTCAACCATAGAGCGGGAGCTAAGGAATTTTGTGTTGGACAACAGAATTTAGGTCAACTTTTAGTGGGATATGAATATGAAACGTGCATTTACTCTCGAATATTGGTTAGATGATGGATGGTATGTTGGCAAACTTAGGGAAATACCTGGGGTTTTTAGCCAAGGTGAGACACTAGAGGAGCTGGAAGAAAATATTGAAGATGCTTATAAACTTTTAATGGAAGAAGAGGTGAAAACTAGCCACCCAGTATCACAAATAAAAGAAGTCTTGGTCGAAGTAGTGTGAAACGAGGAAACTTTATTAGAGAGTTGGTTGAAGCAGGCTGTTACCTTAAGCGTCATGGTAATAAGCACGATATTTATGCAAATCCTGCAAATGGTAAACAAACTCCGGTTTCAAGACATTCCGAAATAAAAGAGAGTCTTTGTCGGCTTATCGAGGGGCAATTGGGGATATGAAGCTGTCTATGCTTAACCTGGTACTCCTGCAGACTCCGCTACCGCTCCGTCGCTGAGCTTTGCACTATGCCGATTGAACGAATTGGCGAACAAGCTAAATTAAGTGAACCTTAACTCATCACATAAATGACGTTTCAGTTACTGATTGTCAAGAACCGGTAAATGACATAGCATAAGCCCCATGTCGACACCCTTCAAAAAAGCCTTAGTTATTTTTCTCGTGATCCTGCAATCGATCGCGCCGTTGGTGCATGCGCATCCGATGGTCGACGAGTTGTCGGACGGCGTTCACATGCCGGGCTTTGAGCAATTCAACGTAGGGAACGACGATGATGTATTGGCGTTGTTCGACTCGTCCGTGATCGATTTGGACCAAGGCATTGAAACCGAAACGACGCTGCTGTCCGATTGGCTTCCTTTTGCCGTAGTGTTCGTTGCTTTAGTGTTTCCCGAACCGGATGAATGTCTCGGTTTCGAAGTTGCGTTTTCTCCACCGCCGAATGTGATTTCCGGCCGAACCTCTTCTTCTCCTCAAGCGCCACGCGCGCCGCCTGTGCAGCTGTAAACAGTTTATAGATTGTCGGATTCGCTGAGTATCCGACTTGTTGTTTCAGTTGCGGCCCTGCTGCCGCATATTGCGGAGCTCAATATGATTCCCCTCAAGCCTTTAACAGGCGCTTTGCTGTGTTGCTGCCTACTTTCTACATTCTTTGTATGGGCGGACAGCGAAATGATCGTCGATCATTTCGATCCAATTGAAATCGAGCCGACCATGACTTTGGCGGAATTGATCGATACCACTGCCGAACGATATCCCGACGCCGCATGGCTTAAAGCGTTGGAAGACGAAGCGAAAGCGCTTGCGCAACGCGGGCAAAGTTGGATAGCAGGACCTGCTACCGCGGATTTGTTTTTTTTGGAAGCGACCAGCGGTACTTTGCATATTCTCGATGCAGTAGTAAGCGTGCCGTTGTGGAACTTCGGGCAACGCGATGCCGAACAAGATCTCGCCCAGCGTGCCGATGACAGCAGGCAATCGCAAAGCCGGGCGCTCAAATTGCGTGTCGCTGGATTAGTTAGGTCGGCTTTATGGGATATCGCATTGACCGATGTGCGTCATGACCAGGCAAAAACCGATTATGAATTAACCGGAAAATTGGTCGGCAAGGTCAAGCGGCTTTATGAATTGGGTGACTTGGCCCGGGCCGATTTATTGCTCGCGCAAAGCGAATTGTTGCAGAAACGGTCGGTGTTGACCCTGGCGGAATCGGAAGTCATGCATGCCCGAAAGCGCTATACGAATTTGACGCGGACCGAAAAGATTCCGGCCGAATTCCACGAACCCTTGGTTGCGCTGAAAACAATCGAACAGCAGCATCCCGCCTTGGCCGCGCTCAACAGTCAAATAGCCCGTAAACAAGCCGAACTCGAAGCGATACGTTTGACCGGCTCGGGTCAAACTCAGGTTTCGGTCGGCATCAACAGCGACCGGGGTAATAACGACCCGCGCAGTAACTATACCGAAAGTTTCGGCGTCGGTATTTCGGTCCCGTTCGGCGGCAGCGCGCATCAGGCGCCTAAAATTGCCGCAGTCAATGTCGAGTTAAATCGTCTGATCGCCGAACGTGAGCAACTGTTTAGAGATTTGAAACTCGCCTATCACGAAGCCGAGCATGCCTTGGAAGTCAACCGCGCCGAACAGGCAACCGCCGATGAAATGAAACAACTGGCGGAAGAGCATTTGGATATGACCGAATTAAGTTTCTCAGTCGGCGAAATCAATCTGATCGAATTATTAAGAATCCGTGCCAGAACCCAACAAGCCATCCTTAACGCCAAAGAGCGTTCGGTGATCTTGCAGAGGGATATCGCACTATACAATCAGGCCGTTGGAGTGTTGCCATGAAACGAATCTTGTTATCAATATGGGCCGGTCTGTTTGTTTTACAGGCCTCAAATAATAGTTGGGCGGCAAACGCGTGCGAGGATGTCGGAACGAATACGGCGGGTGAGAATCATTGTTCGCCGGTTTCGGCACTGGTCGTTCTCGAGCTGAGCGAAGAGCAGATCGCTAATTTGGATATTAAACTCGCCGCCTTGGAAAAGGCCGACGAAATACCGCTTCTGACTGCATCGGCGCGGGTGATCGTTCCGCCGGAAAATGAACAAATCGTCAGCACCACCGTAGCAGGATTGGTGAACCGCATTCATGTTGCAGAAGGCGACGCCGTGCAGCAAGGTCAAGTATTGGCGCAATTGAACAGTCCTGAACTCTTGGCGTTGCAGCGCGACTATCTGAAACGGACCAGCGAAGCGCAATTAGCCGAGGCGGTCTATCGGCGCGATCGGAAATTACAGCAGGAAGGAATTATTCCGCAGAGCCGCTGGGAGGAAACGCTTAGCCGCTTCAACGTCGCCAAAGCAAGGGCGCAAGAAGCCAAACAAATGTTATTGATTACCGGCTTGACCGAAACGGAGGCTGGTCAATTGCTTGCGTCAAGACGGCTGAACAGTCTGCTGGAAATTAGCGCACCGATAGGCGGCACGATACTGCAGCGCATTGCTTCGGTTGGTGAACGTCTAACCGCGAATGCACCGTTGTTCCGCATTGCGAATCTCGAACAACTTTGGCTGGAGCTGTCGGTCGCTCAGGATCGTATCGACGTCTTAACGGTCGGAGACAAGGTTAAAGTCGCCGGTACGGAAGCGATCGCCGAGATTGTTTTGCTGGGCCGGCATGTCGATGAACAGACTCAATCGGTACTGGCGCGTGCCGTGTTAGTAGGACCTCAAACCGAGCTGCGTCCGGGGCAGTCAGTCAATGCGCAAGCGGTTAAGCGAATCGAGACCGCTGCGTTCAAACTGCCGCAAACTGCGCTGGCGCAAAGCGAAGGACGGGACTATGTATTCGTGCGGACCGGACAGGGCTTCGATGTCAAGCCGGTCAAAGTCATCGGTCGGCACGAAGATGCGGTCTTTATCGTAGGTGCGTTGGACGTTAGCGAAACGGTTGCGGTGCGAGGCGCCGCGGCATTGAAAGCGCTTTGGCTCGAATCCGGGAGTGCTGAATGATGGGTCACTTGATTCGATTCGCACTGGCTCAACGGATACTGATTGTTTTGTTTGTGCTGCTGCTGGTCGGCGGCGGTTGGTATGCATGGCAAAGGATACCGATCGATGCGTTTCCGGAAGTCTCGCCGACCCAAGTCAAGGTGATCGTCAAAGCGCCGGGTATGACGCCGGAAGAAGTCGAGACGCGGATTACCGCACCGATCGAGGTCGAGCTGCTGGGTATTCCTAATCAGACGATGCTGCGCTCTATCGCTAAATATGCGCTAACCGATATCACGATCGATTTCGAAGAGGGCACCGATATTTATTGGGCGCGCCAGCAAATCGCCGAACGCTTGAATACCTTGTGGGTAGACTTACCAGAGGGTATCGAAGGGGGGATTGCGCCGATGACGACGCCTTTGGGCGAGATGTTCATGTTTACCGTATCGGGCGCAGGTTTGGATCTGATGGAACTGCGTACCCTATTGGATTGGGTGATTCGCCCGGCACTTCGCACCGTGCCGGGCGTTGCCGATGTCAATTCGTTAGGCGGTACGGTACGGAGTTTCGAAGTGGTGCCCGATGCGCTCAAAATGGCTGCCCGAAATATTACGGCCGACCGTTTGATCGATGCCTTGAAGACCAACAATCGTAACGACGGAGCGGGGCGTCTACATGAGGGAGAGGAAACATTGATCGTGCGCGCGGAAGGGCGCATTCAGCAATTATCGGATGTGCGGGCGATCGTGATAGATACCGTTGCCGGCACGCCGATTACGATTGGGGATGTTGCCGAGGTTCGTATCGGCGCACTGACCCGGTACGGTGCGGTCAGCCGTAACGGAGAAGGCGAAGCGGTAACCGGTTTGGTATTGAGTCTGCGCGGTGCTAATGCCCGGCAAACGATTGCTCTTGTCGAACAAAAACTGAACGCCATCAAAAAAACCTTGCCGGACGGCGTGAAAATCGGCGTCTTTTATAACCGAGGGGTATTGGTCGGACAAGCAGTCGATACCGTCATCACTGCTTTGACTCAGGCGATCGTATTGGTGTTGTTGATGCTAGTGTTGTTTCTCGGTAACTGGCGTGCCGCGTTGACCGTGGCATTGGTATTGCCTTTGGCGGCATTGTTTACGTTCATCATGATGAAAACGATGGATATGTCCGCTAATTTGATGAGTCTCGGCGGATTGGTCATTGCGATCGGAATGTTGGTCGATGCGGCGGTGGTCGTCGTCGAAAATATTATCACGCAATTGGCGCACAAAGAAAAAGCCGAGCGTCTCCCGCGATTGCATGTTATTTACCGGGCGACAAGTGAAGTGGCGGTATCGGTCACCTCGGGCGCATTGATCATCATCATCGTGTTTGTGCCGCTGTTAACCTTACAAGGTTTAGAGGGGAAATTATTCGCGCCGGTTGCCTTAACGATTGTGTTTGCCTTGGCCGGTTCCTTGATATTATCGCTAACCGTGATTCCGGTGCTGGCTTCTTATTTGTTGAAACAGGTGTCGCAAGAAGAACCTTGGCTGCCTCGGCAAATACTCAAAGCCTACCGGCCGGCATTGATGTGGTGCTTGGATAACGGCAAATCGGTATTTTTCGGCGCGGGGGCGTTATTGCTGCTGGCTTTATTGTTGTTTAACCAAATTGGCAGTACCTTCATGCCGACCATGGATGAAGGCGATATTATCGTGCAATTGGAAAAACTGCCTTCGATCACGTTGGAGCAATCGGTGGCGCTCGACGGACGTGTGCAAAAAGCGTTGTTGGAAAAAGTACCGGAAATTGCCGAAGCGGTATCGAGGGTCGGTTCCGACGAACTCGGTCTCGATCCGATGGGCTTAAATGAGACCGATACGTTTCTGATATTAAAACCTAAGGATCAATGGCGGATGGACGGTAAGGAAGCGTTGATCGACGAGATTCGTACGGTGCTCGATCAACTGCCGGGTATCGCCTATGGTTTCACGCAGCCGATAGAAATGCGCGTGTCGGAAATGCTGACCGGGACCCGAGGCGATGTCGCGGTCAAATTATTCGGTCCGGATTCAGCCGTTTTGAATCGAAAAGCCGAGGAAATCGCAGCGGTATTGAGAAGTCTAAAAGGTTCTAGCGACGTCTTTTTGAAACAAAACGAAGGCATGCAGTTTCTACAATTAAAGCTGGATCGTGCGGCGATCGGACGCTTCGGTTTGGATATCGATGTGGTCGAGAATCTGTTGAGAGCGCAGATCGAAGGCTTGAAGCTGGGTATCGTTCAGGAAGGTCAAGTGAGGACGCCGTTACTGTTGCGTGGGGCTGGTAGTTCGGCGAATTTCGCTAGTTTACCGATTGCGTTGCCGGGAGGCGGCTATGTGGCGCTGTCGGCATTGGCGAAACTCGATCGCAGCGAAGGACTGGTGTCGATAGAGCGTGAAAAAACCCAGCGCTTCGCAGTCATTCGCAGCAATGTCGAAAACAGAGATTTAGTCGGTTTCGTCGACGAAGCGCGAAACCAGGTTGCGCAACAAGTCGAATTGCCAACCGGCTATTCAGTCGAGTTCGGCGGACAATTTGAAAATCAGCAACGGGCTGCGGCAAGGCTGGCGATCGTCGTGCCGGTTGCTTTGCTGCTCATTTTTTTGCTGTTGTTCGCGACCTTCGGGTCGGTGCGTCAAGCGACTTTGGTATTATCGAACATCCCGCTGGCGATGATCGGAGGCGTCATTGCCTTGTGGTTGTCCGGCGAATATTTATCGGTACCGGCTTCGGTAGGGTTTATTACGTTGTTGGGTATCGCGGTCTTGAACGGCGTGGTGATGGTGACCCATTTCAATCAATTATGCATAGCCGGCATGCAAGTCGGGCAGGCTGTCGTAGTTGGGTCGATGCGGCGTTTACGGCCGGTCTTGATGACAGCCGCAACCACGGCATTCGGTTTGTTGCCGATGTTGTACGCAACCGGGCCGGGTTCCGAAATTCAGCGGCCGTTGGCGGTCGTTGTTATCGGCGGTTTGTTGTCATCGACCTTTTTGACGCTGTTTTTACTGCCAATATTGTTTCAACGTTTTGGTATGGCAAAGGAGCTTGATGATGAGTAGCCCTGAGTTTTTAGTCACATTGAATGTCGCACCGGATCTTGAGGAAGCGGTCGTCGATTGTTTATTGACGCTGGAATCCGAACACGGTTTCAGCAGTCTGCCGGTCTATTCGCACGACCACCGCAATGTCGGTTTGTCTTTGGCCGAGCAGGTGACCGGCCGTCAACGCAAAATCCGTTTTCAAATGTATCTTGCCGAACCGGGCTTGGAGGAATTATTGGATAAATTGCGCGGCGAATTTTCGGGTTCGGGAATCAGCTACCGGGTATCGCCGGTACTCGATAGCGGTGTGATTTAATTCCTATCGGCACCTCCATACGCCGGTACAGAAATTTGCAGTGCGAAGGGATCGCGTAAGTCGGGCTTAAACAGCTATATTCGGAATAAGTAGCTATTTCATTTTCGCAATCGATGGTTGTTTATAACTATTTCCTGCCGAAACTATTGTCTTATCTTTCCGGTATTCTTCGCTTAGAATGGCGTATTAATAAACCTTAATAACCGTAATAAAATAAATTGCCGATCATGTAGTTTCTAAGATTCGGTAAATCAATAAACGGATAGCCATTATGCAAGAACTGATGAAATTTTTATTTGGCAGTGCAGATTTAATGCCGCACGGTAATTGCTTCCTGTGGCAACCCGGCTTGCTATGGCTAACTGTAACGGCGAATACCGTGATTGCCTTGGCGTATTTTTCAATTCCGGTTGCGCTGCTTTATTTCGTTTATAAGCGTAAGCAAGTCGAATTCAAAGGCATATTATTGCTATTCAGCCTGTTCATTTTTTCCTGCGGCGCAACACATGTCATGCATGTCGTAACGATCTGGAAACCCGTTTACGGATTGTCGGGCATCATCGATGCATTGACTGCCGGTGTCTCTGTGGTAGCGGCCGTAATGCTTTGGCCTTTGATACCGAAAGCGCTATTGATTCCGAGCCCATCGGAATTATTGAAAGCCAACTGTCTATTACAGGACGAAATTCGTTATAACTTACAAGCACAAAATGAACTCAAGCGGCTCAATCATGATTTAGACAAAATGGTTGAGTTGCTGCAACAGTTTAACCAGGCCTTTCAGGAAAGCGAACAACGTTTCAAGCATGTCGTCAACGTCACGCCGACCGCGATATACACGTTGCTATATACCGGTCATGACCGTTATCCCTATAGAACGACATTTATAAGCGACGCCTTTTTAAGCATTACCGGGTTCGCACCTTCCGATTGGTATAGTAATGATGCCTTATGGATCGATCGGTTGCATCCGGATGACCGAGAGCAGACTATCGAATTAATGGAACAGCTGAAAGAAACCGGACAATTGAATCATCAATACCGGTTTCGGCATAAAGACGGCTCCTATCGTTGGATACATGACAGATCGATTATGACCCGAACATCGACTGGGGATATCGATGAAGTATTCGGTGCATGGATGGATGTGACCGAACATAAAGAAGCCGAAGAAGAACTGCAACTGGCGGCGATTACTTTCGAAAGCTTGCAAGGGATCATGATTACCGATCCTGATGCGACAATTTTACGCGTCAATCAAGCATTCACGACAGTGACCGGTTATCCGGCCGAAGAAGTGATCGGCAAAAATCCGAATATTCTGCATTCCGACCGGCACGATCAATCATTTTATGAAGGCTTATGGCGGCAATTGCAAATCGATGGTCGATTCGAAGGCGAGATTTGGGATCGCCGCAAGGACGGTTCGATTTTTCCGATTTGGCAATGCATTACCGCGGTTAAAAACAACCGGGGCGAAACCACGCATTATGTTGCGGTGTTTACCGATCTGAGTGAGAAGAAAAAATTCGAGGAATATATTTCGCAATTGGCTTTTTACGATCCGTTGACTGATTTACCGAATCGCAGACTGTTACTCGAAAGAATCGAACAGGTATTGATACAAGCCAAACGAAAAAATACTTATGCGGCGATTCTGTATATGGATTTAGATCGTTTTAAGGTGTTGAATGACTCGATGGGGCATCAAACCGGCGATGAGTTGCTGGTCCAAGTAGCCAAACGTTTGAAGCAATCGATACGACAAGAGGATACGCCGACTCGACTCGGCGGCGACGAGTTCGTTATCTTGGTACATACCGATACCAATCGTCTAGATGAGGCGACTCAAAAAATTTTAAATCTTGCCGAAAAAATTATGCGTAAGTTGAACGAGCCCTATTTAATCAAAGGTAACGAGCATTATTTTAGTTCCAGCATGGGTGTTACCTTATTTTCCGGGCAGTGCCAATTGGCGGCGACCCATTTATTGCAACAGGCCGACACAGCGATGTATCGTTCGAAAGAGAAAGGCCGTAATACCATCAGTTTTTTCGATCAAAGCATGCAAGAAGCTGCCGATAAACGTTTGCAGATCGAAAATGCACTACGAATGGCGATAGAGCAACAGCAATTTACGCTTTATTTTCAACCTCAGGTCGATAGAACCGGCCGGATAATCAGCGCCGAAGCGTTGATTCGTTGGAATCATCCTAATAAAGGACTGATTGCGCCCAACGAGTTTATTCCAATCGCCGAGGAAACAGGGATGATACAGCAAATAGGCGCTTGGGTTATCGAGGCGGCATGTAGACAGATTAAACAATGGCAACAAGCCGGTAGGGGCTATGCTTATGTTTCGATTAATGTGAGTTCGCAACAATTTCGGCAAAAAGATTTCGTGACTAATGTGAGGCGAGCCATTGTGCAAGCCGATATCGAATCAAGTCAGTTAATGATTGAAATAACAGAAAGTGTGTTGATGCAGGATATCAACGACACTATAGAAAAAATGCAGGCATTGATGGAATTGGGTATCGCTATTTCGATCGACGATTTCGGTACCGGCTATTCGTCGCTGGCCTACTTGACGCAATTTCCACTTAGCCAATTAAAGATCGATCAGCGTTTTGTCAAAAATATTGATGTCGATAAGAACAGTGCCGTCATTGTCGAAACTATCATTGCCATGGCAGGTAACTTGGGTCTGAAAGTCATAGCCGAAGGAGTTGAAACCGAACGGCAGTTGATGTTTTTGGTTGATAAAGGATGCGTCGGATTCCAAGGTTATTTTTTCGGTAAGCCGGTTCCGGTCGATCAATTTGGGATGAACATTGAGTGAATGGGGGGTCGAAAGTAATAGTCTATTGAAAATGTATAAGTCAAATAGGAAAATTCAGCACAAAACAAAGTTAACCCTATGAGCCACTAAGTTAATTCATTGATGCTTGTCAATTATCGATTAAGTCTTGCACGGTAACGTTTCCGTCATTTAACAGTCACTAAATCTTCATCATTTTTTCACATCTCCTCACTATAGTGACCGCTCAACTTAACCTTGATTAAGCGAAGAGAGAGGCATTACATGAGCGATAATAAACAAACGATGATTGAGATCGATAATGGCGACGAGCCGATGAGCAATCATTCGGATAACCTGCATTTCGAAACGATTTTAGAAAAAAGACTGTCGCGCCGCCAAGTGCTGAGCGGCAGTTTAACTGCAGCAGTAGCCGGCGTTTTTGGTGCTTCCGGTATGGTTAATATGGCCGAAGCGGCTCGTCCGGGTTTGTTGCCGCCGCGCGTGGGCAAACCTCCATTTGCATTGAAGCCGACATTGGGTTTCGACGCTATTCCTATCACGCGTTCCGATACAGCAACCATTCCGCAAGGTTATAAAGCGCAAGCGCTGATTCCTTGGGGTACGCCGATCACCGGTAGCTATCCGGCCTTTGATTCAGTCAACAGCAATACCGGCGAAGAGCAAGAACAACAAGTCGGCTCCCATCACGACGGCATGCATTACTTCCCGATGCAAGACGACCCGAACGGTCACGGCCTATTGTGCGTGAACCATGAGTATGTCGATCAACGCGTATTTCATGCAGCCGGCGCAACTTTCATTGCCGGTCAACGGCCGACCGACGAAGTCAGAAAAGAAATCGCCGCACACGGCGTCAGTGTGGTCGAGATCCAAAAAAATGCGATCAGCGGCGAGTGGGGCGTAGTCAACGGTTCGTATAACCGCCGCGTCACGGCCGGCACGCCTGCTGAAATTCGCGGCCCAGTACGCGGCAGCGAATTGGTCAAAACCAAATACAGCCCGGACGGCACGATGGCGCGCGGCACGATCAATAACTGCGCGAACGGTTACACGCCTTGGGGCACTTACTTGACCTGCGAAGAAAACTGGGCGGGCTATTTCGTCAGTCGCGTGCAATTGGCTCGCGCGGAAGCTTTGTTAGACTGGTTCGAAGACACGCAACCGGGTAATTATCCAATCGTAAACGGCATCAGGAAAACATCGTTTGTACAAGGCCGCTATTTTGCGCGTTTTTATCCGGAAACCAACCGTATCATCGGTATTTTCGACGAGTTCTTCGATCAAAAAGTCACCAACTTGGTCTACTCGCAAATCGGCAATACTTTTAACGATACGGATCGCGTGTTGGAAGGCGAATTCGGCGCCTTGTTGACGCAAGCCGGTATTGCCGAAGACTTGTCGTTGAGTCGGCCGAGAGAACAAAGCCGTTATGGCGTGCGTACCACCAGCAGCCGCTACGGTTGGGAAACCGCGCAAAGCGGTGAAGATCAATACATCCGCTTCGATGCCACGCCTAAAGGCGCCGATGCGACTGAAGATTACCGCAACGAGCCGAATACGCAAGGCTGGATTCTCGAAATCGATCCATTCGATCCGAACAGCACGCCGATCAAACGTACCACGATGGGCCGTTTCGCACACGAGGGAGTTGTGTTCGCACCGCCTCAACTTGGCCAGCCGCTTACTTTCTATATGGGCGACGATGCACGGAACGAATACTGCTATAAATTCGTTACTAAAGCGCGTTACAGCAAAAATGCCAACGGCGACATGCTGGACGAAGGCATATTGTACGCCGCCCGTTTCAACGACGACGGCACCGGCGAATGGCTGGCGTTGGATATCAACAATCCGAAATTTCAAGCCGCGGCTGCCGCTGCCGGCGTCGAATTCGCGGATCAAGCCGATGTCTTGGTCAACACGCGTCTAGCTGCTGATGTTGTCGGTGCGACGAAAATGGACCGTCCGGAATGGGGTGCCGTGCATCCGCAAACCCGGGAAGTGTATTTCACTTTGACCAATAATAGTTCACGTACGGATGAAAATGGTAATAATCCAATTGATGCCGCTAATCCGCGAGGACCGAATCCGTACGGTCACATCATTCGTTGGCGCGAGCAAGGTAACCGTTCTTGGGCGACCAAATTTGAATGGGATATCTTCGTCTTGTCGGGTCCGGAAATCGATAGCCAAGTCTTGCCGGAACAAGGTGGACCTGCATTGACGCAAGAAAATATTCACGCCAGTGCAGACGGTTTGTGGATCGACCAATTCGGTACGATGTGGATTCAGACCGACATGAGCGGCTCGCAACAAGCTTCAGGACCGTTCGGGAATAACCAAATGTTGGCGGCAAATCCTGAGACGGGTGAAATCAAACGATTCTTATCCGGTCCATGGGATCAAGAAACCACAGGCGTCGTTTCGACACCGGACGGCAAAACCTTGTTCGTCAACTTCCAGCATCCGGGCGATCGCTCGCAACCGGGTGTGTTCACCAGTAACTGGCCGGACAGCGGCGCGGTTTACGGACATCCTGGCGATGTTGAAGTTGTGCCGAATCCTAACGGTCCTCGTCCGCGCTCGGCGACATTGGTCGTTACGCGTGAAGACGGCGGCGTGGTCGGTTTATAAAGAGCTCATGAGTTAGTCATTTTCTAAAGGAAAGACTCGTGGGCAAGGACGCCCATTTTTTTAAAATGCTTTTAGTCGAGAGATACAATGGGCATCAGCGTTACGCAATTAGTCATCATCATGGTCATCGTGATTCTTTTATTCGGTACCAAACGCGTTAGAAACTTGGGTTCCGATTTGGGCGTCGCGATCAAGAGTTTTCGCAATTCAGTCAAGGAAGGCGAGGACGATAAACAATTAAGCAAAGAAGAATCCGAAAAAGTGGAAGATTCGGTCGAATTGCAACATCAAAGCAAAGTCTAAATTCTGTTATGTTCGATATCGGTTTTACCGAACTATGCATGATCGGTTTGGTCGCATTGTTGGTCATAGGGCCTGAGAAACTGCCGAAAGTGGCCCGCGTTGCGGGCTTTTGGGTAGGCAAGGCGAAAAATACGGTGACCAAAGTCAAAGCCGAAATCAAGGAAGAACTGGACGCAGAAGAACTGCGTCAAGCGGTCCGGGAGCAAAGCGGCTTGGAGGAGATCGAACATTTCAAAGCAGAGGCCGATGAGCTCAGGCAAAAAATTAACAAGCCGATGCCGTCGATCGTTCCATCACCGAAGCGCGCCAAGAAACTTTGATCCTAAAAAATAAGTTGAGCATTCTAAATCCCGTTCGCTCTGAGCCTAGTCGAAGGGTGGACGGGATTTAGAATGCTCAACTAGTGGCTGGTATGTAGAATCCGCTCATGCATCGACCAAGCAAATGAAAGTGTTGTAGACCCTTCATGCTTCGACTTGGCTCAGCACGAACGGTCTACAACAATGAAATTTGACAGATGCGTTGATACCGTTACAGTTTGCTAACCGCTAACATCATCCCCCCACATAAACGTCAGCAACACATATCGTTTTCCGGCCGTCACATCTGTAGCGGCGTGAAGTAAGGTTCCGGAAAACACTAATGCGCCTCCTGATGGCGGACGGTAACGTTTAGCTCCAAATTCCGGAAAAACGATTTCGCCTCCCGTGTAATCGTCGTTCAAATTCAGCGATAATGCGAAACGCCGATGTTTGGCATCCGGCGTCACATTATCCCTATGCAGGCGAAAATAACCGCCGGTGATTGCATCGTAAGCCACGACTTTATAACCTTCCAGTCGGGTTACCGGATAATGAAAGGCGCGGGCAATAACCGGCAATAATCGCTCAACTAATGCGTCGTTTACAGCCTGAGCTAAATCCGGATCGTTTAAGCGATGATCGCGTCTAATTTTAGTTCTGGCATCGGGAATCAGTGTCGGTTCCCCGGCGACCATGCGCACCATGCCGCTATCGAAGTTATCCGCATCATGAGCAGCAATCAATTGTGTACACAACGAAGAGGACAACACTTCGGGAACGATTAAGACCGGGGCGGTTTCATTGCAAACTATGGAGTTTTGCGCCGGGATCGCATCGAGTATGTGTTCTATTTCGTTGAGGGTGGGATTTTCAAGACAGGCAAAAACGGTCAAGGTAGGGCGCAATATCAATACCAGCGATTCGCTTACCTGTGAGGCGTTCAAAAAAGCCTGTGTCAAGCGCCCGTCATCCTGAAGTATTGGAAATGGGAAATCGATCTGATGATTTTGATTTCCGGAAAATACTCCGAGTAGCTTGGTGTGATTAGCAATCGGCGCATATCGTATGAGTTCGACTTGAATGGCGGAAAATATGATAACAACCGGACCTTGTCCACAGTATTGTTCATAAAAAGTTACCGGCATTCCGTCTATTTCCGGTAATAAAAAATCCGGAGCGATTTTACCGGGCCGGATTTTTTGACAGAGTTCGTGAGAGGGTAGCAAATGGGTCTCCAGGGGTATTGCGTGCGAGTGTTAAAAACTGAGCGCGAATTGGCTTCTTTTGCCCTGCTAGATGCGGATAATCGACGGATAGCCGTCACAAAAAGAAAACCGGATGTTCGATTGAGTTGCCGGTTAATGAAGCGGTCAATGCTGAGGGGGGCTCAGCATTGACGATTAACGCTGATGTGCTTTTATATGATAAGCAAATCAGGCAGCCGCTTTTTTGCGCATGCCGACTAAGCCTATTAAACCGCTGATCATGAACCAAACGGCGGCAGGAACCGGAACCGGGGCGAAGTCACCGTCGCGAACCGCGATGGATAGATTTTGCCATGATTTCAGATCATCGGTTTGCAGACCGAAATCGGTTTGGAAAGTCCAAGCAAAATCTTCGGTATCTAGGAAAAATTCGGTACCTGTCCAGTACACGCCGGCTTGCAAATTTTTAAAAGGCCCCGTGTTGCTGAGTCCACTGTTGTTCGTCAGAAAACCGTCTTGATCAAATTCGGCGACATTTCCTAAAGTGGCATAGAATAAGTGTGACAATTCAGAATTCGGGCTGGTAATGTTCCAACCCCAATCCGTGCTGCCGTCAGCCGTTTGATAGTTAATGCCCTCAAATTCGACGCCGTATTGAAAATCCGTGCCGTTTACCGGTTTTACAGTCGGCAAGCGCCAGCCCTCGAAACCGGCATGGTTCAAAGTGCTTGCCCATTCGACCGCTTCATCCCATGTTTTACCGGTTGCGGTCATATCTAGCCAAGTCACGTTCAAATCGGTGTCGTACCACATGCCGTCGATACGTTTTTCCAAAGCAGCTTCGGAAAATCCGGAGAATGCCAAGCCGGTCGACAAAATAGCCGCAGAAAGGGACGTTTTAGTAAGATTCATGATTAGTCTCCAAGTTAAAGTTAAGGATCTCGTTCGTTTTTTGTGCAGCACTTAACAAAATAACCGCATACTGTGACAAATCGGTGAATGTTTGTTGAAGATTTAATGACAATGCAGAATTACTTGTGCTTATCGGGATGCGGCGGAAGACATGTATAATGGAAGGCCGTTAATCATTACCTATCGAGAAAAATGCTGACTTATCCTAATATCGATCCTGTTGCGTTCAGTCTGGGTCCCGTAAAAGTTCATTGGTATGGGTTGATGTATTTGATCGGTTTTGCCGCCGTTTGGGTGTTAGGCAAAAAAAGAGCCGAGCAACCTTGGTCGCCGGTTAAACCAGAAGCGATCGAAGACCTCGTTACTTATGGCGCACTAGGGGTTATACTCGGTGGACGGCTGGGTTATATTTTGTTTTATAACTTTAGTGAGTTTTTGAACGATCCGAGCATCATTTACAAAATTTGGCAGGGCGGCATGTCCTTTCATGGCGGTATGCTCGGCGTGTTTGTTGCAATGTGGATTTTCGGGCGGAAAAATAATTGCACCATGATGCAATTGACCGACATTATCGCTCCGCTGGCGCCGATCGGATTGGGCGCGGGCCGCATCGGCAATTTTATCAATGCCGAATTGTGGGGGCGAACGACCGAAGTGCCTTGGGGGATGGTGTTTCCGAATGCCGGGCCTTTGCCGCGTCATCCCTCGCAGCTTTACGAAGCGTTTCTCGAAGGGTTGGTGTTGTTCATCGTGCTTTGGATATATAGCAGTAAACCGAGGCCGACGATGGCCGCGACCGGCTTGGCGGTGATGCTTTACGGCTGCTTTCGGTTTTTTGTCGAATTTTATCGCATGCCCGATGCGCATCTGGGTTATTTGATGTTGGATTGGGTCACGATGGGGCAGATACTATCGACGCCAATGATACTAATCGGCGGATTTATGTTCTACTGGGCTTACAGAAAAACCGCATGAAGCAATATCTGGATTTATTGGAAAAAATCTTAACCGAAGGGACGTTGAAAGGCGATAGAACCGGTAGCGGTACTTTATCGATTTTCGGTCATCAAATGCGATTTTCGTTGGCGGACGGATTTCCGTTAGTGACGACCAAAAAAGTTCATTTGAAATCGATCATTCATGAGCTACTTTGGTTTTTGCACGGCGATACACGTTTGGATTATTTGCATCGGCATGGGGTGACGATTTGGGACGAATGGGCCGATGCCGACGGTGGTTTGGGGCCGGTGTACGGTTATCAATGGCGTTCATGGCCGTCTCCGGATAAAACGTATATCGATCAGATTGCTACAGTAATCGAGCAATTAAAAAGCAACCCTAATAGCCGGCGCATGATCGTTTCGGCTTGGAATGTTGCCGATTTGCCTGATGAGAAACTCAGTCCGCAGCAAAATGTTGTCAACGGAAAAATGGCATTGGCGCCTTGTCATGCGTTATTTCAGTTTTATGTTGCCGACGGCAAATTATCTTGCCAGTTGTATCAGCGCAGCTGTGATACTTTTTTGGGGTTGCCGTTCAATATCGCCAGTTATGCGTTATTGACGCATATGGCTGCTCAGCAGAGCGGTTTAGAGGTTGGCGATTTTATTTGGACCGGCGGCGATGTCCATCTGTATTTGAATCACCTGGAGCAGGCTAAATTGCAATTGACGCGCGAGCCTTATCCCTTGCCTCGCTTAGCGATCAAACGCAAGCCGGAATCGATATTCGATTATCGCTTCGAAGATTTTGAGATGCTCGATTACCAAGCTCACGCGCATATCAAGGCGACGATTTCGGTTTAGGAATGAGTACGAAATAACGTAGGTTTTTTGATTCTTCATTTCCAGAAGGTCACTGCCATTAAGTTACCTCGTTCCCACCGCTCCAGCGTGGGAATGCATACCGATCTTGCCTCGGCAGCTACTCCCTTTTGATTAAAAAAACCGTCTAAGAAAAAGGTATGGGATGTGTCTATCGAGGACCGCCGTGAACCCGTCCATGGGGGCTTGACGGCAGCGATCCCTGCTGCCGACATCCTCGCTAGCCACACCCCATACCTTCATAAAGTTAACCATTTTTGAGTTTAAAAGGTATGAGTTCCCACGGAGGATCGTGGGAACCAGAAAGCAGTTATCGTAGTTATTTCATGTTTGTTATTCGTACATGAATTCGCTCAAGTCCGGCGCTTTCGGTAATTGCAATTGAGTTAGCCTATCCGCGTTTTTTATCGCATTCAGTCTGTCCATGTTATTGGCGTGAACGCACTGAAATGCGCCGTTGAAGTCGGCGTTTAAAAAGGCTTTGGTCAAGTGAACGCATAAGCAATAGAGTGCAGAATAGTTTGTCGGATCGCCGTCTTTACATCGATCGATTTCCTTGGACAACAAGGTCATGACCGATAGGACGAAGCCGTCGTGCCGCCAATCTACCGGTTCATCGCTGACATCGTTACCCGAAAGCGCGATTGCGCTCAACGCGTAATAGGCGAGATCGGTCAAGCCGGCCAGAATAGCCGCCATTTCGCCGGATTTGATTGCCTTAAAGGTTTCGCTGCCGCCGTCCATCAGTAACGCCTGACGTAGAATGATATCCATATCGGAAACATCAACGGGCGCTCCGTGCTCGGCTTGCGGAATCGCTAATTCGTCGTGGTAAGCCCTGATTGCTGCTAAATGCTGATTCATTGCTGCCCCCTTTTTTGATGGATGTCGAAATGAGACTGGATGAGGCGAAAAAAGTTGCGTTAATTTTGTC
The DNA here is from genome assembly GCA_018830325.1 of Gammaproteobacteria bacterium. Lineage (GTDB taxonomy): Bacteria > Pseudomonadota > Gammaproteobacteria > Methylococcales > Methylomonadaceae > Methylotuvimicrobium. The sequence continues at coordinate 21,205 of JAHJSQ010000086.1, forward strand.
CGCAGCAACGTTTGAATTTTTTTCCGCTGCCGCAAGGGCAGGTGGCATTTTTGCCTTGGCCGCTTTCCGTTTTCGGTTGGCCGATCGATTTGACCAAACCGTCCAGATAATACCAGCGTTCGCCGGATTTTTTGAAACGGCTGAGTTCGTGCATGACTCGCTCTTCATTATCGAGGTTAAAAAAGGCTTTAAATTCCACTAAACCTTTAACGTCGTTTTTACCGCCTTTTTTGACGTTGACGATTTCGAGCTTTGTCCAGACCGTTTTATCTTTAGAAAAATCGATAGACTGAGGCTTTTTAGCATTGTCCCAGGTTGCTAAAAGATAAGCAGCATCATGATAGGCATAGGCGGTAAAGCGCGAACGCATTAACATTTCCGCGGTTTCGGCAAATCGGCTACCGTTATGGTAAGTTCGGCAGCATTTTTCGTACGGTAGCCCCGAACCGCAAAGACACATATCAACCATCGATGTAATAACGAGTACGTTAACGGGTGCCGAAAACGACGATGGTTTTGCCGTGGGCGGTAATCAGACCTTTATCTTCAAGTTCTTTGAGCACTCTTCCGGCCATTTCCCGAGAACAACCGACAATCCGGCCGATTTCTTGGCGAGTGATACGCAGCTGCATGCCGTCCGGGTGAGTAACGGCATCCGGTTCTTTTGCTAGGTCAAGAAGGGTACGAGCGATACGGCCTTCCACATCCATGAAGGCGAGATCGCGGAATTTGCGGCTGGTGATCAAAAGGCGAGACGCTAATTGTTCGCCGAGCATGGACAGGATTTCGGGAGCATATTCCAACAATTCTTTTTTTAATGCTTGTTTTAGCCTTTCATAACCGATTTCCGCCAATTTGCAGGGCGTTCGTGTATTAACACTGACTTCTCGAGTGTCGGTCGGCTTAAATACACCGATTTCGCCGATAAAGTCGTGTTTGTTTAAATAAGCAAGGATCAATTCACGGCCGTCTTCGTCTTCGACACCGATACTGACAGAGCCTTCGATAATAAAATAGAGGCGGTCACCGGTATCGCCGGGACGAATGATGGTGGTTTTAGCCGGGTAGGACTTGGTATGGCACAAGTGTAAAAAAGGCTCCAATGCATCTCTATATGCCGGGTTTAGCTTACTAGGGGTCATAACAACTAATCATCCTCTAACTATGTTGTAAAAAAAATTCCGCTAACAGTGCCGCATTTTTATAAAAAAATCAACAATGATGATCTTTTAAATTTAGCCTGGTGTGTTAATCTATGCGACTTTTATTGGGTCGGTAAAGACAGATGGAAGCGAAAGTTAAATGGGTTGACGGTGTTATGTTTGTTGGCGAAACCGGTAGCGGACATGCAGTCGTCATGGACGGTTCTCCAGACCATGGGGGACGCAACATGGGGGCGAGGCCGATGGAAATGATTTTACTCGGACTAGGTGGTTGCTCGTCTTTCGATGTCGTAGATATTTTGCGCAAAGGCAGAAACGATATCGTCGATTGTCGTGTCGAAATAACGGCTGAACGAGCGGACTCCATACCCAGCGTGTTCACCAAAATTCATTTACATTTTGTCGTAACCGGACGCGAACTTAAAGCGAATGCTGTAGAACGCGCGATAAAATTATCGGCGGAAAAATATTGTTCCGCATCCATCATGCTGGGTAAAACAGCAGAGGTTACCCACGACTTTGAAGTAATCGAGGTTTAATAAATTTTGAAAAAATTAAAATTACACGGCTTTAACAACTTAACAAAGTCGCTCAGCTTTAATATTTACGATGTTTGTTATACACCGGCCGATCAAAAACAGGCTTATATAGACTATATCGATGAGGCTTACAATGCAGATCGCCTCACACAAATATTAAAGGATGTCGCCGAAATTATTGGCGCCAATATTCTGAACATAGCGCATCAAGATTACGATCCGCAAGGTGCCAGCGTGACCATGTTGATTGCCGAGGGCATGGATACTGAAGTCGATGCTGAACAACTCAACAGCGAGTCTCCGGGACCGCTGCCCGAAACCGTGCTCGCGCATTTGGACAAGAGCCATATCACCGTGCATACCTATCCCGAATGTCATCCCGATACCGAGATCAGCACATTCCGTGCGGATATCGATGTATCGACTTGCGGTCAGATATCGCCGTTAAAAGCATTAAATTATCTGATACATAGTTTTGAATCAGATATTGTAATCATGGATTATAAAATACGTGGCTTTACACGAGATGTATCGGGGCAAAAGCATTATATCGATCATAATATTACGTCGATTCAAAAATATATCTCGGAAGATACGCGCGAAAAATATCAAATGATCGACGTTAATGTCTATCAAGAACACCTTTTCCATACCAAAATGCTGTTGAAAGAAACCGAGTTGGAAAATTATTTGTTCGAAAAAGAAAGCGCGTTTAGCGAAGAAGAAAAGGAAGCCATACAAGAGCAATTGCAGCAGGAAATGGCTGAAATATTTTATGGCAGAAACTATGCTTAATTTTAGTTAGCAGTGAATTTTTTGCGGATTAGGTTGAATTTGATCTATCCGTTTTCTTATGGACTTAGACATTGTGACCAAGGAAGGTTATACATAGCTTCAACATCCGGTCCTGGATATCGTCAATCTAGCCGAGACGACGAATAAAGCCGAAAATTCACCACAAAATAAGCGTTAATTTGGTGCTTATGTCTTTTTCCCTTTTCTCTCCGATAAGATTACGGCATCGATTGCCGAATTTTCCCTAAAAAATTTCCCCAAATTTTGGAATTTATCGTTTTTCCGTTATTAAGCCAAGCGTACAAATACCGTGGAGTTGATTGATTTTATATGGAGTTTGCCTGAACTGAGCGGCTATTTTGTTTCTAGTATTATTTAAAAATTAATACTATGATTCTTTTTGCGAATATATTCACATAATGCCAATATTTATAATGAATATTTGTCGGTAATATGTGTTGTCATAACATCGGTTTGTGGCTGGGGCCCTGTTGCAATGGATGACGGATTTTTTCTGGTCCCAACGGTCCTCCGTGGGAAACCATGCCTTAGCCCGCCTAGGCAAGATCGGTCGCATTACTACGCTGGAGCAGTTGTGGAAACTGAAGAAGAGCCCGTGTGTCGGCTTATCGTAGGATTTCCTTATAAATAACGCCCTGGAGCTATGAGCTTTGTTGAGATTTCGGTAACTCGCTAGACAGGGCGCCGTGAATCCAGCACCTAAATTCCATGGGTCTTTGGCAATGATTCAAAATCATGGCTTATTTAGGTGCTGGGTGAATACGATCCGTGTAGGCTTGACGGCGGCGACTGATTGCCATGGATGGCATGAATGCAGATTTTGCATTACGCCAGGGATGGCGTGTATTAGGGCAACGCAGGAGCAGTTGCCGAGGAGCAAAAATCTGCCCTGCCGCCGACACCCGCGAATCGAGCAACTGAACCCTGCATAAAGTAGGGAAGTTATTTACGACCAAACTTTGTAATGGCCATGTATATGGCTAAAGAAAGTCTAAAGAGCCCTCAGAAGCTCTGAATTTTATGTTCACGTTATATTGGTAATCTTGATTCGGCTTAAATTATGAAACCGTTTCCCTTATTAGCTTCAATGACAATCGTAGTGTTGGCCGCCTGTACGGCAGATTCCGCCGGGGTTAAGGAGCGCGCGGCGGATTTTGCGAAAGTAGAACAGATGCGCGATGCTGATAAACTTTATATAGTGGATTGTCTCCTGCCCGGTCAAATTAGAAGAATGGGCCGGATGATGACCTTTTTAACGGCTAAGATTCCGATCAAGACCACCGCGTTGGACTGCGAAATTCGAGGTGGCGATTATGTCGCATTCGATCGTTCGAATTATGCGACCGCTTTAAATTTATGGCTTCCTGCCGCACAAGAGGGAGATGCCGAAGCTCAGGCTTATGTTGGGGAAATTTTTCAAAAAGGGCTTGGAACTCAGCCCGATTATCAAAGCGCGGCGTTATGGTTTAAAAGAGCGGCCGAGCAGGGCAACAAGCGAGCGCAATTAAGTCTCGGTTATCTCTATGAAAAGGGGCTTGGTGTCGAGCAGGATTCCGCCGCAGCTATGCAATGGTATCAGAAAGCCTCAGGGCTCGACGAGAAAGATATACCCTATGCGGCAACTCTCCAGACTTCGCCGGATGAAGGCTTACTGGAAGAAATCAAATGGCTCAAAACCGAGCTCAACAATAGTCGAAACGAAGCAAGTCGCTTATCGGACGAACTCGCGAAAACACAGCGTCAATTACAGGAAAGCCAACAAAAACTGCAACGCTACCTAGACGAACGTAACAATACCCAGTCGAAACTAGATGCGGCTATCGGCCGCGGCGACAATGCCGCAATCCCCGGTTTAAAGCGTAAATTGCAAGATGCGGAACGGGAATTATCGGCTTACACGGCTCAGATCGGCAATCTTGAAAAGCAGTATCGTCAAGAAGTCGACCAACTCAACAGCAAATTGAAGGAAACTGAAAAACGGGCCAACCAAATCTATAGCCAACTCAAAAAACAAAAGACCGAAACCGGCGAAATCCAGCTTAAATTAGTCAACGCCGAGGCGCAATTAGCAAAAACCGAGCAAGAATTGTTGTCGGCCAAGAGTCCCGTATCGGCCACTCCGGCGGCGGACGATACGCAAAAATTGGATGTAATCGAGCGCAAACACAAGGATGCTCTGCAGAAAATTCAAAAGGACTTACAAGAAAAAGAAAACCGTGAACGGCTTATGGCCGATCAAATTGCCAGACTCGAAGCAGAGAAGGAAAGATACGAACAAGAAATCCAACAATTACAAAAATCCTCGATGACTGTTGCAGCAGCGCAAAAACCCGTCATCGAAATTATCGATCCGCCATTCGTGCGGGTCCGCGGAGTGCCGACTGTAACGCTGCGTTCCATCGTCAAAGAAAGGGAAATCATCGGTAAAGCCAGTTCGCCGGTGGGTATATTATCGGTGTTGATCAACGATGTAAAAAGTCGTCTCGACGAACGGGGCCTTTTTAACAGCAGCATAGCCATTACCGCTCAAGAAACACCGGTTAGAATCGTCGCGGTCGATAAAAACGGTGCGCGCGAAAGCCTCGAATTCAAAATGACCTTGGAAGGCCCGATAAGCGATAGTCAACGCGGTAAAGAAGACATTAATCGCTTGCAGACTGTCAGCCCATGGAAAGATTTGGATTTCGGCCATTATCATGCATTGATCATCGGCAACAACCGCTATCAGAAAATTCCGTCTCTCGATACGCCGGTTAACGATGCGCGAGCGGTCGACCGGGTTCTTCGCGAAAAATACGGATTTAAAACTAAATTATTGATCGACGCTAATCGTTATCAAATCTTGTCGGCGATGAATGAAATGCGGGCAAAGCTAACCGAAAAGGATAATTTGCTGATTTACTATGCCGGCCATGGCGAGTTGGATCAAGTCAACATGCGTGGGCATTGGTTGCCGGTCGATGCCGAAGCTGACAACAACGCGAATTGGATATCTACCGTTTCGATCACCGATATTTTAAATGCGATGTCCGCAAAACACGTCATGGTCGTTGCCGATTCTTGTTACTCCGGTGCGATGACCCGTTCTTCACTGGCGAGGCTGGATGCTGGCATGAGTTCTGAAAAGAAATCCGAATGGCTGAAAGCGATGCTCAAAGCCCGGTCCCGGACCGTAATGACTTCAGGTGGATTGAAACCTGTCATGGACGGCGGCGGAGGCGAGCATTCGGTATTCGCAGCCTCCTTCATCAAAGCATTGGATCGCAACGTTTCTTTGCTCGAAGGCCAGGAATTGTACAGGAACGTATCGGCCAATATCGTAGCGATAGCAGCGAAGTACGGTATTGAGCAAGTTCCGCAATACGCGCCGGTAAATCATGCGGGGCATGAGTCGGGAGAATTTTTCTTTGTGCCTAGTAATGGTAATTGAGGTTTCGGAGTTTTCATATTTTCCGAAATTTTGGTACTTACATTTATTGAATCCAAGAGTTATAAAACAAATTATTTTAATTTATTAATTAGGGGAAAAAATGAAAGTCAATAATAAAATATTATTTTTTACATCGATAGGAACAATTTTATTGCCGGTTGGACAATCATATGCTCAGTCATATGTAGGAGCACTGAGTGAAAACCAAATTCAGGTACAGAATATGTTTTTACCAGGGGGCCCGTCTTGTAATTCAAGCGATGTTCAGTTCAGTAGTTATTGTAATGATGCATTAATAGTAAATGTACCTAATTCTCTCACCCAAATTTCATCAATGCAGACAGCTTCACAAAGTATGAACGCATTAGCTATGAACAATGTTCAGCTATCATCGATCGGCGCACGAGTTGCCGCCGTAAGGGGAGGGCGTCAAGGTGGTGGCTTGAATTTAAGCGGATTGTTGTTTGATGATATAAATAACCCGCTAGCTCTAGGGCAAACTAACAAAGCTGCGGCGGGCGATACCGGTTATGAAAGACTTGGTATATTTGTTAACGGTAACATCGGATTCGGCGACAGACGAACAACTGCCAATGAACTCGGTTACAATCTCGATGAGCACGGGACAACTTTTGGCGCGGATTATCGAATTACCGATAATTTTCTCCTTGGTGCAGCGTTCGGATACAACAATTCAACTTCCCGGTATTTTAATAGTTTAGGAAGAAATGAAAATGACAGCTATACCGGCGCAATCTACGGGTCATTTTTTACCGAAAGCGGTTTTTTTATTGACGGAATTTTTTCCGGTAGCCATCTAGAGTATGACTCGATTAGAAATATTGCGGTCGCAAATACGAACGCTCAGGGAAATACCCAGGGTGATGAATTCAATGTAAGTATGAATACCGGCTATAACATGGCATTTGGTGGATTGACCTTGACTCCTCAAGTGCGAGTCGATTACACGACGACTCGGGTCGATGCCTTAACGGAAACGGGCGGAGCGGGTTTAGCTTTGCATATCGGTGGTCAAGAGTTTGAGTCGCTGCAAACCGCGGCCGGTTTACAGCTTTCTTATGCGCTGAGTTTGCCATGGGCCGTTATCGTGCCAAGTGCGAAAGCTGAGTACATTCATGAATTTGAAAACGATAGTCGGCGAATTAATGCTCGTTTTGTAGCTGATCCCACTGCTCAGTTCTCAATAATTACCGATAATCCCGATAGAGACTACATTGTTATGAATGCAGGTATTTCGGCGCAATTCGCTTATGGTTTGTCGGCATTTGCCAATTACGATACGGTTCAAGCCCATTCCTTCGTTAATAACCATAACTTTAGCGGCGGTTTAAGATGGGCAGTATCTTTCTAGAAAATAGTATGATTTAGATTTTAGTCGTATCCGAGCCAATCAGGATTAGGAGTAATCCTGATTGTCTTTATTAAGGCTATGTTCGCGTTAACAGTTGAAACAGTTCTCTTTCCTACTATACTCATCGCAGATCAAAATTCGGCGTCGGGGTGCCCGTCAAAGGACGCCGTAAATACGTCCATGTAGGCTTGGCGGCGGCTTGCCCTGCCGCCGACACCAGTCAATCGAGCAACCGTACCCTCCTTTCAACCATTGGGACGATATTGAAAAAAGGAAAGCAATTCAGAGTTGTATCCTTGGGTTTCATGTTGGCTTTAAGTTCAAAAGTATCAACTATTAACGCGAACATAGCCTTTTTTAAAATGTAATTAATACGAGTTAGATAGGCTTGAAGAAAATGCAACTAAACCGATATATTCAAAATACGGACTACGCGGTATATTTAACTTATTGATAATGTGCCATCTTGATCTGAGTATACTTTGATTGAATGGAATTGCATTAACCGAACAAACGGAATAATAAGTTTCCGCTTGTTCGGTTAATGCACCTATCGATATTTTAAAAGGGAACCTGCACTCTGACTCCGCCTGAAAAATTATGGTTGTTGACGAAGGAATGGGCTTGAACCGTATCGTAATTGACGAATGCAGAAATGCCGTGCATAAATTGAGCGGAAATTCCCGCGCTCATCACTATGTAATCTCGGTCCGGTTTATCGGTCTGAATGTTGAACCGAGTCTGCGTAGGATCTTGGATAAAAAACGCCTGGATATTCCTTTGATCATTTTTGAATTCGTGAATATATTCGGCCCGCGCCATCGGCACGATGACGGCCCAAGGCAGACTGACCGCATAATTTAGCTGCAAGCCGGCAGCGGTCTGCATCGAATCGAAATCCTGTTCGTCTATATGTAGCGCCCAACCTAAACCGCCCCGTTCATTCAGCGCATCCACTTGGCTGCTCGTGTAGTCGACGCGAACTTGAGGGGTAATCGTTAAGCCGCTGACGTTAAAGTTATAGCCAGTATTCATCGATACGTTGAATTCTCGACCGGAATTATCGCCTATAGCATTGGTGTTGATATTATTACCAAAGTTATATTGAATACGTCTTCTGGTCGAGTAATCGATGTGGCTGCCGCTGAAAATACCGTCGATGAAAAAACCGTCTTCGGTATAAAACGAAGCGTATACCGCACCTGTATAGTTATCGGCCTCCATATCGCCCAAGTTATTCCTATATCTCGATGTTGCATTGTTATAACCAAACGCCATACCCATCAGAAAGTTATCGGTAAACCGGTAGTCCATGCCAACGGTTCCGCCGTGCGTATCGAGATTGTAGCCGGCTTCGTTTACCGTAGTCCTCCGATCGCCGAAGCCGATATTACCGTTGACGAAAACCCCGAGCCGTTCGTAGCTATCGTCGCCTGCAGCGCCTTTATTTTGATAATCGCCCCAATTCGCAAATTGGTTGGACGACACAGGATTACCGTTGCTGTCCATCATCAGGCCGCTAATATTCAAACCGCCGCCTTGTCTACCGCTTCTGATCGCACTAATGCGATTGCTCAAGAGTCCCAACTGAGTGCTGTTCATTTCCAACGAAATCGACTTTTGTGCAGCAGTTTGTTCGGACGTTACTTGGGTTAGAATGTTGTTAGGTATAATTCCATCATCTTCACCTACTAATTCATTACATCGATCTTGTAATTCTGTCCCTAAAAGAACACCTGACGGACAAATACTTAAAATTGTATTGCTTACAAAATCCCGGTTATCCTCGACCGCATAAACATCGCTGATTGAAATGCCACATAACAATGGTGCCGTTATTAAGGCCAGTCTTTTCGGATCACCGACCCGAAAGTTATTTTTTTTCATCACTCCCCCTGTTCATTAAGAAATTTGAAAAATTAAAATTCTATCGACCATAATCATTTGATACAAGACTTATAGTGTTTTTTGTAATTATTTTTTTAATAAATGCAAATATACAATTGATTTATAGATTAATTTATGCAATTTTCAAGTATACCGTATTCTTAGATGAAACTTTTTTAAGACAACATTCTTGATGAAAAACCACTACTTCGGCACAAAGAAAAAATCCCCCGACTTATGCCCGCATGATTTACCGGCGCGTATTGCGGAACTTGCTCAATACCGTATTTCGCTGTTATCGCTACGATATTGGCCGATAAGTTGCTCTACAATTCCTGGCCTTCGAGCAAAGAAACGTTGCGATCCAAGGTTTTGATGAAGGAGGCTGCGAATACCGAATGCTCGCCTCCGTCGCCATCCATGACAGGTTTTATCCGCCTTAAGTCATTAAGGTCCGGGACCGGGCTTTGAGTATCGCTTTCAGCCATTCGGATTTATTTTCAGAATTCATGCCGGAATCATAGATGGTTAAACCTAAGGATATAGTAAAATATTCAACAGCTTGTTGGATTGATCGTACACCTGTAAATTTCGATTGAACCATTCGCCGTAAACGTATTTTTTGTTGCCTTTGCCGTCGAATAAATAGCCGGTGACGTCTCTTGTTCCGGTTTTTTTCACTATCAAAAAAACATATTGGTTATTCAAACTACCGTGCAACTCATGCCATTGATCTTTTTTAGTCTTGAGTTCCGGCTTAGTCATCGCTTTCGGTTTGATTGCCGGCGATTCCGATTCGCTGAATGTGATCCCCGCCAATTGATTGGTTTGCGCAGAACCGTTAACGAGTATCAGGAGGGAACCGGCCATAATGACCCAAGCGCAGCGCCATGTGAATTTCATTTAATCTCCCGGTTGCAGATCGCCGCTGCCGATTATGCGTTTTTCGATGTGTGCCGGATGCCCGTAGTAGATAATGTCGCCGCTACCGATCAGATAGGCTTTCAATGTTTCCCGTGCAGTAACTGAAATATCCCCGGAACCCGATAACCGGATATCTGCCAACTTGCTGACCAATCCTTGTGCATTGATATCGCCGGCGCCATTGACGGTCACGCTGAAACGGTCGATCTGTCCGTCGGCGGTCACATTGCCGCTTCCGTTGAGCGTCAGAGCAAACGACTCTTGTCTGAGAGCGGTTAGGCGAATGTCGTCGGCTCCATGGAGAGCAAGCGAATCCAGACGCGGGCTCGTTATTTCGATCGTCAGCGGTAAATGTTGTTGATAGCTTTTTCGGCTGGCGATCGTCAAAACGCTACCGCTAACCGATGTTTCGATAATCGGAATCAAATTTCGGTCACCGATGATCTCGATACTTTGCGCCGGGCCGTTACGATAATTAAGGTCGATTCCGGCGGCAACATGGATAGCCCGGAACTTCTCGACGTCGCGGTGTTCTTTGCCTAAAACTCCGGAGCCTTGTTCGATACGCGCATCGCTGCCGCCGTAAACGACACCGTCGATGATAATTTTGCCGGTCGTCGCTTGGCCTGCAACAGCATCGGTCGGTGAGGGTAATAAAACTGATAGGCCCAAGCTCAGACCGATAGTCAGAGATCGGCGGCCGGCCCTTTGTTCGGGCCGGAAATCGGTTGTTTGTTTTCCTTGCGTTGTCATAGCGCGTCTCCTGATGACGAATCGAATAAAAAAGCCGCGTTGTTAATTCGCACTATAAAACTGAACTCTGCGATTAACCGCATCGAACGGGTCCCGGCCCGGAAGGGGTTTGGATTTTCCAAGTCCTTTGGTAGTCAATCTATTCGAAGAGACGCCGAAATTACGCGCTAAATAATTTCTTACGGATTGAGCTCTGCGTCTAGATAAATCCAGATTATAAGAGGCCGACCCGGCCGCATCGGTATGGCCTTCGATGATCAAACGTTTGTCGACAAAATCGGACATCGTCATCATTTTTCCGACTTCTTCCAAAAATGGAAGTGATTCGGGCAAAATTTCATCCGAGTTATAGGCGAATTTAATCGGCAAACCGATACTGGTTTTTTCCGCTTCGACTCGTTCGGCGGTGGCTAAATCGTCGGCCCGCTCATTCCTTTTGGGTTGGAAATTGATAGAACGCATTTTCATGGTTCCCGGAGTGCCGTTCGTTTGTCCTCCGAACAGAACTTTGCCCATTTCCTCGGCGCTGGGCGGAGCATCGTACATGCGTACTTGCTCTGCAGTAACGGTTTGGGCATATAAAGCGAGTAATAGAATGCCGCTGGCGGCGGTGATAGAGTGATGTGGTTTCATGGTACTAACCTCTTTAATTTTAAAACGAAATGTTTCGTGTCATTCATCAAACCGGTTCAAAAATAATTGCCGGAGGACTGAATAGTTCCTTATTTTTGTTCCCAACGGGTAACTTTGCCGTTTTTGTCGAAAAATACCACTTGAGTGGAGTATTCCCAGGCTTCGCCCCAATCTCCGGAAGTGGTGCCTGTACAGCTCCAGCAAGGCCTTCCCCAAGCCGCTTTAACTTGGTTTTGATCCATGCCCTTGACCAGATAGCCGGCTTTGATGACTTCGACCATTTCCTTGTCCCACTCCGGATGTTCGGAAATCATTTCCTCGCGTCTGACCGGAGCATTTTCGCAGGCTTGTAAAATTAGGCCGGCGAGTAAGATTAATGTTAATTTTTTCATAATGCTTACCTTATCGAATGACATAGTCGATTGCGGCTTTAACCGAGTTGGCCGCTATTTTGGAATCGTCGAATTGACCGTCGTTAGTAAAATGTAATGCATCGGCCGGAATCGGATTTTTAGCGGCTATAGCTCTCAGTTTATCTGTGCCGGTAGGTCCAGAAACATCGATTGTGAAATCGGCACCGGGCGCGGGTATACTGTAGGTTTTGCCAGGTAAGCAATAATTATCGGGTTGATAGATATTCGGGAAAACCGTGTCAATTTTGCCTTCCGAATTGATCAGAACGATACGGACGTACATCGGTTCGCTGACCGTGAAATCGATTTGCATCGGTTCGCCGATACGGTACTCGGATTTGTTGGTTCTAAGTGATAACGCTCCGGGAGTAGGCGAAGCGTCGATAAATTGTTGCGGTGCCGGTGTTGGAGCCGTTGGTTTATATGTTATCGGCTCTTGAGCGGCATAATGGACATCTCCTTGTCCTTTCAGATTTTTGCGCAGTTGCCGGGTGGCATGATTCAAAGGAACGTTCTCATATAAGGCAAGATAAAGCTCTTGATTCAAGTCTGTTCCCGGTAAGCCGTGTTTTTGAACAAAATTTTGTAATGCGCTTTGCGTCGGTCCGTCGAGTTGTCCGCTAGGCTGTACATTGTAGCCGTGTAAATAAAGCAATTCTTGAACCTTGGCTATTTGTTCCGGGCGGGTATACGAATAATAATCGGCTAGGACTTGATCGATTACGACATCGTCGGGTTCGACACCGGGTATCAAACGCCAATAAGGCAATTTTTGATAGCGTCCTACTAATTGAATAATATTGAGTTGTACCAGCAAACGGACGGCGGCGTGTCTACCCTGGACTTTTTTGATCTCGCCCTTGGCCCCGAAAGTGACACTTTTAATCGTGAAACCGATACTGTCTTCTTTGGTGGCTTTATGTAATTTGATACCGTTGATCGCCTGAACTCTCGGTATGCCGGTAAAAGTCTTGAAATCGATCATATTAAAATCCAATGTGACGCTGGCCAACGAAGATTTGTTTTGATCGGAATAATTAAGCCCGTATTCTTTGACTTCGATATCGACATCGAACGAATCTCCTTGCGTGACTAAGCCTCGATCGAACTCGGTGATACCGCCCGATAAAATGACCTGAGGCAGAATTTTATCCTCATAGCCGCTATAACCGGTTTGGGCGGTATTGAGCATGAATTCGGGTTCGTAAGGAATGTAAAGCACGTTCCCGCCGATTCCGTTCAAGGTGCTCTTGACCATTTCAGTGATGTCGCGCGGAATTTCACCACTCGTTGCTACCGAAGTCCCGGTATTATCAAACACTTCCTTGGACATGATTTTGACCGGCTCGTTGCTGTATATTTCGGTCATCAAGCCTAATCTATTGATTGCGCGTTGGTAAATAGTGATCTTGGCTTCAGGTAGTGTTTCATTGAGCCCAATATCGGCATTCTGCGGATTTAAACCGCAGCCGACGAGCAAGAGCGGCAAGCCAATGATTCGAAAACCGCTAGTGAGTTTATAGTTGTTCATAACACGACCTCGTTTCTAAAAATTTGGTGTTCGGACGCTTATCGTCTTCGTTCGATGCAGACTGAATTGGCGCGTCTGTTATCTGAAAGGTTGACAATGGTGGCATTTTGCAAATTGGCGCCCGGACCGAAGGTTTGATTACCTGTACCGCCGCAACCGGAATTTTGATCGGTCTTGCGTCGCGCCTTTGCCAAGGCATTGCGTTTTATAAAATCGATATTGGGATTGAGCTGTATGTTATCGTTGATGGGTTCATCAATGCCGATACCGTCGTCTAAATCGTTGGCTAGAAGCGGCGTTACGGGCAAGCCGATAATGAGTAAAAAAGTACACAATCGAATGAGTGACATAGCCGTCTTCCTCGTCATGAGGGAAACCGGACCAAATGGTCGGACCGGTTCCCATTAAGTTTAAGATTTATTTGATATCGATTGACCCGGTATTGGCCGAGCTGTTTTTTCCGATCGCTTGGGTATTGGTTAAGGTATTTTTCGATGCGTTGATCACCGTGGATTTTTCGACCTTAGAACCTTCGACGCTGATCGAGCCGGTATTGGCCGAGCTGTTTTTTCCGATCGCTTGGGTATTAGTCAAGGTGTTTTTGGACGCATTGATCAACGTGGATTTTTCGATTTTCGAACCTTCGGCGAACGCGGAAGACGAAACGGCGGCAGTTAAAGTCAATGCAAGCAGTGAAGTAGATAATGTTTTCATGTGGTTTCTCCTGGGTGGTTTTAAAAGTTCGAGGTCAGTGTAACCGAGCCTCGGGTTTAAGGGCGTAAAGTAATCACGGAAAAAACGTGATTTATTCACATCCTAAGCTTAAATTCGTTATTTAATATCGACCGAACCGGTATTAGCCGAGCTGTTTTTTCCGATTGCTTGGGTATTGGTTAAGGTATTTTTCGATGCGTTGATCACCGTGGATTTTTCCACCTTAGAACCTTCGACGCTGATTGAGCCGGTATTGGCCGAGCTGTTTTTTCCAATCGCTTGGGTATTAGTCAAGGTGTTTTTGGATGCATTGATCAATGTGGATTTTTCGATTTTCGAACCTTCGGCGAACGCGGAAGACGAAACGGCGGCAGTTAAAGCCAATGCAAGCAGTGAAGTAGATAATGTTTTCATGTGGTTTCTCCTGGGTGGTTTTAAAAGTTCGAGGTCAGTGTAATCATCCTTGAAAAATTACGATGTGAAACATTCACATTCGATTTGTGATTTAGTGACCGGCAGGAAATTGCCAGCAATCTTTCCTCTTTATTCGTCTAAAGACGGTGCTACCATTAAATTAACGTAAACCCCTCATTCCGCCATGGACTGGCAAGCTTTTGAGGCGCATTAGAGCCTGAGTACAAGCGTTACTTATTTTTGCGACGTCTTATTATTGGCAGAGACTGTAAGACGGTTCTAGTTAAAAATAAGGATGGATACGATGATTTTCTCCCCACCTTCTGAGAAATCGCAATTCTTTGCTCAGTGTAATTATTCAAAACCGATTAATTAGGTTGGTCTTAAGAATAAAAAGAGAAGAATTAAAAAAATCGAATTGCATGCAACAATAATTGACCGTCTTTGTCAAGAATAGTCATCACTTTTGTTGTTGTCACGATTTATTCCGGTATAAACAAAAAGTTGCCGGTAAACGACGATTCCATCCAAGGGATTTGTTGGCCGCCGGTTTCTTGATTGACGCCTTGCAAGACCCGTTTGAAAACTTCTTCTATCGTGAGTCCGGGAACTTGCATAGTATTGAGCAAATGCTTGGTATAGATTCCGTTGTCGTCTTCGCCGTCGGCGGCAACCGAACCGGGACTGGTCGCAAAGCCGATAATGGTGCCTTTTGGTCCGTCTATTTTGGCGAGGCCCCGGCCGGCACTCCGGAAACTGCGCGGCAACGGATTGTCCCGGCAGGCATCCAAAATCACGATTTGCAAATTATCTTCGCCTTCCATCGCGCCCAATACTTGTCCGATATTGACCGCTTTATAACGGACATCGGACTGCCTTTTAATGACCGCATCCGTCGGGATTAGGTAATTTGACCCGTCGACCTGAACACCGTGGCCGGCGAAATAGAATAAACCGACTAATTTTCCCGCACTCATTTGCCGGCCGAATTTATCGATCGCCGCTTCCATTTGCTCTTGATTTCCATCGAGCAATAACGTGACCTCAAACCCTAAACGGCTCAGGGAGTCGGCCATGGCTTTGGCATCGTTGACCGGGTTCTTTAACGGGCTGAAGGCATAAGCACTATTTCCGATAACTAAGGCCGTACGGCGCAGCGGAACAGTTCCGATAGCATCAATGGCGGCGCTAGGCATGGATTGCATTGTTGGCGATGTTTCCGACAAATGTTGGGTGCCGGGCGGCAGGGTGATCATTGCGGGATTTGGTGATGCGATTGCAGGATTAGAATCGGCAAAGGCAATTTCGACATCGACATAACCTTCGTTGTCGTGGTTGCCGTTGATTACGTCGTTAGTTCTGAACATTAAGGGGCCGTCTTCGGATGCCGTAAACGTGACGTCCGAACCGACTACGAAAGGCTTTCCCTGTTGGCCGATTTTAGCGATTAGAGTCGAATGACTATATCCGTCGATAATCGTGGGGAATAACGGAGAATTATCGCACCACGCCTTGTATAAACCGATGCCGTCGGGGCCGGTAAAATTGCAGGTCGGATAAGTCCGCCATTGTCCTTTGGCCGATATCCGATAATTCTGCCCAGCCGAAACCTTGACGCCGCTATTTCGCCATTCCTCAACCGCTGCCGATACGCGGGTTTGGGTACTTGTTCCTGAAGCGAGGGGGCGAGTCGGTATGTTGTCGGTATAGTGACGTTTCGGCGCGCATGCCGATAGCGATAAACATGCCGTAATGATGATGTTAAAATATATATTTTTCATAGTGTTACGGTATAAAGACGACTAGAAATAGCTCGTGTTCTAACATAATTATAGCGGCGATTTATATTTATGGTTCATGGATTCATTTGAAAGGCCGCTCGACTTCAAGTGATAAATTCATGATGCACTGTAAGTTTGCCGAAAAGTTCGGATGACAAATTGTAATGACGCGATAGGCAAATCGATCGTGTTTATTACCCGAATACCCGGTGAATATCGCACAGAGTTCCTAAGTTAATCCGCATACGATGGAGTTGCGCTAAATCGTAACTCAATTATTAACTTAGGGTGTGTGCCATGAAAACAAGAAAAAAACCGATGGTAAAGCTATTTATGACTGCTTTACTGCAAATTCCGTTGATGTCGACCGCGTTCGGTGCTGAAGGCGTCAGTTGCGATGCTTACCGTTGTTCGATCTCGATACATGAAAGTTTGGCGATCGAGTCCGGAGTTGCCGATTTTTACGGAGACGGCGACCGTTATGAAATGATCGGGGATTTGATAGTCAAAACCCCGGCGGGCAATGTGCCGTTACTGGATGCAGAGTTGTATTTTTCCAGAAATACCGACAATACCGATATCGGATTCGAAGTCTACGGCGTTGCCGAAGCGCCCTTTCCGTCAGTACCTCTGTTGGCTGGTGCGAGCTTTACCGCCAAACCGCTGGCCGCAGTCGGATTGGCTGGCAGAAAAATGTTGAAATCTTTGCTTGAGTCGGACGACTATACCTTGCCTTTAGCGGAAAACCCGAAAGACCCGGAAGGCGATCCTAACGATATCAAGCAGCCGGCTTATTTGTTTTTTCATTTCCAAAGCGGTTTGGCGTTCGATATGCCGCTTAATGCATTATTGGGAATGAATCAGGAGGGCGATAATCCGTTCAATTTTTCGGTGCCCGGCGATAAAAGCGTGACTTTTATTCTCGACCTCGAGGAGCCTTATTTTTTCATTTCACAAAACGCGCGCGAATTGGTAGCCGAAAAATCGGAAGCCGCAATCGATTTGGCTAAACAAGCCAACGAAGAGAAGAAAAAGGAGCGGGAGCAGCAAAACGGCGGGGATACTAAAGAAAACAACGATGCAGTCAAAGACGCCGCCTCGGAAACCACCAAATCGGCATTACCCGATTTAGGCGATCTGGCGTTTTCGTTCGAGGGCGGTATTCCATTCAGACCGGAAACAATATGGGGAATACCGGAAGGAGCGGGGGAATTCAAAGGCCATCTGTACATAGAAACCGAATTACCGCTGTATAAATTCGTCAAACTCAACGGCGAAATCGTCACGTATATCGGCAAAGAAGGTTATATGCAAGGCGGTAACGGCAAAGTCGAGGTTTCGTTCGATCTGATTCCGAATTTCCTGAACTTTTCGTTTCCGCTCGGCAATGCCACTGCAGGCGTCACGATAACCAAGGACGAACAGGCCACCTATTTCAGCGGAATCAACGATCCGAATTATTCGTTTTTACCGTCTTTCGTACCGTTCACTCCGGCCAACAAAACACTGGTTTCGGGTTATATCAGCAGCGCCAATCCAGTGCTGACGCAATTGCGGGCCAAGGGTCAGTTCGGCTACGATACCGCCGGACTGAGCAAACTGGTCGGTGTCAATCTGAATAATCTAGCAGTCAACAGTGCCGATCTGACGGTAACGGTCGAAGGTATCCGGTTGCGCGGACGGACATCTTCAAGCATTCATCCGTCGATAAAATTGGGCGGTTCGGTCGATGTCGACATCTTCTTTCCGTTTACCCGTCCGGAATTAAGCTATGTTCGTATGTCGGGTCAAATGCAGGTTGCAGGCGTCGGATTGTCGCCGGTTGCTTTGGATATCAGCGCCAAAGGCTTTTTCATCAACGGAAAATTCGTCACGCCGCTCAGCGAGATCGGCATGGGCGGTCAAATTACCAACCAAGGGCCTTTATTGACCGGTAACGCAGGCATCTATTTACCGATCGGCGATATTACCGCCGCGTTGAACAAAGCGAGGGAAGGCGTACTGAAGGCAGAACAAAAAGTCCAAGAAGCCGGGTATTTGGTCGATCAAGCGCGGAAACAAGTGCAGGCCGATCGGGACCGCGATGCGGCTAATCTGGAAAAAGCCCGTGCCGAAGTCGTTAGTGCGCAAAATGGCGTTAAATCGTTGCAGTCGAAGATCAACTATCAAAACGGTTTGATTAAAAAATATAACGGCGAAATTGCTGCTAAAAAAAGATGGTATAACAAAAAGCCTTGGCACAAAAAACCGGCCGCTTGGATCGCCTACACCGGGTATCGTACTTATAAGCTGGGTCAGATAGGGGTTGCCAAAACAGCGATTGCCGGACTGAATGTTGCGATGGCGGCCGCCAAAGGGGTATTGTGGACTGCCGAACAGGTTCTGTACGGTATTCAACAAGGTATCTCGACATTGCCGATCGATTTGGATCCGCGCGTGTCCGGATTGATTATCGGCTTGGAAAGCGCGAAAGCGGCATTGAAGGTCGCGAAATTGGCTTTGCCCGACTTACCGGTGATCGATCTCGATGTCGGCGGTAAAATCGATCTAACGCTCGATATCAAAGGCATTCGCGGTAATCTCAGCGCTCAAATGAACGGACAATCGCTTGCCGACGGTAAAGTGGCTTTCGATCCGATGCCTAAAGCCTGTGTGAATATCAGTAAACTCGGCGAATTCTGTACGCCTTTCTGATAAAAGCACTACTCGTGCTTGATAATTAGCCCCGCTCACGGATGTGGCGGGGCTTTTTTATGGCTACGTTCGCGTGATCAGTTGAAACGGTCTCTTTCCTACTAAATAAACCATTTAGGAAATAGTCAATGATTACTTTCCCATACTCTGAGCGTGGAAGAGGGTACGATTACTCGCTTGACAGGACGCCGTAAATACCTCCATGTAGGCTTGACGGCGGCTTTCCCTGCCGCCGACACCTGCCAATCGAGCAACCGTACCCTCCTTTCAAGAATCCGCTCAATATTGAAAAAAGCAAGTTATTCAGAGGTATATCCTTTGGTTTCTGCTGACTTTGAGTTCAAATAGGTATCAACTATTAACGCGAACATAGCCTATTTTATTCGCTCTTTGCAAATATAGCCTGACGCAAGGAAGTTCAAAAATCGAGAAGGTAGGGAAGCGCGCTGCTAAGCCAAACTTGCGTCCGAATTGAATGTTAAGAACCGGCGACCTTGATAGGCAGTCGAGCCGGCAGCTCGGCGACCGATGAAATGATCAAATCCGGCATCACGCGTCTGGCGTCCGCATAGGCTTTGCGGAATTTGCCTGTCTTCACCAGAATGCCGGTCAGGCCGGCATTTTGACCGCCGCCGATGTCGGAGTCTATGTCGTCGCCGACGATCGCGACGCATTCGGGCGGCAATTCCAATTCGGTCAGTGCCGCACGGAAAAAGTCGGGCGACGGTTTGCCGATGATCGTCGCCTGCTGGCCGCTGGCGTATTCGAGCGCGCTGATGAACCCGCCGATATCCATTTGCAGGCCCTGCTCGGTTTGCCAAAAGCGGTTCTTGTGGACCGCGATCAGCCGCGCGCCGCCGGTCAGCAGACGGAAGACGCGGTTTAGAACCGGGTAAGACCAACGGTCGCCGATATCGCCGACGATCACGAAATCGGCCTGAGTATCCGATTGCCGGAACCGATCGAAATCGCGTCTGACATCGTCGGCGAGCAGCAAATGGCAGACCGGGTCGCCGAATTGTTCGAGGTAGATCAATGTGGCGCGCGTCGCGCTGACGATCTCGCGTTCTTCGATATCGAAGCCAAGGCGGGTTATTTTGTCGTGCAGCGAAGCGGCCGACAGCGTGCTGGTGTTGGTGATGAAACGGCAACGGTAACCGCGCCGTTTGATCTCGGCGATAGCCTCGACGGCGCCTTCAATGACGTTCGAATCGACATACAAAACACCGTCGAGGTCGAAAAGAATACCTTGGATTAAAGATAGATTTGGCATTCGGAAATTCCTCGATTCGTTTCAAAAAGAGTTTTTGCCGCACCATGGCCCATAGAGCCATTAAGAAGGTAACAATTCGGGTTTGAATTTTGAGTTATCGAAAGACTAGTGGAGGTTTTCAAAAAGGAATTTTGCAGATTTATCAAATATTCGAAATTTCAGCCTCATTGTTTACGTCAAGGCCAAGTGGAACTATCCAGACACAGGGGGTAAATAGAGAAATGCAAAAGACGATTGCTTTTTGCACTTGTACGATGCCGAATAACGATTCAGTGATTGCCAATTGACCGCAACGAGAGACCGGAGGCCCCTCGGTAGTATATTGGCTCGAGAGAAGCATCGTTGTTTCTATACTGGCCGCAAGATAACCACCCAAAATTGCTATCTAGATCACGTCATTCCGCAAGTAGGTTTTGGAAACAACTCTTACAAAAACATTGTCGCACCATGCTATGACGCAAATTCCATGAAAAATGATAAGCCAGCAGATGAATTTATTCTGTTGTTGTAAAAAGATAAAGACTATTTCTTTGTCAGAATTTTAGGAATTAAAAGAAAAATCGCTAAGCTTCAATCTGGTGAGTTAAAACCAGACATCGCTCCCCCATGATATATCCAATGACAACACCAATAATTTTCTTCGATGAGTCACATAATACCGGTGCTCATTTATTAGATGCTAATCAACCGATATTTACGCTTGCCTCGGTAGATTACAATCCAGATGAATGTTCAGAGCTTTTACACTTAGTTTCATCTCATCAAGCATCCGAAGCGAAATTCGGTAGTCTTCAAAGCAGTGAAGCAGGACGTAGAAAAATATTGGATTTTGTTAATTCGCAAATGCACTCTGAAAAACGTGTAAAAACGATGATTGTACATAAGCGTTTCAATGTAATTACTCAACTTGTTGACATCATAGAAGAAACGCTTATGCGTAGGGATGGAATCGATATTTATAAAAATAGCGGCAATATTGTATTAGCCAATTTACATTGGTATTTGACACCACATTTTTGTGGCGAACAACAATTTGATGACTTTCTGGCCAGTTTTGTTGAGATGGTCAGAAATCAATCCAGCGAATCCAAAAGTAAGTTTTTTAATAGCGCTAAAGTGCTATACGATAACTGCACAGATGAGAAGCATAAATCCATGCTTGCTCCTTACATTTATGCGGAGCGTTTTATAGATGATATTCTCAACGGCATTGACAAAAAATACGCTATAGACCCCGCCATTAGTCTGTTCTTTTGTCATTTAACTGAATGGGAAAAACAGCTAGATGAAGCGCCTATCATTATCTATGACGAATCAAAACCCATTACAGCGTCGCAACCCATTTTTATGAAAATGATGGATAGTTCGATTCCTACTGAAGAAGTGGGCTATGGTCAAAGGAAATTTACGGTTCCTTTAAAAGTTAAAGAATTTCGCTCTGGAAACTCAAGACAATATCCTGCTCTTCAAGTCGCCGACCTTATGGCAGGGGCCACACGATATTATTATTCGGCATTCTTTCGTAAAAAAAATGATCAATTTGCGAATAAGCTTAAAGATGCCGGAATTGAGCGCTTCGTATTTGGAGCTATTGGGCCGCTAGATCTGGAACACTTAATGTTTGATGATTTGAAAACTAGCGATAATGATATAAATCCGACTGATTACATGACGAAATTCTGTTCATAAAATCCAAGTGAGGGAAATTCGGCTTGGATTCCAATTGATATTCAAAGAGGTTAGATCAATATGAAAATTTACACGGCTATTATTGAAAAATGTCGCGATACCGGATTATACGTGGGCTTCATTCCTGGATTTACAGGTGCACATAGCCAAGCGGAATCATTGGATGAGCTTAATCAAAATCTTCGGGAAGTCATTCAAATGTTACTTGAGGATGGCGAGCCAATACTGGAAGCCGAGTTTGTTGGAACTCAAAATGTAGTTGTTGCTTAAGCATGGGAAACATACCAGCTCTTAAACCTCGCGAAGTTGTAGCTTTGCTTGAAATATTAGGATTTACAGAAATCCGGCAACGCGGCTCACATAAACAATTCCGTCATCATGACGGTAGATGCACAACAGTGCCATTTCATGCAGGACGTGATATCTCACCAGTTTTACTTCGGCAAATCGCTAAGGATATTGGCATGACAGTTGGAGAGTTACTTAAATTTCTAGTCTAAACCAACGCACCATAAGACTCCGCTAGCGCTACACCGCTGAGCTTTACGTTACGCCAAAAAATTAGGAGGTTAGGTGGCTGTAGAAGAAAAACAAGCTATCGCAAAGAATCTGTAAAGAAGAATAAGGGTATTGGCAAAATCCTTAAGCACAAAAAAGGGGGCGTTGGTTATTTTCATTATCGGCAACCATTATACCCAAAGAAAGTAACCTGACCCCTTTTATGCACGCTGTTACACGCAAGTATAGATATGGCGATCGTGCAAAAAACAGCATCAGAGCGCGCGAGGTTGCCGAGTCGAACGGAAAAGTCCGAGTTGATAAGTTAAACCGCCCATGGTTCGACAGGCTCGCCACGAATGGCTTAACTTAATGGCAGTGAGTGTTAGGTAATAATAAATGGCATTGAGGTCGCATTAGCTAAGATAGCAAGACGGTATCTACGACTTTGTATAATGATGAGAGCCTCAGTTTGGGAACGAGATAAAAACTGCTTCACATTGCTAGCGCCCAAGCCACGCGGATGGCGTTTGCCAAAATGCAAAATATAGCGTTTAATCCATCCCGTATAGGCCTGTTCGGTACGAAGGCTACAGTGCTTCAAACGAACCTTAGCCCGTACTTGATCCAATAATGTTGGTGAATTTTCCGAAGCCGACAATGACGTGTTTTGTATTTTTATTAGGAAAGGTTGTTTTTTACAACTAATTGAAATTTTTATGATTTTAATTTTTTAAAACCGAATTGGGCAGCTGTTTGACGCAATATTTTGCGTCATTTAGTATGTCTAATTATAGTTAGGCATTAATGCACCTGAATCCGGAGTTTTACCTATATGAACTAATATCAACAGAAAGTTTTACTAGCCTTAGTTGGGGTTATCACACTGATTGTATCTTGGTTTCATCAAGGCACAGTAGAGAAAGCAATCTTTGAGAGCTTCGCAATTATATCTTTCATCCTTTCAGCTTTATTACTAGCATTTGACCACTTTTTTTGGAAATGGAAATGGAAATGGAAATGGTTCTATGGTTGGCTTGTTCAAGTCCCAGATCTAAATGGCGAATGGGCAGGCACTGGCAGCGAAACGATAATAACTCGAGATAATACAGGTAATATTATTCCTGTTTGCTCAAATCACACCGCCTCGTTGGTTTCAATAAATCAGCAATTTTCCACTATTCACCTTATTTTTAAATGGGAAGACGGTGGTGTTTCGCGATACGAACAAGATGCACCCTTTGTAGTAAGTGGTACAAATACAAAGAGGCTGTCATTTAATGCTATGTATTTTTTTACTCCTGTAAATGGACAAGAAGAACCGAGGAATGTAATTGCAACTATTAGCATGGACAGCAAGCTGTTCAAGAACAAGCCATCGGAATTTAAACTGACGTACTTTACGAGTGACAGTATTCGACAAGGTGCTATCAATTTGAAGCCTAAAAATTATGCCTAACATGGCGCTCAACCGGAGCGCGGTTATAATGCGGCTTTATTTTTTTTCAGCTTTCCGTGCCGCGCCCGGTTAGCTCTACGTTAGGCTATAAGGAAAGATGCGATGGAATCTAGATGTCTCCAAAAATTTGAGCTTCA
The DNA here is from genome assembly GCA_018830325.1 of Gammaproteobacteria bacterium. Lineage (GTDB taxonomy): Bacteria > Pseudomonadota > Gammaproteobacteria > Methylococcales > Methylomonadaceae > Methylotuvimicrobium. The sequence goes on from JAHJSQ010000086.1 coordinate 45,325, forward strand.
TTACTTTTTTAGTGATGACTCTCATTCTATGGATGCGTTAGTAAGAAACGATTGTGAAAGGGAGTTATTAGCTCTTTTTAAAGAATGTTCTGAAATCCTCGGCATTAAATGCAACGTTGAATCTGAAGCATTTTCTGAAGGAGGGTTAAAGGAAGTATGGAATTTTCTGGGTACTCCACAAGTGGCATTGGTAGTCGCAGTGCTTGCATTAGTCATGTCAAGATATCCGCCAACCGATTCCGAACGTAATGCCGCAGATGAGAAGTTGCTTGAATTACAAACTGAAGAAGCTAGGTTAAATATTGAAAAACTTAAACTAGAGCTAAAGAAACTTAAAGAAGATAAGGAAAATCAAGAGGCATTGGAGATCATATCTGATGAGGTAGTTAAAAGTTCAAAGGTTCTTGTAAGAAGATCTAACTTTTATGAGAAAGCAATAAGGTATGAAAAAATTTCAAATGTTTCATACACTCATCTGAATTTTGAAAATATCCCTGTCAGCCCGTCAATAAATATCGATAGAGACGCATTTAGATTTTTCATAATATACTCAAAGGCATTAAAGCCTATAAATATTGAAGATGCAGAGATTGAAATAGTATCTCCAGTTCTTAAGGCAGGAAATTATAAGTGGAAAGGAATTTATGAGGATGAGGTAATCACATTCGCAATGTCTGATGGCGATTTTCGGTATCAAGTACAATCAAAGCAGGTTGCATTTCAAAATGGCAGTACAATTACTTGTGTCCTTGAAATACAAAGAAAACTCGATGAGACTGGCGAAATTGTTATTACTGGGTATGCTGTAACTACCGTAATAGGTAAATATGATTCAACCCAATCATTGCAAACACCTCAAGGAAAAGCTTATAAACAGGCAAAGAAATATGCAGAATCGCAACAAGATTTATTTGGCAAATAAGCCTAACCATGCGCCTCACCCGACCAAAAACCGCTACGCGGTTTTTGGTCGGGTGAGCTTGGCGTTAGATTTTCAGGAAGCATACTCGGCGTGTTCACAAAAAAAGAATTACTTGATGCAGTGAAGGATGGGCTATACCAGTCTTGGCTTTTGGCATTCGCGACAAATGACACGCCATACGTGTCGATGAAGCCGGAATATTTGACAACGATCATGCTAGGCAAATTCTTATCAGAGAAGCTGGGTTCAGGAAGCTGTATTGTTCGTTTTGAGGAACAAACAAAAGATGTCGCTACACGCGCTTTTCCAGTTATGCCTTTGCCTTACACACCGAAGAATGTTTACGGGCGAGCATCAAAGGAAAAAGGAGAGGAAGGCTCCGTTGATATCGTCATATACAGACAAGCCGCATATTTTCCTGAGACAGTAGCAATCATTGAGGTAAAAAACTTCGACCAACGAGATGAACTGTTAGTTAAAGATTTGGACAGAAATAAAGAGTTCATGGAATTGACAGATCCGAAGAAACTGAACCAAATCAATTACGGACTGTTAACTTTCTTTTTGCATGATAAGAAATCGGTAACAAAGGAAGAGGCAAGCAGCTTTATTGCAGAAAAGACAAAGCACTTTCAATCGGAGGCTAATAACTATTGTTCTGCAATTACTTGCGCCACCTTGACCCTCGATACTTTGGCTAACTTTCCACGCCTATCCAACGCGGAGGCCGCATCTGAGGTGGATGAAAATGGACAACCTGTTATTGAGTTAGAAGAGAATCATCACATCGTGTACGGCATCATTTGCATAGAAAGAAAATCTAACGAATAAGGTTAGATTTTGTGAGCAACGCGAACCAAAATCTGAACCGTTTGTTGGACAAGCCCGGCCCGGTTGATTCAGAGTGGGTTGGATGCTTTAGATAAGAAAATAGCTTTTTGCCGTTTTGAGGCACCGCGGCTCTTTGTGAGCGGCGGCGCCTCATTTAAACCTAAAACCGTTGCCGTTGCTGCAACAGGGTTTCAAAGGCAATGCATTTAGACGCATTATAGCCTGATTTTGGCCCGAGCGACGTCCTCGGCCGCCGAATGCCGATGCAAATAAATAGGGTCAGGTACAAATTAAACGCAGGCCAATGCAGTATCATTTAACCCGTACCTGACCCCCAGTTATTTTTATATCATGTCCGATTTAGATGTTATCCCGCAGAACAAGAGAAGATCGAGGATTATCTTTGTCAGCTGTTGTTTCATGCAGTTAAGATATCCAGGTCAAGAGAATGACTTGTTCTTTGTGACAAGTTACTGATTAAAACTACCGTTACACAGATCAAATGAGACTTTCACATCTCTGCCAATTTTCGCCGTTAGAAATCCGTAACATGCACAAGAACCAAAAGATTCACCTGACTTCGCTGTGCTACGCAGGTGATCTTCCAGATTAAATGCCAGAATGGATAAGCTATTTCAAAGGTTAGGATCAAAATCCAATGCTCACGTTGGGCGTGATTTTGAGATTGTTGCGAAAGAGTTTTTTTCGAGTCAAGGATTAGAGCTGATGCCCGATTTAAAAGTACTAGTTAGGAGTCGGTACTATTAAAAAAGAGCATGCCTTCGATTTAGGGTGTGAAAGACAAAAAGTAATAGTTGAGTGTAAATCTCATCGCTGGACGTCTGGTGACAATGTCCCTAGCGCCAAAATGACCGTATGGAATGAGGCCATGTTCTATTTCTATGTGGCCCCTGAAGATTACAGAAAAATCATGTTTGTGCTTAAGGACAGAAGCGATAAGCGTAATGAAACGCTTGCTGAGTACTACTTGAGAACTTACAATCATCTAGTGCCGAGTGATGTGGAGTTTTGGGAATATGATGAATCGACAAAAAACGCAGAAAAATTGGCATTTAACACTTAAATTTAGCCGACGCTAAAAGACAGCGCGGGGGCAAGGAAGTATTACATAATCGGAAATATGAGTTTTTATGGAATATGAGTGGGATGAAAACAAAGCGGCAGCCAATCTGTCCAAACACGGTGTTTCCTTCGCGGAAGCAAAAACGGTTTTTGATGATCCGTTATACGTGGATTTCTACGATCCCGACCATTCTTACGTAGAACATCGTTTTATCCTACTAGGCGAATCAGTACAAGGGAGGTTATTGTTCGTTTCTTATATGGAGCGTAACAATATCATTCGGTTGATTAGCGCAAGAGAAGCAACGACATCGGAGCGAAAAGCATATGAACAAGAATGAAATTGAAGATGAATTACGGCCGGAATACGACTTGCAAGGTTTACAGGTCAGAAAATTAGGACCCGGCCGCAAAAAGTTTTGCAATACGGTTCGTTTAGAGCCGGATGTGATTGCGGCGTTCCCCAACGCCGATGCTGTAAATGAAGCATTGCGTTATTTAATTGAAATAGCCCAGCATTCGGCCAGCCTAACCCAACGCTCCAGCGGACTCCGCTAAAACTACGTCGCTGAGCTAATCGTTAGGAGTGTGATCCGGAGACACGATGAAATTAAGAAGGCCGGAATCGATAATGCGTGTTCCAGTTTCGTTGCGCCAAGCCTTAAGTAAAGGCACGCGGTACAACTCTTTAGCCGGTATTTACGCGCATTCCCTGCCTAATGCCGCCATGAAGCCGCATCTTCTATCGGTTCCAGGTGGGTTTCTATATCGATATGGTCGAATCTAGCCTTGATCCGATGTTCTATGGTTTCCAGCAAATCATGGCCTTGCTGTACAGACCATTGCCCCGGCACCAACACATGTACCGACATGAAACGGCGCGCGCCGGCATATCGGGTGCGTAAAGCATGATAGGCAATTTGATCCGAAGCGATAAATTGCTCCAACACCCCTACAATTTCGGCTAGTTCTTCTTCCGGCAGCGTAGCATCCATCAAACCGGAAATAGTGCGGCGCAATAGATGTAACCCTGCCCAAAGAATGTTGATTGCAACTAAAATCGCAATCACCGGATCGAGAATCTCCCAGCCTTGCATTCCCAATTGCTCAGCAAAATCCAGCGTCAATTGAAACCGATTACCCAACGCGATCAAGCCAATACCTAGGACAATTCCGACTGTGGTCCACACGTCGGTCATCAAATGCTTACCGTCCGCTTCTAAAGTAATTGAATGCCGACTGCGACCGACTGTAATCAAAATTTTAGCAACAACCAGATTGATTAACGACGCAAACACGGATATGGCGATACCGACATCCAGTTGCTGCAAAGGTTCGGGATGTAGAAGGCGTTCCCACGCTGTGTAAGCGATGCTGCCGGCCGCCAACAAAATCATGATGCCCTCGGCACCACTGGAAAAATACTCGATCTTATCGTGGCCGTATGAGTGAGATTCATCCGGCGGTCGAGCAGCAATGTTCAATGAAATCAACACAATTACCGCAGCTACCAGATTAATTAACGACTCTAGCGCATCGGACAACAAGCCAACCGAACCGGTCAGCCAATAAGCATAACTCTTCAGCGCTATGGTCAATACAGCCGCAATGATCGACAACCACCCGTAGCGGGCCAATGATTTCATTTCGGCAGCCATCCACTTAATCCTAAAAAACGCAGTTTAGCCTATCCAAATTACCACTTGTACATAAAAAACATTGGTTCAATTAAATCAAAACCCAGATCGAATTGCGGCGCGCCTGAATTTGAAAGATCTGTGATCAGAATAAATTTACTTTTTCTATGATTCGTCAATCCGATCGATTAAACACAACGACCAATGATTCATCGGAATCCGGTTCGTGAATAAATCACAGAACCGGCGTTACTCGATCACCGCGTTTTCTTCTCCAAATCGGGATACTGTACCCAAGTTCAACGAAACGTTCGAACCCGAATTTAACTAAATCAAATAATCAAAACCAGAGGAAAACGTCATGAAAAAATTCACAGTAGCAGTCGCATTGGTCGCAGTCTTCAGCGGATCGGCAATGGCCGAAGGGTCCAAAATCGAAAAATCGACTTTGATCAACGCCTCGAAAAACACGCTGACCAACACGCAAGCCATCGGCCGTAAAAGCGCCGCGAGCACCGGTTCGATCAACGTGGTCGGCTCGAAAGTCGAAAAATCCACCGTGATCAATGCGTCTAAAAACACCTTGACCAACACCCAAGCGATAGGCCGCAATTCGGTGGCTAACACCGGTTCGGTGGACATTCGCTAATACAGAAGCGGTGAATAGTTCACAATTTTAGCGTGAACGGTTCACCGCAAAACAAACAACCAAACGATACAGTAAAACCGTAACAAAAAACCAATACTTAAA
>JAHJSQ010000087.1 GCA_018830325.1 Gammaproteobacteria bacterium
AAGGTGTGTGTAAGTCATAAAGCTCTCCCGTCAGTGATGTTTCGGGATGCTTTTTACCACATCTTGCGCCTGATCTCATGGAGTAAGCCGCATCCCGTCTCGATAAACGGGTTATGCACTTATGATACGAATTCGCCTAAAGGTAATAAATAAAAAGACTATAAAATCAAAAATTTAATCTTCATATTGCTTCATGCTCTTCATGGTTATTTCGCAATATTGAATACTTTCACAGTCTCTCTAGTGTGGAAACGAAGACTAAGATGCTCTAGCGTCTCGTATCCCTAGAGCGTTATCAGGCATTCCTAGGCCCTGCTTGGGAACGGGAATTGCCGGGGGAGTAAGTATTTACAGTAGAACTCATAACAATTTTTAATCGCTTTAACTAAGAAGGAATCCTATTGTGACTGACAGCTTTAAAGTACTTCCATACGCCCGTTTATCCAAAATGATGGCCGTTTTCCTGGTCCTGGTGATAACGGCCTGTGCGAAAGAAGACCCGCAACAATTTATCCGGGACGGAAAATCCCTGTTCGATAAAGGAGACATAGAAAGTGCGCGGGTACAATTTAAGAATGCATTGCAGATCAATCCAAAATTAGCGGAAGCTTATTACGGCCTTGCTTTGTTGGAGGAAAAAAATCAAGACTGGAAAGCGATGTATGGCGCATTACAGGAAACCGTTTCTATAGACCCTAAACATGCGGATGCGAGGGTAAAGTTGGGGCAATTGCATTTGTTGCAAGGCAAGGTGGATAAAGCCAGAGAACAGGCCGCCGCAGCACTTAAGCTCGACCAGGAAAATGTCGGCGCGTTGATTTTTGAAGCAGCATTAATGTTTCGAGACGGTAAAAATGCCGATGCGTTGGAACAGGTCAATAGGGTATTAGCCAAGGACGGCAATAATGCAGATGCAATTATCTCCAAGAGCACTATTCTATTCACCGAGCAACGCGGTGAAGAGGCTTTGTCGGCCTTACAACAGGGCATTGATGCAATTCCGGATAATATCGGCTTGCGTTTACAAAAAATCCGGTTGCTAACCGAACTTAAACAATTCGATCGGGTGATTGGAGAGTTTGACAAGCTGATAGCGCAAAATCCGAATGATAAGGGACTGCGCAATTCGCAAATCGATATGTTGGCAGCCATCGGCAATACCGAGCAAGCGGAAAAGGCGCTGAAAGACGCTATCGCCAAGCATCCGGATGATGCAGATTTTAAATTGAAACTGGTGAGCTTGCTCGAGCGCCGAGACCCGGAAGAGGCGGAAGCAAAACTAAAGACCTTTGTGGCTGAACGGCCGCAGGACTTGCAATTAAAAATCCGTTTTGTGCGCTTTTATGCCGATCGTGGACGAGCCGAAGACGAATTAGCGGTGTTGAACCAAATTGTGGCGGCGGATGCTGTCGGAAAAGACGGTCTGGCGGCAAAAATTCGGTTGGCCGAGCTTGCATGGGGTAAAAATGACAAAGCGACTGCAGATAAATTAGTTGCAGAGGTGCTGACGGCTGATGCAGGTAATACCAAAGCTTTGTTGATGCGTTCCAGCTTGCGTCTTGATAATAACGATGCGGACGGCGCAATTTCGGACCTGCGTATTGTTTTACGCGATCAACCCAACTCCGACCGAGCCATGACTATGATGGCCCAGGCGTATGTTTTGAAAGGCGAGCCGGAAGTTGCGGAAAGTCACTGGCGTAAAGCGCTCGAAGTCAGTCCGGCCAATACAGCTGCACTGATGTCGTTGACCAATCAACTGTTAAAGCGTGGCGATGTACAGCGTGCCCAGGAGCTGCTTGACAAAGCCATGAAGGCTGCGCCGGCCGATCCTGCAGTTCTCGAACTTGTAACACAAGTAAAAGCCGGCCAAAAAGATTGGTCAGGCGCCAATGCCGCGTTAGCGGACTTGAAGAAACTGCCTCAAGGCCAGTTTGCCGCCGAATTGTGGAGTGGCCTGCTGTCAGCACAGCGTGGAGAATACGATACGGCTATCGGTCATTATAAAGCCGTGTTGGCTAAACAACCCAATTTCGCCAGAGCATGGAGCGCTTTAGCCAATGCCTATCAAGCTAACGGCAAAACAAAGGAATTAGCGGGATTTTTAAAAGGTTTTATAGAAAACAATCCGAATAGCATGCAGGCCTATTCACTATTGGCGTCGGTGTATGCCGAACAGAAGCAATACGACGATGCGGAACAAATCTTGCGACTGGCGGTACAGAAAGCTCCGGAAGAACTCGATTTCAAGTTGCGTTTAGTCAATTTGGTAGAGCGTCGTAATCAGGCCGAGGCGGAAGCCTTGCTGAAACAATACGTCCAAGAAAGACCGCAAGATTTACAACTGAAATTACGGCTGGCGGCTTATCTTACCGCGCACCAAAAAGCTGAAGATGCAGAGGATGTGCTGAAAGAAATCGTAACTACGGATACAAGCGGAACAGTCGGACAAACGGCGCGGCTTCAATTGGCCCAAAGCGCTTTGCGTCGCGGAGATATCGCAACGACTGCCGTATTCATTGAAGAGGTATTGAAGGTCAATGCAGACAATGCTGAAGCCTTATTATTACGGGCCGGCATGCGCATGGATGAAAAAGATGTCGATGGTGCGATAGCCGATCTGCAACATATCTTGAAACTGCGTCCCGATGCCGACTCCGCCATGCTTATGTTGGCACAGGCTTATCTGCAAAAAGGCGATTCGGCGTCCGCCGAATCGCAGTGGAAAAAAATGCTGAAAATGTCTCCAGGTAATTTTCAGGCTTTGGCGCCACTAGTCGGGCAAATGCGACAACGCGGCGAAGAAGGGCTTGCGCAAACGCTAGTCGAAAAAGCCTTCAAAGCCAATCCCGCCAACCCGCAAATCGCCGAGTTGCTGGTGCAACTTAAGGTGGCGAAAAAAGATTGGGTCGGCGCTCAGATTGTAGTGGAAGAGCTCAAAAAACAACCGCAAGCCGGTGTCAGCGGTGATATGTTAAGCGGCATGCTGGCCGCCGCACAAGGGCGCCATGCTGATGCGATTAATGCGTATAAAGAGGTTTTGGTCAAGCAGCCGAATGTCGACCAAGCTATTTCCGGCTTAGTGAACGCATATCAAGCCACTGAAAAGCGTGATGAAGCGATCGCTTATTTGAAGGCTTTTATCCAAAAAAAACCCGCGAGCATCACTGCATATAATGCTCTGGGTTTACTCTACACAGTAGAAAAGAAATGGGGTGAGGCCGACAAAATATTACATGAAGCATTAAAGCGTATGCCAAAGTCCATATCGACCTACAGAATACTAGCCGGTACACTAAATTCTCAGGGAAAATCAGCCGAAGTCGAAGCGCTGTATCTTAAAGCATTAAAAGAAATGCCGGATGTGCCGGAGCTGCAGATGGAATTAGCCAAACATTACGAGCAAAACCAAAAAAACCCGGAAGCCATTGCGATATACCAGGAGTTGATTCTGAAATATCCCGGTAATGACGAAGTCGTAAATAATTTGGCCGATTTGCTCGTCAGTTCCAGTGACGATCCGGCCGGAATTAACCAAGCCGTCGCTTTGGTTGAGCGCTTTAAGGACGTTTCCAACCCGTATTTTCTGGATACCTACGGCTGGGTCATGTTTAAATCCGGACAAGTCGAACCCGCACTAAAGGCATTAAAGAAAGCCGCCGAAAATGCGCCCAATCTTGCCCCGATACGCTACCACTTGGCCGAAGCCTACCTTAAGTATAACGACACACAGTCCGCATTGCCCGAGCTGAAAAGGGCTATCGAGTTGGCGGAGCAGCAAAGGGAATTTAGAGGTATTGAACAAGCCAGGAAGCTTTTGAAACAATTGGGTGGCTAAACCAGTAGTCAGGATAAAGTTTACGGAATCCGAGGTTGCCAGCGCGATCATTTCGGATTCCTCAAGAATATGCACAAAAGAAATCCTGATTAGTAAGCTGTTTCAGCTAATTCAGAGATGCGTCCCGTAAGTCGTCATTTCAGCTGGAATTGCCGAAATCCAGACTGCATGGATAGCTAGAAGCTTTCCATCAGTGACGCTGAATGCCAGCATCCCTGCGAGCATGACAGACTTTTTTACGGTTAAAGTGCCTGAACCGTGAACCGAAGAGAGTGCGGTTGCTCAGCTGACAGGCACTTTGTTTACTTCAATTACGCAGGTAGAACTTTTTTACGACGGTTTGCGCGGAACTAGCTCATTAACGCACCAGCGAACAACCAAGCAGCCGCCGGGACGAGCACTGGTGCAGTTTCAATTGCCAATGAGTAGTTTTGATTCCATCGGCTAGCGTCGGCACCGCAGAGGTAAATGGGGTCTAAAAAGGGGTTACGCTTCTGGTCGTCCAACTTTGGCCATAAAAAATTATGCCGAACTATGGGTGTTAAAGATAATTTGCAAAAGATCGGGGTCAGACATGCGTATAGATACAATTTGTTTAAGTTTGGTTAACAATGTCAAGTCGCTGTAATGCTCTTTATTGTTTTGGCAAATAATTTAGTGTGAGCTAATCTCTAGCGAATGGCACAATGGATCTGATAGCAAAAGGAACCGTGGTTGTCAAATGAAAGGCTTAATTCCATATTGCTCCTATGGGTTGCAATCCCCGTCCAGATCAGGATTTTTCAAATAAATCCCCCGCGATCCCACTTTGATAAAGTGGGAAATTTATATTGGCGGAACTTTAATCGCCAATCGCCCCGAGTTTGAAACCAAAATGACACCGGCCAGGACCAAAGATATGAATCCAATTGAAACCATTGATGGAGTTTATCGCGCCGCCGCTCATCCAGTCCTACGATTGGGCCATTTGTGTACTGACTTACAACACTGGTATCAAGCCTACCCCGCCAATCATTATTTGCAGCCTTGTGTCATCGAAGGCAATGCTACACTCGTTTGTCAAAAGCGATTAAGTATCGTAGCTCCCCTTGCCTACCGAACCTTAAAAGCCATTTGCGATAAGTACGGTATTTTCCTTAAAGAAGATGCTCGCTCACAAACAGCATCTCAGGATTTTTTACAAAGCCGCCGAAACGCGGCCGTGGTATTGACGTTCTGCTTGAACATGGTTTTTAGTGTAGAAGCGGCAAACCGTTCCGAAGCCCCTGGTTTATCGACCGCTTCGAGGTTCGAAACCCAAAAACAAGCCGTTTCATTAGTGATAAAAAATCAAACGATGCAAGAAGCCGCCCGCAGCATAGCTCTTCGAACCGGCATGTCTTTTAAATTCAATGCTGCGGTCGAAAAGGATATGATCGACACGAAACTGTTTGCATCTGATTGGAATAGAGCGCTTAGCCAATTTTTACAGGACTACAACTACGCCACTATTCAGGAAAACGGCATCATCAAAACGGTCTTCATTACCGGCTATAAAGGCTCTTTTAAACCGGCATCGGATACCGATTTCGGTTCCGGAAACGACCAAGTATTTCCTATCGATTCCTATAATGATTATCCCGACAGTGTTTTCATGGATCGCGTGACCATCGATATCGATATACCCACCGATCTTCTGACCGACCTTCCGGAAGGAGGCGAGATATTGATTGATTTACCGGTCGGAGGATATATTGTCAAACAGGAAAGCCAGATAACATTAGAAGACGGCACACAGAGTTGGGTGGGCACGATGGACGATCAAGAAGGCTTCTGCCGGCTGTATTTGACAAAAACGCAAACCGGCGAAGTTGTGGGAAATGTTTTTTCTCCATTCGGCGTCTATAACATCGAAACCATTGACGACGGGATAGTTATGGTCGAGATTGAGCAAATCGGTATGCGATAGAGGTATTTTCTCCGGCCGGTCTAAAAGGGGTCAGGTTATTTTTCTTGTCATCTAACATTAACCATAAAAATTATCCCTGCCTCTTATTCAGGTGCGAAGCATACATTCAATTATGTGTTTTATAGAATCCTGACGATTGTCTTGGCGCCGTCCGGCGCAAGGCCGATGTCGCACATCGCGCAGTTTTTAACCGTTTGGCATGGTATGCGGTTTCACGATTAAAGCGTTGACCTTGGGTGCTGGAAGTTCGAAATTTATAGCCGGAGTCGATTCTTGCCGTTGGTACAATTAAGTATAAGAATATTATCGGCGAAAAATTTGCTTACCATAAGGCCGACCGTATCGTACTGGCCATCAATGCGTTCAAGTTGCGTATTTCGGCGTTAAAGATAAATTTTGTAGGGTGAGCATCTCACACCGGGCTTGAGACGCGGTTGATTGGTTGCAATGCCTTTGAAAAGGTACGCGACTCTGCTGTGCTTAGCCATAAACATTCGATGGCTTTTTTGGGTGGTATTCGGCCTCCCTTCTCCTATTGTTAGGTGAGGGGATCTGGGGATCGCTCCCACAGTGACTTCGCTGCCGTTTATGGAGGGTGTGTTGATCTTGTCCTAATAAATTCCCTTCAATAATCTATTTTCATTAGTTGATATCAGTGCCAGTTTGGTGTTGTTGAAAAAGCTGGATTTGTTTTTAACGGTAATTCCGTCTAATGCTCACAGTCACGAATTTTTCTGCCGGTGAAAAACGTCGCAACGAACGCCTCTAGACTAACTATAATGGATCCCATATACAGGCATACATAAAGCACTAGTAAACAGACTAAAAAATAAAAATACAGATGTACATACTATCTCCCAGAAAAGTAATTTTTATGGGCCATGAAGACTACATAAAGATTGTTGAAAAAAACCGTCAAAGTCAAACACACGCTCAATATAGCAACTTAACAATTCATTGCGAAAACATCTCGACGATGAGCGTTATATTGCCCTCTCGCTCCTATTCAAAGCATGCTAATTTTGACAAACCGCTTCGATCAGCGCTTATCAAAAAAACACCATTATCACGAAAACGAAAAGCGGCAACGTCAGCATATAACGTTATCGTCTTTCTGTTTTTACCCAATCCTGCTGCCTTTTAACTATAAATGCCAAATAAAGCGGAATTTTGCGCAGCATGTAAAAAGGTGCTGCGCACAAGGTTTTAAATGCCAAAATCTTACGCCCAAACCGATACCAAGCCAATAACGCTGCCACTGCAAAAATAGCAGTTATAACCCCAACAATGGAAAGCGTCAGCGTTTTGCCGTACACAAGAGTCAACACGCCTGCAAAACCAAACAAAATCAACAACATCAAACCCAACACACTCAATGGCGGTACCGACAAATCCAGAGCCATGGCCAGCAAGCTTGCGTCTCGTCGTTGTATAGCTGCTTTTAATAACCTCGGGGTTTCTGCAAAAATCGTTGCCAGATGCCCGTGTTCCCAGCGCGTGCGTTGCGTGGCAGTTACTTGCGCAGATGTAGGAAACTCGCTCGTCACCAAGGCATCCGGGCAAAAAATCGGCGCAAATCCCTTTAGGGCTAGATCAATGCCTAATTTCATATCCTCGACCATGTTACCGTGGGCAAGATTAACATCACTCAACACATTCAATGGAAAAGCCATACCGGTACCCATCAACTGGCAAGACAAACCCAAACGCTTAAAGCCCAAAGGCCTGACCTGATTTTTAACCACCCAAGCAAACTCGGCAATTGCCTGGGTGACGGATTTAATTGCAGGCGCTTGCATCAGGTAGAGCGCTTGGATGGGTCTGTTTTCCGAAGAAGCTCTTCGTGCCAAGGTATCGATACAATCGGAAGACACTTGGCAATCGGCATCGATAATAATAACCACCTCCGGTGGATTTTGCTTAGCCAGACATTGCAAACCAAAATCCAGCGCATAGCCTTTGCCTCTTAGGTTTTCATTCCGACGTTCAATAACATAGGCTCCGCACTCTTTAGCTATTGCTGAAGTCTCATCCGTGCAATTATCCGCAACAACCAAGAGCCTGTCGTTTGCAACAAGCTGAGGCAGAATCGAGCCCAAGGTTTCGCCAATGATCGCAGCTTCATTATGTGCCGGCATCAGCACAGCAATGCTCGGCCTGCGGCCGTAACGGCCTATCTCGGTATCGCCGACGCCAGCTGCCAGCAAAATTTGCATAGTAAATACCAGCGTCGGAATCGCTGCCAGGCCGGCAAAGGTAATCAATAATATTTCAGGAATGTCCATATTAATTTATCGAAGCAAAAATGATCAAAAAATAGCAATTTGAATGTGTTGTAGACCGTTCGTGCTGAGCCAAGTCGAATCATGAAGGGTCTACAACACTTTCACCGGCCTGGTTAAGCCTCAAACTACCGTTCGCCCTGAGCCTGTTGAAGGGTGAAGGGTGAAGGGTATTTTGAGGCTCTCAACTGCTCTTTTTAGGTTTATCATGTGTCGTACCTTATTGAAGAACTTTATCACTCCGAGTGCGACCAGGCATATTGAAACTCAGCGCTGTAAAATTTACTCATTGCTGTTGCTGGCGCAATTATATCCCAAAGACCTTGAAGTCTTCTTTTAGGCCGAAATGGCAATAGACTCCATAAGCTTTCGAAAAAGCTGTCGTTTAAATTAAATCAGCAAACAACTCACTCAACTTCCCGGCTTCCGTGACAATGGCATGCCGTTCCAGCACTCTTTGACGGCCTTGTTTTCCCATTTCAGCCAAGGTTTCGGGTGAAGCCTGCAAGGCCTCGCGCATGGCGGCAACCAAATCTTCGACGGAACCTGCAGGAACAAGCCAGCCGTTTTCACCGTTTATAATTAACTCCGGAATACCGGCAACATAAGTACTAATGACCGGACGCCCCAAAGCGAAAGCTTCCATAATCACCACCGGCAAACCTTCTGCAAAGCTCGGCAGCACAAAGGCTCTCGCATAGACTATTTGTTGCCGCACTTGCTCGCCGTTCAATGAGCCGGTCAATTCAACATAAGCAGCTAGATTATGTTTGGCAATAAACTGTTCAATCTCTTCGCGCATAGGCCCATCACCAACTAGCACCAGCTTCAAGGAAACACCTTCAGTAATCAATCGTGCAGTTGCTTGCAACAATAATAACTGACCCTTTTGTTCGCTTAGTCGTCCTACACAAACTAGCCTGGGTTCCACCGGAACAGGACTGAACTGGTGTCGCAAAAAACCATCATCCAAACCACAATGCACAATTTTTATCTTTTGCCAGTCGGAAAAATCTGCCCAGCGACTCAATTGTGAGCGACCATAAGAGGAAATGGCTACCACAAAACAGGACTGCTTGATTTTCTCGTGCAAACCTAATGATTCCGGCTTATCGAATTCTTCCGGCCCATGTACCGTAAAACTATAACTTGGCCCGCCCAAACGCTTGGAGAACATTGCAATGGTCGTGGAATTGGTACCAAAATGCGCATGGATATGCCCGACCCTCTGTTTGCTTGCCCAATCGCTCAACACACAGGCCTCAAAAAAACAAATAAGCGTTTTTAGCAAATTTTTCTGATGGTGCGCGTTAAAACGAAACGCAAAAATCAAAGTCCTAAAGAAGCTTACGGCATTGCCTGACAACTGCCGCATAATGATAGAGCTGAACTCAAGCGCTGAAGTATTGACGATAAATTTTGTTATCTCAGCTTCTGCATGATCCGCCGCATCGACAACGCCACCTTTTGAGGGACGAATGGCAAAACGGCTCACCTGCCAACCGAGGCTTTCAAGCGCCAAAATTTCGCGACGAATAAAGGAGTGGCTGACAGCCGGATATTGGTTGATGAAATAGCCGATATGTTGGGAAGTAGTCATGAATACAGTTTTGCTTATTAATTTTCGAAAATTTCTACTGCATAAATGCTTGCACGGCGTCGATAATGCCGCGCTGAACCATGAGTTCCCGATCACCCACCGGTTTCCAGCCTAACACTGTCATAGTTTTACTACTGTCGTAACGCGCACGGTGACTACGCGAATCCCAATCCCGATAACTCGAGTTGCGGGCATTCGGATGCTTGATTAGTTGCTTGGCAAATTCCTTGATTGCATCGCTTAGATAGAGCTTCCAGATTGGGGTAGATTCTGCGCGTAATTTTGTACCCAGCTCTTTGGAGACAATATCCACATAATCCTGCGCGCTCAGCATGGGCTGGTCTGTCAGCAAAAAGGACTGCCCTTCGATAGCGGGTGTGTCCAATGCAATAGCCAAGGCTTCGGCTACGTCTTCTACCAGCACCAAGGGTAATTTGTTTTTGCCATCGCCCCACAACTGTACCCGGGTTTCTGATTCAAACATACCCACCCCCCAATGGGCGGGTGGGCAACCTTTGCCGATGACGATGCCAGGGCGAAAAATGACTAAAGGCAAATTCTGGCTTTTATGTAAATCTGTCAAAAGTGCTTCGCAGGATGCCTTTGAACGGGCATATAGATTACGGCTTTCGATTTTTGGATCGAGCGGCGTATCGCCAGTGATGACTTCGTTCGCATCGGCGGAATAATAGGAATCAATGGTACCGGTATAAATGAAGCGTTTGACGCCATGCGCCAAAGCTCTTTCCGCAATATTTTTAGTAACCAGTACATCCTGGGTGTAATAGTCCTGCCAATTTTTGCCATCAGTCTTTGCCAAGTGATAGACCACATCAATACCTTCCAAGGCGCTATCCAGAAATGAGGCATCAGCCGGGTTACCTTGCGCCAGCTCCACTGGTAAACCCGCCAGAGCAATTTGACCTGCGTTCTTACTGCGGGTGACTACTCTGACACCCAGACCTTTCTTAACCAGAGCCTGAACCAGATACTTACCGATAAATCCGGTACCGCCAATCACCAACACAGTCGGTTTTTGTAAAGGTGGTAACGCGGTCCAAGTCCGGCCGCTCGCTATAGGTGCTTCGAAATTTGCTTGATGAATAATCCGTTCACATGTCTGAATAATTTGTAAACCAAACCGGCCATCCAGTCTGAAATCTAGTTCTCCGGCCAGTCCGCTATAAAAGGTTGTCACGCTACGATGGATAGTCTCGAAGTAAGGATCGGCCGAGGGCTGTTTTTTTAACTTACCGCTTATAGCACGCACGAAATTGATAACACCGGTTTTCGCGTATTGAAAAGCAAGACTTTCCGTCGTCAACAAGTTGTCAAAATGTACGCCTGCGCCACTGGGTTCGTCCCGACAATAAATATCACGATCGAAATCACATTTTGCGGTGGCTGCGTGCCCCCGTACAGTAATGGAACGGTCGGTAAAGCCGGGTAACACTGACAGATTCAAATCTATCCCGGTATCGATGCAGCGGCCATGCACATGCCAACGGCGATAAGTTCTGGCGCCTCCCGGCAAGTCGATGGGCTTAAAAATATCGGTAGCCACATAATCCAACGGGCCCACCAGATCCAACAAAAATGCCACCAGATGAGGTCCCAATTCCAGAAACAAATTTTGTGGTTCGCGTAATATCCAGTTGTCGAAAGGTCCAAATTTGATCAGGCCAAAAGCGTATAACCAGTTTATGGTGACTTGATCGAGCTTCCCCAGCGTGCCGTCTCTGGCCTGCAGTCGCATTTTTTCGTAAGAAGGTAAAAACAAAAAATTATGATTCACTCCCAATTTGACTTGCTTGTGATCGGCCAATTCTAACAGCTGCTGACATTCATCGGCGTTGACGCCCATTGGTTTTTCCAGGAACACATGACGTCCGGATTCCAGAATCTGCCGGGCCGTTGCAAAGTGCGCATCCGGCGGCAGTAACACATGCACAACTTCTACATCAGACTCCAGTAAGGCTTGTAACGAAGAAAATACTTGAGGTATGGCAAAAGTTTTAGCGGCTTTTTCCGCCCTGGCGATAGACAAATCGCAAATGGCACACAATTCCACGTTGTCATTAGCTGTCAATGCCTTCGCATGCGCCTCTGAGATATAACCCGCACCCAGCAGGCCTACTTTCCATTTTTTATTAATCATTGTGCAATGTAAGTCAATCAAAATAAATTTATGTGTCAGTCGAACAAACGCAGTTCATTCTCCCATCTGGAGAAGGTTACGAGGGGCATGTAAAACAAATGCTTGTTAGCATCTACCCCCCTGATTTATTTATATTCAATAATTTCATAACGAGCCCGCATTCTATTGATATAAAACTTTAGCAAACCAATGCCTTCAGCAAACTTCCCCAAGATAATAAAAAACGCGTACAGCAAAGCATCCTGCTGACTATCATCACGCCCTACCCGATAACGATAAACCCGCGCACCAAGAACAGGATATCCTGCCAATAGCAGCAAACTCCAGCCGCTTGTCGGTACTAAAGCGAGCAGAATCAATGTGGGCACCCCTATACCCCAAAACCAGGCACTTTTTCGTTCCCGCACACAATCCATTACCGACGACTGCCCATTGAGAAAAGCTCTTTGCCCTATGGCATGCCCTCCCCTAACTGCACGTTTCCACCATTGGGAAAAATGCAGCATGTTGGCATCGTGCATCGCCATCGGATGATCGATCTTGATGACTTTGTAACCAGCCAACGCCATGCGAACGCCTAACTCCGAATCCTCGCCTGCAATCACTTTGGGATTGAAACCGCCGAGCCGTTTAAACACCTCAGTACGCATCATCGAAATACCGCCCAAAGCGCCGTAATTCGTCATTTCACCGGCAGGCGACTTCCATTCCAACGCGCACAAACGGTTATAGACAGAGGCGCCGGGGTTCGATTCCTGCAAATGCCCCACCACCGCCGCGCAATCCGTTTGCACCTTCAAAGTATCGGCCGCTGCGTCCAGCCAGCCGGGCGCCAACGTACAATCGCCATCGATAAATTGAACATATTGGATTTCTGGATGGTTTTTCAGCAGATATGTGAAACCTTCATTGCGTGCTCGGGCAGCCGAAAAAGGCGTGGACAAGTCTAATTCGACAACCGTAACTTGTTTACTGTTAGCCAATTCGACCGAACCGTCCGATGAACCGGAATCGACATACACTATGGCGACTTCGTTTAAAGTATTTATCGATTCCAGACAACGGCGCAAACGCTCGCCTTCATTACGACCGATTACCACGACACCAATATTCATTAATTAATCCTTGTCATTTTTCAAATATTCTTGCGCCGATTTAGGTCCTAGAGAGATTGCATGACTCCAGCGAATGCAAGGCTTTTCAATCAGACAATACGCCAGATAGCTCCCAATCAGACAAAAGGCCAAGGTGATGGCAATACCGATGATATCAGCGGTTATTCCGGAGGGCATCAGCAAGTGAACGACGCGAAAGCTCAAGCCTGTGATCGGGTTATGTAAAAGATAAAGACTGTAAGAAATCAAGGCCAACCACTGTATCCAACGCCAATTTAACCAAGTATTCATAAGGTCGAAGGCGCTGGCACATGACATCACTAACCCAGTCGCAGCGACGGTTAAGGTTAGTTGAGATGCGTTTATTAAGCCGGCAAAAAGCAGAACTAGACAAAACAATACTGCATACAACCTGAAATAACCGCCCATCAACAAACTCCAGCAAACCAGCACTCCAGCTAATAAACTGAACCAAAACTCAAAAAAAGCTCCTGGCCACAGGGGCTTTGAAATCAAACCTAGCGGCCAACATAGCGCAATAACAGCCATCAAGCCCACCACGATAGAACGTGCCTTATGGCCGTCAAAACTTCTGCATGCACTATCGGCGATAAAAAACAGCAATGCGAAGACGATATAAAACTGAACTTCAACACAAAGCGTCCAATAAACAATATTGAAATGTGGAATCGATAGCAGGCCCTGCATATAGAATGCGTGTGCCAAAAACTGTGTTATATCTGGGAATTCATAGGGTAACCCCATTGCTTTTCCTTTTACGAACGCCAATACCAGGGTAACGATAATTGCAAAATAATAAGGCGGCGTCAGGCGAATCATACGTCGCAACAAAAAATTAACCGCGTAGCTGCGATTAACCGTTGCTTGCCGCACGGTATAAGCCATGACAAAACCACTCAGCACAAAAAATACCCCTACTCCTAAATGACCGGCATCGAAAACAGCCGCATAAATAGAATGTGGAATCAAGGATTTGATGTGTTCCAAATGCTTACCTTCCGACATGTGGTAAAGCACCACCCAAAAAGCAGCAAACCCGCGTAAACCGTCAGCGAAAGCTAGTCGATTAGCCGTTTTAAATGATGAAATGGACTTAGACTCAATCAATTGGACACTCATTTAATAACTTTCTTATACAACTGGTTTATGTATCAATCTAAAAAAGGCTTTTCGTTCGGCCTTATGTTTAATCGCAAGAACAATAAACTTCATAAATGGCATTATTTTTTTGAATCCCCTTTGTTTGTCCAAATACCTTTCATATTCAAGAGAAACCATTCCAAAAAACAATTCCTCCCATTGTCTAGAAATAGTCTTAATTGTAAATTCATCTGATCGAGCCAGGCATCTGTTCAGCATGGCTTTATAGAGTTTAGGCTTCTCTATCAGTCTATGAACGGCGTCATAGGCATTTTCAGCAGAGTAAACTTCGATATAATCCAAGTCATCTTTGCGCAGCTGTTGATAGGCTGGATCTGGCCCCATTAGTGCCGGACATCCTGCTTTCCAGGCATTAATCAGTTTGCTAGGTGGTTTGCCGGATATATCAAAGGCGCTAATATCTCGCACTGCCAAAACAAGATCGACATTTGAATAATCGTTCCAATCCGATTCTTTGATTAAAAGTGAGACGCCTATTTTTGCAAGCTGGTCTTTAAAAAATTCGCTCTTAAACTCTGCGGCTAGATAATCAGGGTGCCCTATATAGGCTATATTTTTGATTGTGCTGCTGCGCGCGGAGTTACGCGGAATCAACCCAGGCTGCGGCCAATGAGTGATATAACAATCAAAATTAGAGGCTAAACGCAGCTTGTTTTGCACAACTCGAATATTAGCCAGCGGGGCCAAGGGCGTATCCGCTTGAATTGCAATAATAAAACTACGATATGACCTATCCTTGGTTGCCAACTCCCAATAGTGAATAACGCATATCTGGCCTGGGACAATATCAGACACTAAATAAATATTGGAATAGCCTTTTTGTTTCAGATAAAGAAATGTTTGAAGTATCCAGCAGTCCTCGCCTGTTTTAAATCGCTCTGGATTCGCATTGGGATCTATTTCAGTTAAACCATCGGTAATACCATGGGTTTTGTTTTTATAAACAAAATAAATAGGATATGAGAACCGCATAAATATTCCTTATAGACCTTAAAGATTACTCTTGATTAACTCTGAGCGTTCTAGAAAAACAGCCCGACTTGTAAAGCGTTCTCCATCTTTCTGAGCTCGTATTTTTAATTGAGCAATAAACTCCGGGTTGCTGACCAATTTATTGATTTCTGCGGCTAACAATTGCCAATTATGGCGAGGCACTAATATGCCACCCGAATTTTTTTCAATAAGATCACGGGCGTAAGCACTGTCATAGCCAATGATGGGCACACCAAATCTAAGCGCCTCGATTAGACAACGCGGCGACTCCGGCGTGATATGGGTAAACACAAACAAGTCTGAAAACTTGAGTAACTTGGCAATCTCGGATCGACTGGCAATAAAGCCAGGCAGGGATATGATCTCGGCTAATTGATTGAGCTGAATTGCTTGCTGTAATTCGTTAAATAACGGACCATCGCCCGCCCAAGTTGC
Source organism: Gammaproteobacteria bacterium (assembly GCA_018830325.1). Lineage (GTDB taxonomy): Bacteria > Pseudomonadota > Gammaproteobacteria > Methylococcales > Methylomonadaceae > Methylotuvimicrobium. The sequence continues at coordinate 15,552 of JAHJSQ010000087.1, forward strand.
TCTAAATTTTACGCCTTGCGATTGAACGGCTTGCATAGCATTCAACCACTCCAAGGGCGCTTTTTCAGACGCAACGCGCCCTGCATAAACTATGTGAATCTGATCCGACGCAGAAATGTTGGCAGACGTATCGGCATCCTGATCGGGGATGTCGTGAATATTGTGTACCGAAGCCGCGCATTTATCCGTGGGCATCCAAATCTTATAAGTTTCATAAGTATCCATGCCGTGAAACAAACCTAGACTACATTGACTAATGAGCCGCTTGTGCCAGATTTTCATCAATGGACTATCGACACGAGCGCGCCAGCGCTGCATAGGCCCAAGATTGCTAGTCGCTCGCAATATATATTCATGACAGACATTGTCCGTATGCACTGCATAGGCACGTTTTTGCTGAATGGCAATTTCTGCCGCCATTGATGCCCAATCGCCCCATAAACCCGAAATTGCAAATTGCAAGTAACGTGATTCTCGGATAAGCGAATCTAACACGCGGATAGTATCTGGCAAAAACCTCAAAAACTGATCGGGCCGATAGGCCCAAGGCAAAGGCACCAATTTCACGCGCTCAAGAATAACGGGATCGGGGCGTATCCATTGCACCTCTCGCCTTTCGAGAGCCAAACCTTCTGGTATTACAGCGGCGGCAAGCGCCATCGTTTCAAAATCATCAAGCCAGCGATGCAAACCATGGTGAGCTTGGACTTCAATTAATAGTTCATCACCCTGTCGCCGGAATGGCACCGGCAGTACCAGCAAGTGTTCGATAGCAAACTGATGCATAGGCTTTTTCTGATTCATTGTTGATGGATTTGTCACAGGCCTGATCTCAGTACCCTGGATGATGGAACTCTGTTTTATAAAGTCGAACAGCATGCCGGGCGGATCAAAATCCGGTTTTTTTTGTAGAAAGCGACGTACGCGCCACAAGGCAAAACCGACAATGAATGCGGCATCAATCGCTAACGTTTTCAGAGCACCTTCGTTTTTCAGAAAATATCGCCGCCTTGCCTGAAACCAGAATTTGGGTCGGCGTTTGACAATACGTTTGACGATGCCGCTGGACGCGCCTTCCAGATGGACAACCCGGCTTTGCGGCACATACCATACTTGCCAGCCGCCTTGATGCGCACGCTGGCAAAGATCCATGTCTTCAAAATAAGTAAAAAAGCCTTCATCCAGTAAGCCGATCTGAGCCAGCATTTTCGAACGCAATATCATACTAGCGCCTGATACCCAATCCACCAGGGTTTCATCTTCTGGAGGTGGCATAGCTACGCACCAATGAGACAGTAGACGCGAAACCACACCCAGCTTTAAGCCCTGATCAAATTCGGAAGCGATGCCGGGAAAACGAAACGGCGAGCATTGATGTTCCCCGGTTTCGGTTAAGAGCTTGCTACCGGCAATCCCCGCCTGCGGATGGCAATTCATGAAATCGATTAAGCTGGTCAAAGCATCATCAGTCACCAGCGTATCCGAGTTCAATAGCAGCACATACTCGGGCAATTCGCCTGCTTGCTGAGCACGCTCGATCACCCGGTTGTTTCCGCCAGTAAAGCCGAGATTTTTCGACGAAACCAGCAATTCGGCCCAGTCTTGCCATTGATTACTGTCTATCGCCTCTCGCAAGGTATCGACGGCATCAGAGCCAGTGCCATTCTCCCATACCACCACTTTGGCCCTGCCATCTAGAACCATGGGGCAAACAGACAACGAATTGAGACAGTCCACGGTAACTTCAGTGGCAAGATAGTTAAGGATGACGATAAGTAATTGGGATTCCATGAATTATTACACTATGCTCGCTGGACTAATAACTGGCTTATTTCGTAAATAAAGAAGTTCACATATCAAGCCCTATACAAAGGAGGTTGTCGTAAAAGCCCCCTCAGTGTAGGGAAGTTAAATACTCAAGTTATTTCGTTTGCATTTCCATGTGCTACTTTCCTCAGGTAAAGCGCTAATCTGATGTGTCAGAATTTAATTGGATTTTCCTTATCTCTGAGCAATGCGACCAAACGTAACAACAGATTACTAACCTATCATTGTTTTTACGGTTTTTTTCAGGTTGCGAAAAGCCTGCTTGGAACTGTTCAAAGTGTCTTCTGCTGGCATAAGCAAATGACCTTTTAGCCATTCATCCGGCCTGGCTTTGAAAACGGTTGAATGCTTGACACCGTCCCAACCAGCCGGCGCTTCTTTGGTGTAGTAATAAACTGCAAACGATTTCCGCGCTCTACCGGGAGGACAACGCACAGGCGTTACGCCGTGATAACTGATTTCGCTTGTGGCAAAACCACAGGCTCTATTGAATATAGACGCAAAGGCACCAACGCAATTTTTGACATCCTTATCCCATAAATCCAAATAGCCGCCGTATTCCTCATTCCAGTTTTTATTAAAATAAATCAAGATATTGACGCGTCGATGCCATTGCGTCTTTTCAATAAAGTTAAAATCCACATGCACTGCGTATTCTGATTAATTTGAACACTGATTCTGGACGAACGTGAACACCTAAAACCTAACGCATCGGTGGACGTGAATTTTTACGCCAAGTGTTCAACTTGAGTCAAGGAATTCATTTTTTTTCGCATCGATTCTCCTTG
>JAHJSQ010000088.1 GCA_018830325.1 Gammaproteobacteria bacterium
CGGAAGCTCCAGCTTCCTGAACAGGTTACCCAAGCTGGAGCTCTCATCGTTATACATAAGTCAAAAATTACCGTTTTCCTCGTTCCCACCGCTCCAGCGTGGGAATGCATACCGATCTTGCCTCGGCTGACAAGGTATGGGTTCCCACGGAGGACCGTGGGAACCAGAAAAAAATTACCCTTTTGCAAGCTTAGCCAATGAGACCTCAACACCATTTATTGTCACTTAACACACTCAGCTATCCCTCACCTAGCGCTAGGCGATCCGCGTAGGGTACGCTGTGCGTACCATGGTAACCCCGCAATGTTCATGTACCAACCGAACCGCCAGTGCACGGTTTTGGTACGCGCAGCGTACCCTACAGTTTATGTATAACGATGAGAGCTGGAGCTTGGGTAACAGCATATTTTAGTTTTTGCGACTACCACTGCCCCCCCTGCTCGGACACTTGGCTTCGGCAAGCTGAAGCATCTTGCTAATCAGGAAAATCATTACTGCTTTCAAAATATATAAAAAATTTGTCGAAATATTTTACATATTCTTTTTTACTCCCTTTTGAATGAAAAAACCGTCTAACGTTCATGAAGGACTGGCAATCACCCCGGATGATGAAAGTTCTCGGGGAGTTGAGGGGACTGAATATTTACTCTCCATATGCCTCTCAACTCTCAACCAGTGACTTAGTTTGATTTTTATGGGTTTTAAACACACCTTTTCTCGGATTTGACTCTTTGGATTTCAATAACGCCCCTTCATTCTGTCAGGATTTTTTACACCCTCACGAATATCCAATTCTCATGGTAAAACATACGCCTACATATCAAGTACTTATTTTTTTAGGCCTAAAAATTGCCTTATTTAGTTATGAGAAGATCTTTAGGCCGTTACCTAAAGATACGGTAAAAAATAATTTCTCCAAACTGGGTCCCCGAACCGCAAAGCGTTTTAGGGAGCATTCCCACGTAGAGGAGTGCTGCCATTATGTTAGTGTACGGAAACACACCATTTCGGCAGGGACTTCCGGAATCGAATCCAATTGCCGGATAAAAGCCGTTTCTGGTTCCCACGGTCCTCCGTGAGAACCAAACCTTGGCTGCCGGGGCAAGATCGTTATGCATTCCTGCGCTGGAGCGGTAGAAACGAGTAAGAGCCTAAAGATGACGGCTTAATTTAATGGCAATGACGCAGAGTTTGAGAAAGATGGACACACTACATATCAAACACGTAATTTTTTAGGCCTGATAATTGCCTTTTTCTTAGTTAGGTTTTTGGTCTTCGCCTAAATGAAATCAAGTTGAGTATTTTATGAAATTTTCAATATTCTTAAGTAACTCATTTTCCAGTATGTGGAAAAGCCTGGTATTGCTGATTTTTTTGATCCCTATCAATGTTGCTAACGCGACATCCACCATCGTAAAAGTTGAAGATATGGGACTTGCCGATTGGACGATTATTGAGAAAGAGGCACCGGGTTTCGGCAGCAATGGGCCTGTATCATTAGACTGGGATCCATACAATGATTGGTTTAAAGAGCTTATCGTTTTTAATGATGGCTATTCCGGAAAAGGCGCCGCGTTTTGTTGGCACGGTGAAAACTGTGCTTTGAAACTTTCGGTAACCGAAGAGAACACTACCCTAATGCTGGATAGTTTTTTTCTTGGATTTTACGGGAGCGGCGAAGGCAATGTTGAATTTAGCGTGTTCGATTTAGAAACCGATACCAACATTTTGGCCGGAACACCGCTAGTTACTGGAAACGATGGGTTGGACATTTTTGTCAATGCCGTATCGTCTGTCGGATTTCTAATTTTATTCGGGCCGGATGGATATAGCATAGGCATTAACGAAATTGCTTATAGTTATCAATCTTCGAATATTATCGTTCACCCCGTACCCATTCCCGCAGCAAGCTGGCTTTTTGTTAGCGGGCTGATCGGTTTGCTCTGTTTTACGCGACGGAACTCTCGCGAAACTTAAAGCAAGCACTCAATCAAAAAAGACTAGAGTCATGAAAAATAACATTAACTTGTCAGTAATACCCAGTTAGAGCATTTACCGTCGGATTTAGGGTGAGAAGTATGCCTGTCGAGGAATCCAGCCCCAAATAATCGCAATTCGTTCCGGCAACTAAAACATTTAGAACATAGGGCTGGATGCCCCCATCTACGGGTCTTAACGGCAGCTGCCTTCTAACGACATCCTCGCTAGATACACCCCATATCTTCATTAAACCTAGAAAGAGCAGTTGGCATGTGTTGTAGACCGTTCGTGCTGAGCTAAGTCGAAGCATGAAGGGTCTACAACACTTTCACCGGCTTGATGAAGTCTCAAATGATCTTTTTAGATTAAGGTTAGTCAATTTTTGAGTTGGCTTTCAAGTTCAACCGCCGACCGATTTCCCTCGCTGCATTGCCGACATCGTCGAGCGGCGTGTAAGTCCAGTTTTCCAGCTTTCCTCTAAAAGGCCTTGTATAGCCTTCCGATTGCATGATTTGATGAAATCGATTGAATTTATCCGAGCCACCGTCAAGTTCTATGACATAAACCGGTTTTCCGGTCGTGCACGCTTCGGAAACCATATTGACCGAATCGGCGGTTACCAAAATTGCATCCGCCAAGCTTAGAAAACCCAAATACGGATTCTCACCGGAACCGTCCCAAATAAACGAAGGCGTATCGCTCAGCTCTTCACGCAACACGGATTCGACTTCGGCGTCGGTACGCCGGGAAGTCGTCAATAAAATGCCCGCTCCGGTTTCTTTTGACAATGCCGCTAGCCTAGCACCGAGCTGCCTACCAATTTGGGCCGTCATTCGATAACATTTATTGGAACCGCCCACCATTACGGCAACTAAAGGACGAGGGAGGTCGGCAAATTGCTGCGCAAAATGCTCGGCTGCAAGCTTGAGACGAGCCGGTGTAATCGTATGGAGTCCGCCGATGCTGTTCAGGATATTGGGACCCGACAAGCCGTCATGTCTCGGCGCAACAATGACATCAAACTTATCGTAGGCGTAGTAAGGATCTTGTATGCGAATATTGAAGGTTTTGCCGCCACTGGCTTCTTTTATTGCCAGAGACACGGCTACCGTACGTCGCCCGGTCCCGATCACGACATCGGGCCAGGGCGGGTTGAAGTCCGAGCTACCCGGCCCCAAAAAACGCAATGGCGCGAAACAAAAACGCGACGGCAAATGCCGCCAAAGCCAGGTCAAACAAATCCGCTTTTGTTCGACTTCCAAACCTAATGCTTGAGCTAAACCGAGCGATTGGTTGTCCATTCCGGGTATTCCCAGCGTCAATACCCAACAAGTTTTAACCTTTTTGTTCAAATTCGTTATTCCTAATCGTTCCAAATTAAATCTATTGAGATTAATTATCTTTATAAGGCAATAGATTCGAATTTCGTGGAGAATAAGTATAATTGATCATTTTTTAATTCCATAATTTATAGAGTAATACCCTACATGCCCTCTATTCAATGCCATTTTTTAAAAGCCAACCTTTCAATTCAATAAAATCTAACGATCATGAAACCATCTATTCCGCAATCCCCTATTGTCGTTAAATTTTTAACCAAGGCAGAACACCGCATGTTTACCAGGCAATTACCTGGGAACTCATTTTTTTGGGGACGTTGCCAGTTTAATTTCGACCCTGATTTGCAAGATTATGACTGGCTTGTCGTTTATGACGACTTGCCTAAAGTCGGCGGAGAGCGATTTTCTTCGTGCGTTAAAAAGCTGCATTGCCCTAAACAACACACGCTATTAATTACAACCGAGCCCTCCACAATTAAAGTATATGGAAGTCCTTATACATCCCAATTCAATTATGTTTTGACGAGCCAGGAGGAATTCGCTTTACCGCATCGCAATAGAATATATTCGCAGCCGGCGTTGATTTGGTTCTACGGAATAGGCAAAAACAGCGAAATACCTTATGACCGGCTCTTGTCCATGCAGCCTGACAAAAGCCAAACCATTTCAACGGTCTGCTCCAGCAAACAACAAAAACATACACTGCATAACCAACGCTATCGATTCACTCAGGCACTCAAAGAGCGGCTCCCCGAACTGGAGATATTCGGTCACGGCGTTCGGGATATGGATGACAAAGCCGTTGCGCTAGATGCTTACCGCTATCATATCGCAATTGAAAATTTCGTCGGAGACCATCACTGGACCGAAAAACTGGCCGATGCGTTTTTGGGCTTTACGCTCCCCTTTTACTACGGCTGTACCAATGTCGAGGATTATTTTCCAAAGGAAAGTTTCTTTTATATCGATATTTTCGATGTAGAAAAATCCTACCGCATCATTAAGAACGCCATCGAAAACAACGAATACGAAAAACGTTTACCCTACATTATTGAAGCCCGTCGCCGGGTTTTGGAAGACTATAATTTATTTTCTGTTCTCAGCCAGCACATCGAACGGCATCATGTACCGGTAAAGTCATTACCGCATGACAGCATGATCCGCTCCCGTAAAGCGATCAATAAACAATCGCTGCTCAGCTCTGTTCGCTATTTTCATGAAAAATATCGCGTCAACCGCTACCGTAAACGGCATTTAAAAAAGTCTTCTTAGCGATAGTATACTCATTGTAGATGAAAATTCGGCCTCGGGGTGCTGGGCCATTGACGAGCCCCCCTGTGCCGAGTTTGATCTACGGGTATATTATAATTTGCGAGGTCATGTTTTCGGCTTTTATGGCAATGACTCAAGCATTGCCCCCTTAATCATGCATCCTGATTGGGTAGGATAATCAGATAATTCGGTTTGACTTACGAAATCCGCTATTGTCTCGTTATTCTGAGAACGGCCCGACAGGTCGCTATCGCCGTACCCGGTCATTCGCACCGGTATTTCGTGCCGGCTCCCGCTGCCGCATTTCGGTATAGTCGCGTGATCTTTGACTGTCTTTCGAACGCTCGTCTCGGCTATTGAAATCTCTATCGGCTTTTCTTCTTTTGCCTCTCTCGCCGGAAACTTGCTCTGACCTGAAAGCTTGACGCGAACGCCGGGGTTCCGGTCGATCGTAAGATCCCCGCCTCGTTGTTTCGGTTTTTGGTTTATAGTTAACCACTATTTCCGGTCTTGATCTATTTCCTGCTTTATAATCCGGAAGGGCGGGACGAGGCGTGGCAGAACGCGCACGAATAGCTTGTCGTGGCCTTGCCTGCGGTTTTTTTTGATACGCTTTAGGCGCAGACCTGTGACTTGAAACATATTTTCCCGAATTGTGTGCCGGTCGATAATCGATCGTCTTGACGACCGTCCTTCTTGGTTGTACATAAACCGGATAAGGACGCTCGACAACATAACTGACAGACCGTCCTCTTTCGACAACCACCGGCCCGTCATACTGCCGATAAAAACCTTGTCGCGCGCAAGCCGAAACACTCAAGAAAACCGACAAAATAAATAATCTTTTAATAAAGTTCATATCGCACCTTTCCCTATCGCCTAAATGGTGAGTTAATCATGCATTGGAATGGCTGAATGACAAATGAACTCCACTATTCGACATACTTCATGCTATTTTTTGCCTCATGAAAGCGATTCAGCTCGACAGCCTTACTCAAATCGACCGAGACCAATGGAATAGTTTGGCCGGTCCAAACTACCCTTTTTTGCGCCATGAATTTTTATCGGCTTTGGAACGCAGCCATTCGACTAGCCCTGAAACCGGCTGGCAGCCCCGGCATTTGTTGATTTACGAACAAAACGAGCCGGTCGCATTAATGCCTTTGTACCTTAAATTTCATTCGCGAGGAGAGTACGTCTTCGACTATCAGTGGGCCGAAGCCTATCATAACCACCACTTGGCTTATTACCCGAAGTTGCTAACCGCTATCCCATTCACACCCTGTCAAGGACCGCGTATCGCGATCAAAACCGGCACGGACCAACGGCGCATCGTCTCATTCATTGCTTCTTACATAAAAGAAACGATCGCCGATACCGGCGCTTCTTCCTGGCATTGTTTGTTTCCCGATTTAACCTCGGCCGAACAACTTGTGTCCGAGGGCTTGAGTCTTAGAACCGGCATTCAATTCCAATGGTTTAATAAAGGCTATAGGGATTTTAACGACTACCTCGATGGCTTTTCGGCAGGCAAGCGCAAACAAGTCAAACGCGAACGCCGGCGCATTGCAGAACAATCCGTTCAATTTCGGCAAATTTTCGGAAAAGATATATCGGCGCAAGATTGGGAGGTTTTTTATCGCTTCTATCAAATGACCTATTTCAAGCGCGGCATGCAGCCTTATCTCAATCTCGGCTTTTTTCTGGAAATCGCCGAAACGATGCCGCAAAATTTACTACTGATCGTTGCCGTCAAAGACGGCGACTATATAGGCGCAGCGCTCAGTTTTATCGGAAGCGATACGCTTTACGGACGCTATTGGGGATGTAACGAGGAATACCATAGCTTGCATTTTGAAGCTTGCTACTACCAAGGGCTGGACTATTGCCTGGCTAATAATCTAAAGCGCTTCGATTCCGGCGCGCAAGGCGAGCATAAAATCGCTCGCGGTTTCGAGCCGGTTTACACCTATTCGGCACACTGGATCAAAGACCGGCGCTTTGCCGCTGCCATCGACGATTTTCTTGAATGGGAAACCGCTGAAATCCAAAAATACCGCTTGCAGGCCGAAAAGCATCTGCCGTTTAAGCAGCAAACCTAAGCGTTAAATCTAAAAAGAGCAGTTGAGAGCCTCAAACTACCGTTCGCCCTGAGCCCTTCGGCTACGCTCAGGAGAGCCCTGTCGAAGGGTGAACGGTAGTTTGAGGCTTCACCAGGCCGGTGAAAGTGTTGTAGACCGTTCATGCTTCGACTTGGCTCAGCACGAACGGTCTACAACACATGCCAACTGCTCTTTTCAGGTTAAAACGATATTCACCCAAAAAGCATGAGCCTAAATTTGGCAGTTTAACCATAAAGCTCATGAAGTATTTCAAGAGATTACCCAAATTTCCCCGCTAAACTCTCGGGTGAACAAAAGCTATATAAACGGGTGCTGATTCCAAAAAATGTCACTTATTTTTTACCATGAAGAGCATGAAGGACTTGAAGATACAATGTTTTTAATTTAATTGAGTGACCAACCATTAACAGCCTGTGTCATCAATATTACCACTGGGTAACTATTCAGTCCCCCGGCAATTATCGTTCCCACGCTCTGCGCTCATCGTTATACATAAGTCAAAAATTACCCTTTTGCAATCTTAGCCAATGAGACCTCGATACCATTTACTGTCACTTAACACTCGCGGATCACCTAGCGCTGAGCGATCCGCGTAGGGTACGCTGTGCGTACCATGGTAACCCCGCAATGTTCATGTGCCAACCGAGCCGTCAGGGCCCGGCTTTGGTACGCGCAGCGTACCCTACAATTTATGAATAACGATGCGCGCCGGAGCGTGGGAACGATAGGGGGTGTAAATAATTACACCACTGGAGTGCAGGCGAAGCCTGCACTCCAGTCCCGCCATCGTTTTGATATTTTTTAGTCATTAACTGGTTTTGAAAACGCTGTGTGACTACATTGAATTTATTTAATGAGTTCATCCGTGATATCTGAACGGTTCATAAAGCGCTCAATACTCTTTCCTTCATTATCTTCATGGTAACAAACAAGCTAAAACTTTTCGAAATCCTTGAAATCGGGATCGGCGTTCGATACTCCTCCCGAAGACCGAGACGAAGTTGCTGTATTGGCTTTTGCGACAGGCCTCGATGCCGAAGGTTTATTCTGCATTGAAGCTTTTCTGACAAGAACGTTATTCGTCGCCACATTATCGACCTTGAAGAACGCTACGGCTTGCTGTAACTGTTCCGCTTGACCGCTCATTTCCTCCGCCGTCGCGGCCAATTCTTCCGAAGAGGAAGCGTTTTGTTGCGTGGCTTGATCCAACTGGCTCATCGCATCGTTGATTTGGCTGATGCCTTGCGCTTGCTCTTCCGATGATGCTGTAATTTCCTCGACCAAATCCGCCGTTTTTTGAATATTCGGCACGACGTCTTCAAGCGATTTACCGGCTTCTTCCGCGATACTCACACTCTTGGTCGCCAGCTCGTTGATTTCAAGTGCGGTCACTCGGCTGTTCTCGGCTAGTTTACGCACCTCGGCCGCAACGACAGTAAAACCTTTACCATGCTCCCCGGCTCGCGCGGCTTCGATTGCCGCGTTTAACGACAGTAAGTTGGTCTTGTAAGCAATATCCTCGATCAAACCGATTTTGCTGGCTATCTCCTTCATAGCGGAAACGGTCCGCTTGACCGCTTCACCGCCGGATGCGGCATCGCGCGCCGAAGAATTTGCCATGTCATTGGTCACCTTGGCGTTTTCGACGTTCTGCTGAACCGATGCATTGAGTTGCTCGACCGATGACGTCGTTTGCTCGACGCTAGAAGCCTGCTCCATCGCCGACTGGCTCAAGGTTTGGGCGGTCGCGCTAATTTCATGAGAAGCGCTGGCCAAACCATCGGCATTCAAACGTACCCCTTGCACGACCTCCTTGAATTGGCGACTCATCGATTTCAAGGCATCCGCCAAGATTCCGATTTCATCTTTTTGGTCGATATCGAGCGTCGTGGTCAAGTCGCCTTCCGCCAACGATTGCGCAAAAGTAACCCCTTTAATGATCGGTTTCGTGATCAGCGACGCAAGGAACAAGGCAATCATCACACCTAAAATTACCGCGATGATAATCGTGCCAATGATGATCATATTCGCTTCCTTGACTAAAGTATCGGCTTGGTCGCGGGCTACAACCAATTGCGCGACACCGGCACTTTCCGCATCCTGGGCTTGTTGTATCACGGTATTTCCCAGTTCTTCCATGCGCTGCAGAATTTGCTTCAATTCATCGTCGTTTTTGATCCAACTTTCGGCAGCTTGCCGGTATTCCGTCGTCGCCCGGCGGGCATCCTCGATCAAGCGTAATGCTGCTTGCGAAGAAGTGATTTGCTCCAAATCGTCATATAAGCGCATCAATTTCGGCAACAACACAGTCATTTGAGTCCAACCTTTTCGATCCTTGTAATTCACCTCTTCTTTTTCAAAGCGAATGATTTGGTTAGCCACTATTCGAATATTTGTAGTGAGGATATAGCGCTGCACGTATTGATCCAAGGTTCGATCATCGGCACCTTGCTCCATCGCATCGGTATAGGCGTTGCGTTGCATGTCCATGAATTGGGCAGCGGCATTGATGACGATTTCGCCTCGATCAACCATCTGCCGTACTAGGTCTCGATTATTTTTCAGCGCCGCCACCCCTCTACGATATTCCTCGGCATAGCGGCTCGTATCCCGGCGAGCGACTTGGGATTGCTCCAATAAACGGTTATTGTTGAACTGTTTAGCAACTTCATCCACTTTGTCCAGATAGCCGAACAATTGCTTCACATTGTCTTCTGCGCGTTGATGAATCTCGTCTCGTTCGAACAACAAATAATTTTTTTCCTCCATGATCGTCAATAGTGCCATTCGTTCGACACCGGTCGCATATTCAACCGCTTTGGCATCATGATCGGTTATGCCGAACAATGCCCCGGAAACACGACCCATATATACCTGAGCCAAGCCTCCGAAAACAACCGTTATCGCCACTAACAACATGGCACCGCTTAGGATTTTTGTTTTTACTTTTAGATCATTGATAGCCATGAGATGAGTCCCTATTCGTGAAAATTATGCCAATTCCGAGGAATCGGTTTGCGAGGCGTTGTTTTGCGACTTAACGACATGCTGTAATTGCGACAGTTCGTCGATCGAGAGAATTCGGTTAATGGCCAGCAAGATAATAAAATTATCGTCTACCCGGCCCATCGCCTGGATAAATTCGGTTCTAATATCGGCGCCGAAATCGGGAGGCGGCTGAATATTGGCTTGCGGAATATCGAGAATTTCATTGACCTGATCGACCAACATGCCGATGACTTGGGATTCGCCATGCGTTTCGACCTCGACCAAAACAATACAGCTGCGCTTGGTAATTTCACTCGGATGACGATCCAAACGCGCTGATAAATCGATCACCGGCACGACATTACCGCGCAAATTGATCACGCCTCTGATGTAATCAGGCGTCATTGGCACGCGGGTAATATTGCTGATTTCAATAATCTCCTTGACGTCCAAAATGCCGATCGCGAAATTGTCCTTGCCGACCAAAAAAGTCAAATATTGTTGAAATTGATCGGCCGACCCCGCCGCTAACTCCTGACCGCTTTTTCCCTTGACGACTAAATTACTCATAAATCAGCTCCTTTACTGACTAATACATTGGCGAGACATCCTTTAACCGGCTAAACCGATTGATGCACGACTCTTATCTCTTGTCGCGAACTGCACCAAGCCTTGCACGTCCAAAATCAATGCCACATCGCCGCTACCCAATACCGTCGCGCCGCTGATGCCTTTTAGTTGCTCGAAGACCTTACCTAGCGGTTTGATGACCGTTTGATGCTCGCCATGCAACTTATCGACCACGAATCCGACTTTAGTCTGGCCGAAACGTACCACGACCATGCTTTCCCGGTGAATATTGCTATGTTGCTTGCGATTATTGAAATAATCGCCAAGCCTTAAATAAGGCATCACTTCGCCTCGCAAATTGACATAATGCTGAATCTCGTCGAATTCGCACTCTTCGGGGCTCATTTCAACGCATTCCTCGACCATGCTGAGCGGGATGATGTAACATTCTTGTTCGGCTTCAACCATGAAACCGTCGATAATCGCCAAGGTCAACGGCAAATTAATAGTGACCGTCGTACCCTGACCCGGTTCACTATCAAGACTCACCGAGCCTCTTAGCGCCTCGATGTTGCGGCGGACGACATCCATGCCGACGCCGCGTCCCGATAAATTACTCGCCTCATCCTTCGTGCTCAAACCCGCCTCGAAAATCAAGTCAAAAACTTCTTGCTTGGTCAATACTTGATCTGCCGTTATCAAACCGTTGGCAATGGCCTTAGTTCTAATTTTTTCGTCATTCAATCCGGCACCGTCATCGGCGATTTGGATGACGATATGTCCCGAATCGTGATAGGCATTGAGATGGACGGTGCCTTGTTCCGGCTTTCCGGCCGCCCTACGCTGTTCCGGCATTTCAATGCCGTGATCGAGCGAATTGCGAATCAGGTGAGTCAACGGGTCGTTGATCTTCTCGACTACAGTTTTATCGAGTTCGGTTTCGCCCCCGGTAATCTTGAGTTCAATCTGCTTATTCAGCTCGTTGCTGACATCGCGAACCACGCGCCGAAATCGTGAGAACGTTTCGCCGATCGCGACCATTCTGAGTTCGAGCGCGGTATCGCGAATTTCGCTGACCAGATCGTTCATACTGACCGCGACCTCTTCGACATCGCTCAAGCCGTGCCGGTCGACCATCATGCGCATCGCCGCGCCGGAAATCACCAATTCGCCAACCAAGTTGATCAATTTACCGAGCTTTTCCGAATCGACTCGAATATAGTTGGCTTCGGCCGCTATTTTTTGTTTGACACTTTGCTGTTTTTTGAGTGCTTGCTCTACAACCGGCTGCTCTGCCGATTGCTGCTCGACCAGAATCTCGCCAATCGGTTTCGCTTGTTCCGGCGATTCGGCTTTATCTTCGCTTTGCCGCTGTAAAGCTTTGGCGACTTCCTTCGGTGTCAATGCGCCGATGTTTATCAACATTTCTCCCAAGCGTTCGACCTGGGCGTCGTCTTCGTCGGACGGTTCGGCCAACAGACTCAGGTAATGCTCGATTTGCGAATGTGGCGGGATGATTCTAATTTCGCAGTCATCCTCGGCAAACTCGAAAACGCTTTCGATGCCTTGTTTATCGGTGTTACCTCGAAATACGATTTTAAAATGCAGATAACAGCTCTCCGGATCCATGGCCTCGCCGATCGGTAAATCCGGTGCCGAAGTCAAGATATCGACGATGTCTCCTAGCGTTTTCAAGTACCGAATAAAGGATAACGGATCCATGCCATTACGCAGAGCATCGGGTCCGAACTCCAGAAGAATCACCCAATCGTTTCCGTTCGTATCGCCCTCGGTTTCAGATGTTTCGGAACTCCCGCGCTTCGAGTCCGCTTCAACCGGCATGCTTTCTTGCTTTGTCGTAGCCCCGCCTAATTGCTTGATTAAAGACTCGCCCGTCAGCTTCAATTCTTGCGACAACTCTTGTTCCGCCTCCGTTAAACAATGCTCGATCAGTTTGGATGTATGGTCCTTACAATTCAGTAATGTCGAGATCAATGTGCCGTCAATCACGCGTTGGCCTCGTCTGACTTGGTCCAGGACCGTTTCGGCTTCGTGAGCGAATGCGACGATAGAATCGAATCCGAACAAGCCCGAGCTGCCCTTGATTGTATGCATCGCCCTGAAAACACTATTGATGCTTTCGCTATCGTCCGGGTTATCTTCCAGACCAAGTAACGCCAATTCCATTTCGGCCAGCAGTTCGTCGGCTTCTTGTACGAAAGTCTGTATTGCCGCGTCTAATTCGCTCATGCTGCGTTCCAATTCGCCGAAATAACCACCGGGTCGCCGAAGTGCCCTGTCAAATTCAACAACTCCAACACTTCGACAACTGCCTGACTATGCCTAACCAGACTCAATTTAATCGCATGCCGGCTCGCTTCCTGCTTGAGCCATAACAAAAGCTGTAAGCCTGCACTGTCCATTTCGGAAACGCCGGCCAAGTTAATCTGCAGCTCGCGTCCCGAATGTAAGTATTTCGAGAGCCGGGCTTTTTGTTCACTCGCGGTATAGATAGTCATATCGTCTTGTATCGCGATAATCGTTATACCGTTTTTTTCGCTGACTTGTATGGCCAAAGGCTTGCTCCCGGTAGCTGGCAGTGAAAAGTGGACATTTGTATTGGCTAACAATAATAAAGATAGCAGTCATTAAACTGTTTAACATACCCATACTCTGATTAAGGTAAAACTAATTTCGATACCGCCGTCATTAAGGTCTGCGGCTGAAACGGCTTAGTCAACCACGCCTTAGCACCGGCCGCTTTCCCTGCCTGTTTTTTATCTTCGGCGGCCTCAGTAGTCAACATCATCATCGGCGTAAACTTATAATCCGGTAATTTTTTGACTTCTTGCACAAAGGTAATGCCGTCCATATTCGGCATGTTGACATCGGTGATGATCAGATGAATTTTTTGGCCTTTCAGTTTGTTCAGCGCGTCTTTACCATCGCACGCCTCTAAAACGTCGTAACCGCCGCCTTTCAACGCAATGCTGACGACCTGCCGGATAGAAGCGGAATCATCGACAATCATGATCGTTTTAGCCATGTTAGAGGTTCTCCTTGAATTAGAAAAAAGTAAGATCGTCGGAATAGCTCGACCGGTCATGAGAAGTTGTAGCCGAAGCATGATTAATCAACTCTTCGGGCATCGTATAACTGAGCTCCATTGTCGATAAGGTTTGTTCGACGTTAATCATATCGGCATGACGCATATGTCCGGCTCCTTGCGTTTTTTCGATAGCATTTTGCAGGTGTTCTAAATTATGTTCGACATGATCAAGCATCTGAGTGACTCGATCCTGGAATTGCAACGCTGTTAAAACCGAATAAATTTGATCGCGGATTTGCTCGCTATTATCCATTAATTCGACTGCATCATCTTTAAAAGCCGTCAAAGTCGCTTTGATATCGGACATGACTTGGTTGATCGCGTGATCTGCGGAACCGATATTTTGTTCGTCACTTTCCGTCGACGACTCTGCCGTTCTCAGTGTTGTGTTCATCGCTGCAATAATTTCATTGACCGTCCGACTAATTCTTTCGCCGGTCGTCGATGAAAAGCCAGCCAGTTTTCTGACCTCGTCGGCAACGACCGCAAAACCGCGCCCATGCTCCCCGGCTCTGGCCGCTTCGATCGCCGCATTCAAAGCCAGCAAATTGATTTGCTCGGCGACTTTACGAACTTCTTGCGCCATAGTGTCGAGACTGTTGGTGTGCGTCGATAGCTCTCTAACCTGATCGATCATAACTCGTTCGGCCTGATTGATCTGATTAAGGTTTTGGATTACGCCTTCCAAAGTCGTGCGGCTTCCGCTAAGCAAGGCATCGATATGATCTTCTTGATGGCCTTGTTGCGTCTGGCCGCTCAACGCGTCGATTTGCGAAACCATGTTTGAAAATTGAACCGATAACGTGGTAATTTCCTGCTCGGTATGAGCACGGGAGGTCCCGACCTGACGAATAACGATCGGAACAACCTCCATAATTAGCTTTTCCAACTCGATCGAATATGCATTTGCATCGTTCAGCTTGGCGCTTTCATCGTTTTTCCACTGGGCATCCAAGCAATTCAAACTCTCTTGTTGACGCCTAAACAATGTTAACCCGATAATGAAACCGATTACCGTAAGTATTCCCATTGCGATAAAGCCGGCGAGATTAAATGCGCCTTGCCAGACAGCCACCCCACCCCCGAGTAACCCCAAACCTGTCGGCATACTGTAGAAGGCGAATTTTCCGTTTGCGGCAATTTTTGGCGTGTTATCGGAAAAAGACATTAAATACTTCCTTTTTTGGCACTGTTAAGTTATCAATTATAGTAAGGTTTTACGCCACACAACACAATCAACGTTCTTTCTTGGCCGAGATATGAGCGATTTGCGTATGAATCAAGGATACAACGATTAGCATTTCACCCATTACTAAAAAAGAATTCGATTGCTTTCAGCGCTTGATTTACGAACACGCCGGCATCTATTTAGCACCTGAAAAAAAAGTCATGGTTGCCGGAAGGCTCGCCAAACGCCTACATTTTCATGGACTGAGTAACTACGGGGAATATTTTCGATTACTGAGCAAACCCGAATTTGCCGATGAATTTCAAATCATGGTTAATTTTTTAACCACCAATGAAACCTATTTTTTTCGCGAACCCAAACACTTCGAATTTTTGCGAACAACTCTTTTAAAATCCTGGCAAGGAGAACACTTTAACGCCTGGAGCGCGGCTTGCTCATCAGGGGAAGAGGCTTACTCGTTGGCGATGATTTTGGCGGAAACATTGGGTCGAAAGAAATGGGATATACTGGGTTCCGATTTGAGCACACGAGTACTCGACACTGCTCGAAACGGCATCTACCCGATGGCCCGCTTGGAACAAATGGACCCCGCCTTACTAAAAAAATACTGTTTACGGGGCGTGCGCTCGCAAGAAGGTTTTTTCCGGGTCGACGTGTCGTTGATCGACCGAACGCACTTCGAACAAATCAACTTGATGCAATCGCTACCTAACAAGCTTATCAAACACTTCGACGTGATTTTTTTACGCAATGTTTTGATTTATTTCGATCAAAATACCAAAAAAGCGGTTGTCGAGCGCATAATCAAAGCACTGAAACCGGGCGGCTATTTTTTCATCAGCCACTCCGAAAGCCTGCATCGGATAACCAGCGATCTGGAAATGATCAAACCATCGATTTTCAGAAAAAATGATCGTTCAACCTTATAAAGAAACTCGCCGCGTGATTATCGAACCCGGCGAGTACTATGTCAGTACCAGCGGCGAGTTAATATCGACCTTGCTGGGTTCTTGCGTCGCTGCATGTCTCTTCGATCCGGTCAACAAAATAGCGGGGATGAATCACTTTTTACTCGCCTATCAGCATCATTCCCGAAGCCGTCCGATTATCGAAACCGAGGAAGGCCGTTACGGACTTTATGCCATGGAGCTGCTAATCAACGATATGATGAAAAAGGGGGCAAAAAAATCGCAAATCAAAGCCAAATGTTTCGGCGGCGGCAATGTACTACACTTACGTAGCGACAAAACCGACAAACTCTCCGTCGGTGAAGTCAATATCGAATTCATCAAAACATTCTTGGCACAAGAAAAAATACCGATACTGGCGGCGAGCTTCGGAGGCACAGTAGGCCGCAGCATTCATTTCGTCAGTAGGGATTTTTCGGTATACGTCAAAACCATCGAAACCGCGCTCACACATCAGCTAGAAAAACAAGAGCGCTCTTTTTGGAAAAAACGCATCGATGCACAAGAAAAACTCAAATCCGACGTGGAGTTTTGGTAAGGCAACCAACTGGTTTTTGCCTAACCACTTATAAATATAAAATACAAAGCATGAATATCATCAAAGTTTTCATCGTAGACGACTCGGCGGTTGTTAGACAGGTCCTTACACAATTGTTCGAAGGCACTGCCGGCATCAGAGTTATCGGATCGGCGCCTGACCCGATTTTTGCCCTGCAAAAAATGGAAAAGGAATGGCCGGACGTGATCGTGTTGGATATCGAAATGCCGCGTATGGACGGCGTAACCTTTCTCAAGAAAATCATGCACGAACACCCAACTCCGGTCGTTATTTGCTCGACCTTAACCGAAAACGGCGCCGAAGTGACCATGCAGGCGATGAGTGCCGGAGCGGTCGACATCATCACTAAGCCCAAGGTCAACCTACGCCACTTCCTTGAAGAATCCAACACGCTGATTATCGATGCAGTGAAAGCCGCGGCCCATGCCCGGGTTGGTAAAATAAAAAGCATGCCGTCAAGTACCGAGCCCAAACCGAAACAAAATGCCGATGCGGTCATCGCCCCTTCGCATTTAAAGCCCCTATCGGAAACGACCGATAGGGTGATTGCCATTGGTACTTCGACGGGTGGAACTCAGGCCTTGGAGTTTGTACTAACCAAGCTCCCTCGAACCTCGCCGGGACTGGTAGTTGTACAGCACATGCCCGAGGCATTTACCGCTGCCTTCGCAAAGCGACTTGACGGCCTTTGCCAAGTCTCCGTCAAGGAAGCCGAAACCAACGACCGGGTCATTCCCGGACAAGTTCTGATCGCCCCGGGGGGCAAACACATGCTAATGCGCCGTAGCGGCGCGCAATATCGTGTCGAAGTCAAGGACGGGCCGTTGGTCAGCAGGCACCGGCCGTCCGTGGACGTTTTATTCCGCTCCTGCGCCCAATCAGCCGGCCCGAACGCCGTCGGTATCATCATGACCGGCATGGGAGACGACGGCGCGAAGGGTATGAAAGAAATGTTCGATGCCGGCGCGTTCACCGTCGCGCAAGACGAGGCCTCCTGCATCGTATACGGCATGCCCAAGGAAGCAGTGAAACTCGGCGGCGTCTCCAAAACTCTGCCTTTACATTCGATACCTGAACTCATCGTTAATTCTTCAACCGGAACGCCTTTGGGCAAAGCTTCGAATACGACCGAATGAGGCTCGGCAAATCAGCCTTAATTTAAGCTATGTTCGCGTTAACAGTTGAAATTAATACTACGCCAAGCGATGTAGGGTACGCTGTGCGTACCGCAGGTGGCTCGCTTTTAGATTAACGTGACCTCATGTGTACTCTGCGCCGACATTAGGTACGCGCAGCGTACCCTACAATTCACTTTGAATTTTTAAGTGTCCCGGTAGTGGTGGGAGTTTTCAACCGAAATTCGGCAGTTTTACCATGAAGCACATGAAGTGCAAGTATTCAGATCTCCTCCACTGTTTTCCGGGAAGGGCTGAATACCCATATGCATCAAGCTAAGCACAGCCCTCGCTGCTAAAACGCTACCGACCGTTTCCTGCGAGTCTAAGCAGCGTAGCCCAGATGGAGCGTAGCGCAATCAGGGAAGTTCGGAGCCATGCCATTCCCGTATTCCGCTACGCTGCATACGGGCTACATGCCTTAATTCTACAAAGAGCAGTTGACAGCCTCAAACTATCGTTCACCCTGAGCCTGTTGATGAAAAATAATTATTCAGACCTATGCATTTAAAACAATCAGGAACTTTGCCCCCCTTTGTAAAAGGGAGTTTATTTAAAAAAACTCCCCTAGCCCATGTTTTTAAGAGAGAGGGTTGAAAATACTTACAGCGAAAGTATTGTAAACCCTTCATGCTGCTTCCACTTGGCTCAGCACAAACGATCTACAACACATGCCAACTGCTCATTTTAGGTTCATAGCAACTCGGGAAAGGGCTAATGTAGGCAGGCATTCATTTGCCCGGCTCATTATGTTTAACCGGTAACACGATCCGAAACGTCGTACCTCCGCCTACTCGGCTGTCCAATCGAATTTCTCCGTCATGTTTTTTGATGATGTTGTACGAAACCGAAAGCCCTAAACCGGTTCCTTTTCCGACCGGTTTGGTCGTAAAAAACGGATCGAAAATTTTAGTAATGTGCTCCTGCGCAATGCCTTTGCCGGTATCCGTAATCTCGATCCATACCCGTCCGCCGTCTTCGGTCCCGCTACGAATCGTGATGGTGCCTTTGTCTTCAATGGCATGCGCGGCGTTAACCAATAAATTCATGAACACCTGATTCAGTTGATGCGGCAAACACCAGACCCGAGGAAGATTGCCGTATTCCTTTATAATGTCCGCTTTGTATTTGGTCTCGTTATGCACGATATTCAACGTACTATCCAAACAAGCCTGTAAATCCGCCCATTGCCAGTCATCGTCTCCGCCGACATGAGAAAAATCCTTGAGATCCTGCACGATTTTTTTGACCCGATCCGCACCTTCCCGCGATTCGTTCAACAAGTCGAGCACGTCTTCTTTCAAGAAAGGCAAGTCGATCTGCCGTTTAAATGCCTGTAACGGACCGAGCCGTTCCGCATCGCTGCAAACCGAATCGAGATTTTCATACATTTCCACCAGCTCGAGTAAATCCTCTATATAGTTTTTCAAAGCTGTCAGATTGGAATTGATGTAGCCGATCGGGTTGTTGATTTCATGAGCGACGCCGGCCGCCAACTGACCGATTGACGACATTTTTTCCGATTGCATCAATTGCTGCTGCAGCTCTTGAAGTTGTGTCAATGCTTGCTGTAATTCCGTATTACGCTGTTTTAGCAAGTCCTCGGCCTTTTTATGCCCGGTAATATCGGCCGTGATACCGTCGATACGGAGCGGCTCTCCGTTTTCATCGCGAACATAACGCATCGATTGATACAACCAGCGCTGTTCGCCGTCGGGACGTATGATGCGGTAAGCGAGCTTATGGGAACCGGTCGCGGGTAAATCGGCTAACCGGTTTTCGACGTTTTGTCTGTCCTTAGGATCAACGATGGACAACCATAAATCCGGACTTTCGAAAAAATCCCGGACCGGTCTGCCGGAAATGTCCTCGGCCGCATCGTTCAAATAGAGGAGTTTCAATGTTCCGGGCTCCATCGACCAAACCACACTGTCCAATGAATTTAGGATGTCAAGCAAACGTTTTTCCGACTCTTCATAGCGTCGCCGGATAATCTGCAACTGGCGGTTAGTACCGGCCAGTTCTTGAATGTGCTTGCGTCGGTCGATGTTCAGCAGCATATTGTCAATCGCCAGCGCGATCGCATTGGCCATTAATTGGCCACTTTCCAGATCCGCTTCGGTATATGCCGATGGTTCATTTAATTTATTTACGCAAATCGTACCGATCGAGCGTTGTCCCAAAATCAGAGGCCAACAGAGGGCCGCCGCCGGAATACGCGAATCGGATCTCGGACCATGATTCTTAAAGCGGGGATCTTGATCGATTTTACCTTTGAGCAATAATGCGCGCCGGTTATCCAACACCCAACGAATGACGGCACTATGATCCGATATCGGCCGTCCGATACATGCTTCGGGCAATCCGACTCCGGATTTGATGACATAGCGTTCATTGTCAAGCATGATCAACGAACCGGTATCGGCATCGAGCCCTTCCAAAATAAAGCGAAGAATATCTCGGTAAAATTGAACGGGATTTTCTTGTAATGAATCGGATTGACCCAATTGATACAATTCGTTAATCCATTGCAATTGCTTATTTTCATTGAACAGCATAGCGTCTCCAAAACTTGCTTTAGCCTCTTATACCTCAATTCTTTACATCTTTTGACAAGAATTTATTGATTTTAATGGTTTAACAAAATATCCCTGTGGGGGGCTATTTAACCAATATGCATTCTTGATCACTTACAAACTTCGCTGTCTATTCGAACCGCCCGGGCACGGCTTTGGTACGCGCAGCGTACCCTACGCCCTTGTAATTTGCAGGCGTTTTCATACCAAGCGTGGTTTGTAGGGTACGCTACGCGTACCACGGTAACCCCCGCGACGTTAACAAACCAGCCGAACCGCCCGAGCACAAATTTAATAAACGCGGCGTACCCTTCAACACATAATTTGCAAGCTGCATCCCTTGTCGAATTATTCCATGGCCGATAAATCAAGGTCATCGAATTCCAAAGCGCCGTTTATCTTACTACCCCAATGAGGCGGATAGACACCTAGTCGGACCCAACGGTGAAACGAGGAATAAGGCCAATCTCGCACCGATTCGACGACCCCATGTTTGACCGGATTATAATGAATATAATCGAAATGCCGGGCATAATCGTGTTCGTCACGCAAAGCGTGATCCCAATATCGTCGTTGCAAAACCCCTCGCCTCCTTTGCCGAAGCCTTGATCGGCTCACAGTCTGTTCGTTACCGCCAGATGCTAAATACGCCTTGGTAAATTCCTTTTTGATCCACCCCCAACGCGTCGGATAACGGCTATCGCCCTCTGGAAGTGTCCAAATAGCATGTAGATGATCATCGAGCAAAACGATTGCATCGATACGAAACGGCCAGCGCCGTCGGCATTCCATGATCGCTTTTCGCAGCAACACACGGGAATCGTCCAGACAAAGAATTGGAGCACGCCTTTCCGTGACCACGGTAAAAAAGAAAGAACCGCCGGGAACATAAAAGCGTCGAAAGTCGGACATTAGCAACACCAAAATCTTATTAATGTAGGGTACGCTGTGCGTACCATGGCAACCCTGCAATGTTCATGTGCCAACCGAACCGCCCAGGCACGGTTTTGGTACGCGCAGCGTACCCTACGGTTTTTGTAATTTGCAGGCGTTTCCATACCAAGCGTGGTTTGTAGGGTACGCTACGCGTACCACGGTAACCCTGCAATGTTCATGTGCCAACCGAACCGCCCAGGCACGGCTTTGGTACGCGCAGCGTACCCTACGGTTTTTTGTAATTTGCAGGCGTTTTCATACCAAGCGTGGTTTGTAGCAATGCTCTTCCGGCGAGATCGGCTCAATCTTCGGACTGGTAACCGAAATCATTGGAGGTCATAAATTAAGCCTTGGTTAACACAACAATGGCACCTCTGGCGCCGCTGGAATAGCCCATCGCCCGCACCGAAACGGTCGTCTCGACGCCTCCTAGAGTTAAGATCCGTGCGGCATTATTATCCAGTAAAGCACCGCCGAAACATTGACCTACCCAGCCCATGACTTCCGACGGCATTACCTCGCTTGCTTGCAAACCGACAAGTCCGCCTAGGGACGAACCACGAAGCAATCTGTTGGATTCGCGGTTCGCGACGGCGATCATGCCTTGTTCATCGATACCGACCACAGCTACCGGCAAATGCTCGAGGATCTCTTGCGAGACCGGCAGCAGATTGACATTGCGTATAATTTCTCGTGTCTTTTCTTTGACCTGGCTCTCCAATTCCCGGTTGAATTGCTGGAGTTCCTCGTTGGCATGTTGCAACTCGGCGGTCAGACGCCGATTGTCTAATGCCATTTCATAATGTTCGAACGCAATACGGATATTGTCCCGCAACAAATCGTCTTCCCACGGCTTGGTTAAAAATTTATAAATCGCTCCTTCATTTATCGCATTGGTCACCGACTCCAAATCGGTGTAGCCGGACAACATGATGCGCATCGTATCGGGGTACAGTACTTTGACATCGCTTAAAAACTCGGCGCCGGTCATGTGCGGCATGCGCTGGTCGGAAACGATAAC
Source organism: Gammaproteobacteria bacterium (assembly GCA_018830325.1). Classification (GTDB taxonomy): domain Bacteria; phylum Pseudomonadota; class Gammaproteobacteria; order Methylococcales; family Methylomonadaceae; genus Methylotuvimicrobium. Next base: position 21,807 of record JAHJSQ010000088.1, read on the forward strand.
GCCTACGCGTTGTCGACCCAATAATTCCAGTCCTTCAGCACCGCTATTGGCTGTCAAAATTTGATAGCCATCTCTACGCAAGGACCGTTTCAAAGCTTTGACGATATTGATTTCGTCGTCGACGAGTAAGAGCACTCGCTCCGATGGTGGCTCGAAGTCAGTCATAAATAAATTCCTATAAACCTAAATTCGGCAATTTAACCTTGAGGTACATGAAGTTATTAGAGTATTTCAATAGGATATTCATTAACTTTTCGCAGCTTTTCAGGAGAGCAAAATTGTTTTGCATAAGCATGGCGGGCTATTGAATTGACTTGTTATTCTTCATGATCTTCATAGTGAAATGTTTTTCTAGGTTGATGATTATCGTAATCGTAGCCCTTTATTTCGAGGCGCGACTCAGAATAAACTCTGCGGACCCAGAACGCGCAATATTTCCTCACAAGTCGTCGTACCCGCAACGGCCTTATCGAACGCATCGTCGAGCAGCGTTCGATAGCCGTTTTCAACCGCCAAAGTTCTCAGGTCGCCGAAACTGGCCTGTGCGGTTATCAGATCGCGCATGGCTTCGTTGAGCGCCAAAATCTCCATCAAGCACACTCGGCCCTGATAGCCGGTATTGCCGCAGTTTTCGCACCCTTTGCCCCGGTATACTTCGATCGCGTTTGTATTGAATAACGGACCGAGCATGCGCATCGTTTCGGGATCGGGCGCGCAGACTTCCCGGCAATGCGTGCAAATCTTGCGCACCAAGCGCTGAGAAATTACACCTTCAAGCCCGCTGGCGACGATGAACGGCTTCAAGCCTAAATCGATCAATCTTGCCACCGTTGCCAATGCGGAATTGGTATGCAGCGTAGAAAACACCAAGTGCCCGGTTAGGGCCGCCTGAAACGCCACTTCGGCGGTTTCGAAATCGCGGATTTCACCTAACAGAATTACATCGGGGTCTTGCCGTAAAATCGCGCGCAATATCATCGGAAAAGTCAATCCGATCTTTTCGCGCACATTGACCTGGCCGGCCGAATCGAGAAAATATTCGACCGGCTCTTCGATCGTGAGATAGTTTTTGGTCGGTGTCACGCCGTGCTGCAGTAAGGCATAAAGCGTAGTCGTCTTGCCGCTGCCGGTCGGCCCGGTCGCGAGTACGATACCTTGCGGTTTGTTGATCAGGTGCAGCAACTTTTCTCGTTCCGATTCCGCAACGTCAAGGTTATCGATACTTTGAATCTGTGCATTCCTGTCCAGAATTCGCATCACGACCTTTTCGCCGTTGATGACCGGCAGAGTCGAAATTCTAAGGTCGACGATACGCATCGGCGTTTTGACGGTAATCCGTCCGTCCTGAGGCCTGCGCCGCTCGGTTATATCCATTTCAGCCATGACCTTGATGCGCGAAACGAGTTGATTGTGCAGTTGGTTCGGGATGTATATCTTATCGAACAATATACCGTCGATTCGGTAACGAACGACGATGCTTTTCGTTCGCGGTTGAATATGAATATCGCTGGCTCTCAGGCGTATCGCTTCGATGATGATCGAATTGACCAATCGTATTGCCGGCGGTTCGGACGTTTCCTGCAGCAATTGTTCGAGCGAAATATCGTCTTCGTGATCGATGACGACTTCGATCGTCTCGAACGGGTCCAGAGCGGAAACTATGGTTTCGATTTCGCCGAAGCTAGGCTCGTCGCCGTAAACGGCATTGATTTTTTTCTTGATCGCGGCGATATCGGCCATCACGGTTTCAATCGTCAAGCCGGTCATGAACCGTAATTCCGCCTGCAAGCCCATATCGAGCGGGTCGGCCATGACCAGTAACAATTGGCGTTGATCGACTTTCAACGGCAATACGCAATGTTGTTCGCACACCGAACGAGGCAACAGCTCGACCGCTTCGGGATTGACCTGAAACTCCGGCAGCGAGACTTCTTCGATGAGCAGTTCCTTACGTAAAATGCTGCGAATCGTTTTCTCGGCCACCCATTCGCGCTCCAATATCAATTTGAGCATCGAATCCTTTCGAGTCTGCTTGATTTTGTATAACTCTTGAAGCTGCCGATCGCTGAGCAATTGTTTTTTATGCAGCATGATCGCGATTCGGGCGCTATCGGACACGGCCAGTTTGCTGAGCCGCTTAATCTCCTTGGTTTTATTGACATTGTCGTGCTGGAGCTTTTTATTTTTTTCGATCAGGTCGTACTGTTCCAGCGCCAAGCCGACCGTGATACGCAAATCGTCGTTATTCCAGGGTTTGAGAATGAACTTATAGACCGCGCCTTCGTTAATCGCACCGAGTACCGCGCCGGTATCGGCCTCGCCGGTCAACATGATTCGAATAATGTCGGGATGAAGCATTTTGACGCGCCGTAGCAATTCGGCGCCGTTCATCCCCGGCATTTTATAGTCGGAAATAACGAGTTGAAATTGACCGTTCGCGAGCGTGTGTAAAGCTTCGTCGCCGGACATGGCGACTTCGACGCGGTAGTTCTCCTGACGGAACACGCGCCGTAACGCGCTGAGTACGTTGGGTTCGTCGTCGACTAGTAATATGCCGTATGCCTTGGATGTTTGTTGAGTATCGTTGTGCTCGTCCGCGGCGTCGGTATTTTGGCCGCCGGTAAACAATGAGGCATAAAACGACATTGTTAAGACTCTCTAGAATGCTGAATAGCGTTTTGCACAGGTAAATTAACCGTTACCCGAGTCCCCTTACTTACCTGGCTCACGATTTCGATCGTGCCGCCGTGCTCTTTGACTATATCGTGACAAACGGTCAAGCCCAGCCCCGTCCCCTGCCCTACCTCTTTAGTCGTGAAAAACGGTTCGAACACATGCGCCAAAACCGCCTCCGGAATGCCGCGTCCATTATCTTGAACTTCGAGCACGACAACCCCGTTTCGAACAGCGGTGCGGATACGAATAATGCCGTTTGTTTCGATCGCATCTACCGCATTACCCAGCAGCCCGTATACGACTTGGCCTAATTGCGCGGATTGACATTGAATCGGGTTTTCCGAAGACAGCTCCAAAACGAGTTTCGCTTTTTGTTGCCATTGCGATTCGGCAACCTGGCAGATTTGCCGAACGATCGTATCGATATCGGCTCGTTCGGTTTCGGTTTGATCGATACGCGAAAAACCCTTCAATGCAATAACGATCTTAGCGATACGATCGAGACCTTCGAGGCTTTCTTTCATCAAATCCTTGAAATCGTCGAGCAATAACGACAATTCCCGCTCTTCCCAGACTTTGCGTAAATCCTTCGATGAAGCCCCGTTATCGATCAAAGCATTGAATTCGTAAAACGATTCCAGATAGGATGCGGCGGTAGCGACATTGCTGCGAATGAAGCCTAACGGATTGTTGATCTCATGCGCCACACCGGCCGCCAACCGACCTACCGAAGCCTGCTTTTCATTTCTATAAAGCTTCAAATGCGCCTTTTCGATCGTTTTAACCTGCTCCTTGACGCGTATTTCCAAACTTTCGGAAAGTTTTTTGTAGCGCGCTTCGGACGCTTGCAAAGCCACGTTTCTGCGCTGTAATTCCTCGAAATCGTCGCGCTGGGTTTGTAGATGAATATCGGATGCCAACAAATAGCGAGCATTGCAGCGCAAAATCAGCTGCATCAAATCGGCCGCGGCACTCAAGCGTTCGGATGGAACGGCGGTTCGTGTCTGCAAAAAGCCGACAGGCTCCAGCTCGCCATGCAAGGGCACCCGATCAACCGTCTTCGAGCTGTTGTCGCCGATTACGCTTGCCCCTGTATCGTCCACGACGCCGACCGTAGTGTCCAATAAGACATTCAATGCCGAAATCAAGCGGCTCTTGTCGATACCTGTCAAGAGTTCGTCAAGGTTCAAATCGCGTTCGAAATCGCCCCCCGATTGAAAGTCGTACATCGTCTCAACCTCTTGCCGATGATAATGAACCGCCCAACGTTTGCGCGATAAAGCTATCGCAATCGAGACCATGATCCGATTGCAAGCGGTACAGCCGATCGCAAGTTCGATAAACGGCCGCCAACAAAGCCTTGAAGGTCTCGATGATGCCCTCGCCGGTCAATGCAGAACTAAACAAAACCGGCCACGGCGCCTTTTCCCACCGCGCCATTATTTCCTGTTCGCTCAGAATTGCCGGCAAGTCGCGCTTGTTGAACTGCACGACCAACGGCAATTGCTGAAAATCGAGCCCGACGCGCGCGGCGTTTGCGGCTAAATTTTCAAACGACTCGCCGTTATTGACGCTTTGCGTCCGTTGCGAATCGGCAACGAACACGACGCCGTCGGCCCGGGACAACACGGCCTTGCGCGTACTGTCGTGTATCACCTGTCCCGGCACCGTGTAAACCTTGAATTTGATCAATAATCCGGACGGTGCGCGAAAACCCAACGGCAATAAATCAAAAAACAAGGTTCGGTCGTCGGCGGTTTCCATGATCATCAACTCGCCTTTCATATCGGGCGTTAAAATATCGTGCAGACGCATTAAATTAGTCGTCTTGCCGCTGAGGGCCGGGCCGTAATAAACCAGCTTGATCGTCAGTTTTTGACTGCTTTCGTCGTATTGAGCCATGACCTTAGGGAAAATCGACCGATGAATAAAACATCCAGTATAGCCGCCATTCGCAAAACGAATTGCTGCCCATACACTTACGCCAGTCTACGCCAAACGAACGAAACAATTCAACTTTAGGCTATACTACGAAATTTATGGCTATGTTCGCGTTAATAGTTGATACTTTTGAACTTAAAGCCAACTTGAAACCCAAGGATACAACTCTGAAAAACTTTCCTTTTTTCAATATCGCTCTAATGGTTGAAAGGAGGGTACGGTTGCTCGATTGACAGGTGTCGGCGGCAGGGAAAAGCCGCCGTCAAGCCTACATGGAGGTATTTACGGCGTCCTGTCGAGCGAGTAATCGTACACTCTTCCACGCTCAGTGTTTGGGAAAGCAATCATTGGCTATTTCCTAAATAGTTTATTTAGTAGGAAAGAGAACTGTTTCAACTGCTAACGCGAACATAGCCAAAATTATGCGTATAGCGCTGTTAAACCGACAGAACTCTAATCCGTAACTACTCTCTTTATACTCAAAAAATGGCTAACTTTATGAAGGTATGAGGTGTGGCTAGCGAGGATGTCGGCAGCAGGGCAGATTTTTGCTCCATGCAAAATCTGCATTCACGCCATCCTTGGCGTTCGAGCGCTGCCGTCAAGCCCCCATGGATGGTTCACGGCGGTCCTCGATAGACACATCCCATACCTTTTGTTCTAAGACGGATTTTTTTCGATCAAAAGGGATTATTCAACGGATACCCTTATGTAGATCAAAATTCGGCTCCGGGCACCCGTCGCCGCCGTCTCAACAAAACTCACAGCTCCAGGGCTTTATTTATCACGAAATCCTTAACCGATTCGAATAATATGGATTCTATTTTAACTTGGAACGATAGTCTTAAATTAGGCATAGCCAGCGTAGACGATCAGCACCGCCGACTTTTAGAGCTGATCAATCGTCTCGACGAAGCCGTAGCCTTAGGCCATGCCCCCGATACAATCACCGAACTTCTCGACGATTTGATCGATTACACACGCTATCATTTCGATGAAGAAGAGAAATTGATGCAACAATCGGACTTCGAGGAAGCATTGTTCATATCGCACAAAAACGAACATCGACAATTTGTCGAAACAATCGTCGAAGCGCGCAATCAAAAGCCGGATAACGCATCTTTTCTACTGCATCACTTACTCGATTTTCTATTCGATTGGCTATACCGGCACATACTAGGCACCGATAAAAAAATGGCCGATTGCATGCTCGGCAAGCCGATTGCCGATGCGGCCAAGATCGACCAAGCCGGCATTATCATGCAAAGCAATCTCTATTCGGCCTTACGGGAAAGCGAAGACCGCTTCAAGGAGATGGCCGATAATTTACCGGCATTGATATGGATTTCCAATGCCAAAAACATTCCCGTCTTCTGCAATCGTTACCGTTATAAAAAATTCAATATCCCCTTAGGCTCCGGCAACCATTCTCAATGGTTAGACATGATTCATCCCGACGATCGGGATAAAGTTGCGGATACCTATGCTCATGCCGCGTCCGACTTAAAAAAATTCAAGATTCAGTACCGCTTGCGTCGAGAAGATGAAAGTATTGTCTGGATTCTGGAAACAGGCGTCCCGCGAATCAGAAGAAACGGCAGTTTTGCCGGACTCATGGGCTGCGGCATGGATATTACTAATCAAAAGAATGCCGAAATCACAATCGCCCGCATCAATCAGTTATTGATGGAACAAGTCGAGGAACGGACGCAGCAGTTGCTCAATGCCAACAAAACCTTGGAAGCGGAAAAAAACGAACAAGTCCGACTGAATGCACGCCTAAAAGAAACCCAAGCCCATCTGATTCAATCCGAAAAAATGGCCTCTATCGGGCAACTAGCCGCCGGTGTCGCTCATGAAATCAACAATCCGTTAGGTTATATCTTTTCCAACCTAAATAGCCTGAAACAATATCTGAACGATATCCTGAAGTTTTCAGAGGCGGCCGAAAGGCTTGCCCAGGAACTGCCCGCCGATAACCTCGAAGTTCTTGCTTACCATCGGCTAAAGGAAAAAATCGATATCGATTATCTAAAAACCGACTTGTCGGATCTGGTCGATGAATCGATCGAAGGAGCGACGCGCGCGCGTAAGATTGTTCAGGATCTTAGAGATTTCTCCCGGATCGACAAGCAGGAAATGGAACTATTCAACATTGAGGCCGGCATCGACGCTACTTTGAATATCATTCAAAACGAACTCAAATACAAAGCGAAAATCGTCAAGGAATATACCGGATTAGAACCTTATCTATGCATTGGCGCACAGTTAAATCAGGTCTTCATGAATTTATTGGTCAACGCCGCTCACGCCATCGAAACATTCGGTACTATTTATATCAGAACCGGGACCAAAAAAGACCGCATTTGGATTGAAATCGAAGACACCGGCAAAGGTATTCCTGAAAAAATCCGCTCTAAACTTTTCGACCCGTTTTTTACGACGAAGCCGGTTGGGCAAGGAACCGGATTGGGTTTATCGCTATCCTATAAAATCATCCAAAACCACAACGGTAAGATTGAGGTAGAATCCCATGTAAACAAAGGCAGCAAATTTAGAATAAGCTTACCGCTTACTACCAACAAATAAGAAGTTACTGAACTTGCTTCTTATTCTTCATGATCATCATGGTGAAATGCTTTTTAAGATCATCAAATATCAACCAACGTGAAGAGGAATAATCCATGAAATACACATTACCATTACGACTGTGTTCAACGATCGCCATCAGCCTGTCGATATCTTTCAGCGCTTATGCCGAAACTAAACAACCGGCAACCACGCCGAACGGCATCGAAATGCCGAAAAATTACCAAAACTGGCAATTCATCGGTGTCGCGCACCGGACCGATAACCATTCGCTGCGGGGAATTCTCGGCAATAGCATCGCAGTCAAAGCCGCCCGCAGCGGCAATATCAATCCGTGGCCGGAAGGCGCGATACTGGCAAAACTGGTCTGGAAAGACAGACAGCACCCGTTGTGGGAAGCCGCAACCGTTCCAGGCGATGTGCAACATTTCGAATTCATGATTAAAGACAGCAAAAAATACCTATCGACTCAAGGCTGGGGCTATGCGCGCTGGGTCGGCAAGGAACTGAAACCTTACGGTGATAACGCCGATTTCGCGCAGGAATGCGCCGGTTGTCATGCCAAGGCCGAAAAAACCGATTACGTGTTTACCCGCCCGGCCGAGATGCCTTGATTCCATTGAGAGCTACGCCCGCCCTATTAACGGAAAACATCAAGGAACGAAAAGTACCTAACGAGGATGCTGGCAGCAGTAATGCCGCTTGCAATCCTTCATCTCGAATTTAGGGTTAAAAATTCTTCGTCAAATCCATACCCGCATATAAAGACGCGACGGCTTCACCATACCCGTTGAATAACTCGGTTTTGCGTTTTGGTGTAAAAATACTTGCGCCGAGAACGCGTTCGCGGCTTTGACTCCAACGCGGGTGCGACACGTCTGGATTGACGTTGGCAAAAAAACCATATTCATGCGGTGCGCTTTTATTCCAGGCCGTTTTTGGCATGTCTTCTTGAAAGCGAATCTTGACGATTGCCTTGATGCTCTTAAATCCGTATTTCCACGGGACGACCAGACGTAACGGAGCGCCGTTTTGATTCGGCAAAACGTCGTCGTACATTCCGGTTGCGATGAACGCTAGGGGATGCATTGCTTCGTCGATACGCAAACCCTCGACATAAGGCCATTCCAATACGCTACTTTTCTGACCGACCATGATCGACGGTTTATATAATGTCGTAAATTCGACATATTTAGCTTTCGAGGTCGGTTTGAACTGTTTCAGCATTGCCCCCAACGGAAAGCCGATCCACGGCACAACCATGGACCAAGCCTCGACACATCTGAATCGGTAAATACGCTGTTCCAAGGGATTGGCCTTGAGAATATCCTCCAAATCGTAGACGCCGGGCGCTTCGACTTCGCCTTCGACGGCGACCGACCAAGGCCTTGTTACCAAGCGCCGCGCCAGGACTGTCGAGTCGGTCTTATTGGTCGAAAATTCATAGTAATTAGTATAGTTGGCGACATCTTCAAATTTGTTCGGCTCTAGATCCGCCGAATAGGGGCCGACCGGAACCTCGGTATATATTTTGTTTTTGGCTTCCGAAATACTCGGTAGCGCTCCCGCTAAAGGTAACGTCAGTGCGGCTTTAATAATGCTTCTGCGGGCTTCGAAAACTGTCCGGTCGGTCACGTCGTTTTCCGAGACGATCGCTTTGGATTTAATCAACATATAGCTATTCCTCTGAGTATTTTGCCGCCAGCCAATAATCGATGCTGACATAACGTCCGGCGCCGATAAAAAACAATACTAACAACATAATAAAGTAAGTTGCGGCAAATTCGACTCCGTTATTCAATACGACGAAGGCCCCGTTTTCAGTCAGCCAGTCGTAATTGCCGTATTGCTGTAAGATCGATTTGGCCTGTTCCAGTCGCTCTACCGCACCGATCGTACGGTCGGTTGCCAATAATCCGGAACCGGTCGCAATCGCGAGCCAGCCGTTCTTGAGATGCACCAAAACTCCCGCCACCGCCATTTCGATCATCAACGGTAATGAAATCAATCTGACTCCGAATCCGATCAACAAAAAAACCGATCCCAATACTTCGATCAATGCTACTAGGAATACCAGCAAATAAGGTAATGGCAAGCCCAATCCCCACTGATCATCACCAAACCATGCCGCCGTATCGGAAAAATTGGCGAATTTTTTCGACCCGGCCATCCAGAGTACCGGAACGAGATAAAGACGTAACAACAAAGGCGCTATAAAGTCGAGACACTTAAGCTTATCCAGGCCCCTTAAAGCCCATCGCATTCCGACAACACCCTTATCAAATCCCGCTTGCCAATCAATATCTTTTAAATTCATGATACTACCTCTCTGTGTTGGTTGACGATCATTGTAACTTCAAATCAGCAACAATTATTAGCGTTCAGTCTTCCATCTAAAATGTATCGACGGCTAGAATATACACCTTTCGCACTCCAAAGTTTGGCATTACCGTATGGAGAGGCCTCGAGGCATTCGGTAAAAAGTTACCTGATTAGCAAGATGCTTCAGCTTGCCGAAGCCAACTGTCCGAGCAGTGGTCAGTCGTAGCCACTTCTGCGGGACGGGTTATACAACTCGTCCCCAACGTTTCGGTTTGCCCTAAACATTTCGGCTGACTTCGGCCAAAGTCAAAACGTTTAGGACGGGGTTGCAAACCCCGTCCTGCTAGGGATATGCTGGTTTTTGGGCTTTAGCTGAAGAAACTTGCTAATCAGGA
>JAHJSQ010000089.1 GCA_018830325.1 Gammaproteobacteria bacterium
CTATACGCAGCGTTTTAATCGTCGCCACGGCATGGTGGGGCACCTGTTTCAAGGTCGCTACAAGGCGATCCTGGTGCAGAAGGAGACTTACTTACTGGAACTGACAAGATATGTCGTGTTGAATCCGCTAAGAGCCGGCATGGTCGAAAAACCGGAAGCTTGGCCCTGGAGTAGCTATCGATCTGTGATTGGCGAAACGAATGCACCGGAGTGGCTGGATGGAGATTGGCTACTCAGCCAGTTTGGCAAGGAACGGAAAAGCGCTATCGGGTCCTACCGTCGATTCGTAATGGAAGGCAAAGGGCTACCCAGCCCGCTAAACCAAACCCGACATCAACTATTGTTGGGGGATGATACTTTCGTGGAACAGCACCAGCAGGACAAAAAGCCCGAAGAACTCCGGGAAGTTTCGAAAGCCCACCGGCGATCTGTTGCGATGCCGCTGGATAATTATCGACAACGCTATCAGAACAGAAATGAAGCGATGGCCCGGGCCTATCTGTCCGGCGCCTATACCATGTCCGAAATCGGCGCTCATTTCGGCGTTCATTACATGACAGTGAGCCGTGCGGTGCGGCGATTTGAGCTGAACAACAGGGAGTGATGTTGGAATGTTAGAACTGACCCTATTACGCTTAGACCATGAAACTAAATTACGACCAAATAACGGATTCTCTTTACATTCATTTAGCGGACAGGTCTTCCGTCGATTCAGACGAAGTGGCCGACGGCGTTGTTTTGGACTTTGATAAAAACGGCGCCTTGGTTGGTATCGACGTTCAGCATGCCAGTCAAAAGGCGGATATTAAGAATTTGTCATTGCTACATTTGCATTGACGGAATTGGATGCCGCTTGACGCTATCGGTTTTCGACTTGCTTCAAAAGGCAGTGGTTTGCTTATAATATCGGCCTCAATTATCCATAAAAGTAACCCGACCCTAATGTATCCCCTCAAAAAGCTCGTTCCCATGCTCTGCATGGGAATGCTGCTTTAGACGCTCTGCGTCGACTGCGGCGGGCAATTGGATTGAGAAATCATAGAGAGTGTAGCGTAGCTCTTATCGGGATTATCGACCTCTGGGGACGCAGAGCGTCCCGGGATGCATTCCCACGCAGAGCGTAGGAACGATGAAAAAAATTTATATATCTATCAACCAGTTTACAGCCAAAAAATTGTTTTATTTGGCTCTTTCGTGGGGATACCTCAGAACCCGACCCCTTTTCTCGCCGTGACCTAGAAGCACGTCACGGCGAGGTAAACAACTGCGACACTTTTCCGGAACAAACGATACTCTGCACCCAAGGCGATGATGTTGATGGATTGATCGGTGGGTGCATGACTTGTTTGAATCCAGCCGCCTGGCTAAGAGACACCTTGGAAAAACTCCCCACTGGCCCAATAGCCGCATCGACGAACTTCTGCCGTTTGCAATCACAGATTAATATCTGGCAGTAAACTGGAGTCGTGGTATGGCCGCTCGTTTTTTTAGACCGTATCCCAAGCAAAATCGAAATTATGAGGTAGCCACAGAATTTGAAAAATAGTATGGTAGGCTTAAATTTGATGATCTTGGGCCCCACACTACTTGCAAATGAGGCATCCGCGAAATTTCTAGGTCATCGATCAATCTGAATAAGGCCTTCCGCACAAAGGAGACTACCATATGATGGAAACCGGCGTCAGAAAGATTTGTGAAACCGTTTGGCAGTTTTGGCCAACCCTGGTGTGCTGGAGCGGGGTGGTTGTTTCGCTGGTAATCATCGAACGGATCAGTGTGCCTCCTTGCCGTTGGGATAGCTTGATCCTCGGTGTCGCTCAAGACATGCGCCATAGCCAGCTGGACCGATTCTTTGCCTGGATCACCTGGACAGGCTCTCTGTACTTACTAACACCAGCCACGGCGATCATCACCGTTCACCTGAGTCGCGCCGGAAGAAGTGGAGATGCCTGGCTGCTGGCACTAGGACTGGCTGGCGCCAGTCTGCTGGCCCACGGCAGCAAACCCTTGTTTGGGCGCGGGCGGCCCGACCTGTTCACCTCGTTGGTGGAGTTGCCCGCTGACGCCTCCTATCCCAGCGCCCATTCGGCACAGATATTAGCGTTCGCGTTGTCTCTGTTCCTGACGCTGCGACCTGTCGCCATTCCAAATACTGCTCTCTTATTGGGCATCTTGCTGCTCTGGGCCATCGCGGTGGGTCTTTCGCGTGTCTACCTGCAGGTGCATTACCCATCCGACGTGGTCGGCGGGGCTATGTTGGCATTGCTTTGGGTTTATGGGCTGGAGCATCTTCTCCATGTCTTGGGAATGCGAGTGAGGTGAATCATGCGCAACAAGTTCTTGGGCACTGGCCAGAGCGGTTACCGGCCGCTGCGCAAATTCAGGGTCTGCCTGTCCGGGCTGCGCTATGCGGTGCTGTATGATTTCAGCGTGGCCTACAAAGTCGTCATTTCCATGGTTCTCCTAGGCATCACTTTCTATTACCGGCAGTGGGTTGATTTCGTTTCCGTCTTCGCGGCCACGGGTCTTATGCTGATCGCGGAAATGTTCAATACCACCATCGAGGCGCTGTGTGACTTCGTGGAAACCCGGGAAAACGAAAAAATTCGGGTAATCAAGGATATCGCTGCAGCGGCGACCGGCATCAGTATTCTGATCTGGCTCGTGGTTCTGGTCGCTGAACTGGGGTATTTGTGGCCGCTGATTCTCAAATAAGAAAGCCACATAGAGGCCAAAAGTTATGAGTGCTTTTCTAACTTATCGGAACCGATCGGCTGAATGCTCTATTTGCGGTCTTATCCGTTGACCGCATCCTTCAAGGCTTTGCCCGGTTTGAAGCTCAGCACGGAAGGGCGATAGGGGTACCCATTAGCCTGTCGAAGTCAAAAAGCCAAACTAATCCTTCAAGCAAATTTTGGCTTTTTTTCGAATGTACTGTCTTTAAGATCAATCTCTTCAACCTGTTATTGAAACAGTGGGTTTCGTGGTCGAGAGGTCCGATAATGTGGGTAAGTGGTAGGCAGTAGGGACGCTGTCCATGACTTGTCAGGAAAAAGGGGGCGGGTGTTCGCAGTAACAGTAATTTAGCTAGCGGGTTAAAGTCCCGCCCAATGAGTTGTCCATACGCCTTGTTAAAAATGAGAAATAAATGACGACGGGTTTATTTTGTAATTCAATCCCTTTTTCTAGCCTTCTTCTCCCGCTTGACGGCATGATTTCCCCAGATCATAATCCGGTCGGAATGAGCGATTAGGCGCATTGGATTTCTTATGAGTAATTCCACACAACGACGCCGGCCCCTGCAAGTAGGTAAGTTAAGTAGCGGGGCGTGCCGTGCAGAGAATGAATCATGAAAATTATAAAAATGAATAAGCCTGAAGGAACCGGCCGGCGATGACCGAGGCGAAAGAAAAACCGCCCGTAGACAGTTGTTCGTTGGCTCTGATCGGCAGCGGCGGGGCCGGCGTAATGACCGCCGGTCAGATTCTTCTGGATGCTGCTGCAGAGGCAGGTTATTTCGGCTTGATGACCCGTTCCACCGGTCCACAGGTTCGTGGAGGCGAAGCCGCAGCGGTGCTTCGGTTAGGCGTGACGCCTGTCGGCTGCCAGGATGATCGCATTGATCTCTTAGTCGCGCTGGACTGGGGCAAGGCCGAGCACTTTTCCGACGAGCTGGTGCTGGATGCCGATACCGTGGTTATTGCTGACTCTGCTGAAGGCGAGCCGCCCGTCTGGGTGACAGATTCGGGGGCTCGACACTACGCGGTAAGGCTTAGCGAACTTGCGGGCGAACATTCCGGCTTACGTGCCAATATCATTGCCGTGGGCATCGTCGGGTCGCTTGTCGGTCTCGATTTCGAATGCATGAAGAATACTATTAAACGCCGGCTAATCGGAAAAGGGAACCTGTTGGCCGATGTCATACAGACTGGACTGCAAGCGAGTATTTCCGCAGCCGAGTCGCTCCAATGTGCCTACAAGCTCGCGCCGCCTCAACCGCAACCGCGTTGGCTGTTGACTGGTAACGAAGCCGTCGGCATGGGTGCGCTGCGCGGCGGTGTGCGGTTCTGTGCCGCCTATCCGATCACGCCTTCCACTGAGATTCAGGAATGGTTGGCTAGACGGCTCCCCGAGGTAGGCGGCTGTTTGGTACAGGCCGAAGACGAACTCGCCTCGATCAACATGTGCATTGGCGCCTCGTTTGGCGGGGGGCCGGCTATGACAGCCACCTCGGGCCCGGGGTTATCTCTGATGGTCGAGGCGCTGGGGCTGGCGGTGGCGACCGAGACGCCACTGGTTGTGGTTGACGTTATGCGTGGCGGCCCGTCTACTGGCATTCCCACCAAGTCCGAGCAGGCCGATCTCGCCATTGCCGTTTATGGCGCGCACGGCGACGCACCTCGGTTGGTGTTGGCACCCAACGGTATTGGCGACTGCGTGACGACCACCCAATGGGCCGTGTTTCTGGCCGAGGCGCTGCAATGCCCGGCTGTGGTGTTGAGCGACCAGTTTTTGGGGCAGTCGCGCGCTGCCATTACGCCACCGAAGGATCGCGAGTGGCGCGCCGAGCGGCGCATAGCGCCGGCGGACATCTCGGATTTCCAACGTTTTAGGGATTCCAGCGACGGTATCTCGATAATGGGCATTCCCGGCACGCCGGGTAGCGAATACACAGCTACGGGTTTGAGCCACAAACCATCGGCGCGCCCCTCGGCCATATCTGCCGACCATCGCCTACAGTTGGACAAGCAACTCCGCAAGCTCGAGCAATTCGATTACGGCGATGACTGGGCCGACATCGAGGGTGATGGCTCTCTTGGGTTGCTGACCTGGGGTTCCACCACCCAAGCCGCTCGCGAGGCGGTAGCGCGGGTTCGTGCCGATGGATCGGCGGTACGGCTCGTGTCGCTAAGGCTGATCGCCCCGCTTGATCGTGTCCGGCTCGCGAGGGCTTTGGAAGGGATAGATCGCCTGTTGGTGGTCGAACAAAGCCACGGAGCACAGTTCTTTAGGTATCTGCGGGCCGGCTGCGAGCTGCCGTCGCACACTCGCAGCCTTGCCGAGCCCGGCCCCCTGCTCTTGCGGCCGGGTCGGATCGCCGCTACGCTTCGCGTACTAGAGATGGAGCAGGTCAAGTGAGCGGAGAACATCAAGTTAAGCCCCGCGCCCTCGCGCACAAGGACTACAAGTCGAGCTACAAGCCCGTATGGTGCGCAGGCTGCGGTGATTACGGCGTGCTCAACGCGCTCACGAAGTCACTCGCAGCACTGGAAATTCCCACTGAGCAGGTTGCCTTGATCTCCGGTATCGGTTGCTCATCGCGGCTTCCGGCCTATACCCGGGCCTATGGTTTCCACGGCGTGCATGGCCGTGCATTGCCTGTGGCCGCAGGGCTAGCCATCAGCCGGCCGGAGCTCACGGTCATCGCCGTAGGCGGCGACGGGGATGGTTTCTCGATCGGCGGCAACCACTTCATCCATGCTTGCCGGCGCAACGCCAATTTCAGTTATCTGGTGATGGACAACGCGGTTTACGGTATGACGAAGGGACAGGCTTCGCCGACCACTGAGAGTGACTGGACCGGTTCGAAACTGGCCCCGCAAGGCACACATCAACCGCCCTTTCAGCCGCTGGAAATGGCCCTGGCTGCCGGGGCGCCGTTCATCGCGCGGGCCTTCTCTAATGCCTCCAACGAACTCGCGCAGATCATCAGCGAGGCCATCGAATTTCCCGGTTTCGCTTTTGTGCAGATATTGAGTCCGTGCGTTACTTTCCGTCCGGAACAGCTTAACTGGAAGAAACAGGTACACGAGGCTTTTTCGCCGACCGCTGACAAGCGCGAGGCCTATCTCAAATTACTTGACGATGACGGCATCGGCACTGGGATTCTTTATCGTGCCCCACGGCCCTGCTTTCAGCCCGATACCGCCGCGGCCCGAAGCCTAGCGGCGATCGCGGCCGACTTTGAGGTACCCGCATGAGCATGCTGAACGACGGTCCTCGGTTGACACATCCCGTACCTTTTATTCTTAGACGGTTTTACGATCAAAAGGGAGTAAATGAAGTCGTGAGAAAAATGCCTGTAGATCATTCATCCTGCTTTATTGAGTTTGTATTGGGTTTTGAGCCAAATGCCGAACCTAGTCAAAGCCCAGCCACGGGTCATGATGTCAACGCTCAAACAAAAACTAATAAACCACATGGATGTGCCGAACCATTCCTGCCAAAGAATCATGCCCATGATTACTGAGATCAGGCCGCCAAGGGTGGCTGCGGTGAAGTGGGAAAATCGCACGCTATAAGCCGCGAATATCCGAAAAATACCTTTTATCAGCAAATACGCCGCGGCCAATAAGATGAGCTTATCCGAGGACTTATTTAGCTCGGTCAGGACGATCAAGCCAAACACGGTATCTAAGACCCCGATTTGCAAGTTTACATAGAATTCCTTGGTTTGACGCTGTAAAAAAGTATCGTAACAGGCCATAAAACCGGTTACCAAAATCACGATCGATACTATCGGCAGCCAGGAGCTGTTTTGATTCATGATACGCACTCCAGGGGCCAATGCGGACAAAACGGTCAGTAGTATGCCGGCAATCGACAATGCCAAGCCTCGCACTAATAGCGTATTGCGCTGATTGAGAAAATGGTCGAATTCGGTTTTCGATTCGGTTGAAATCATTTCTTTCTCCTTTTTAAAACAAAATTTTAGATAGGAAAATCACAGCCTTTCAATAATTTATGCCTCGAGCGGGCGCGCGTTGTTAAACCAGTTCGGGCAATGGCATAATCATATTGGTTTCCTTGGTTCGGACCAATAGTTATTGCTAAAACAAGATGCCCGGATTTCGGTAAAAAGGTTACCATATCATGAAAACGATCGGTAAAGGGGGCGGGTAAAGGGGCATTAGCGCCTACTCTATGACGCATTTGAGTGGTTAACGTTCTCCGGTTCTGGAGTCACTGCGAATATAACAGTAATAAACGGGGCAGTAATTATATTCGCCCCCTAGCCCTTGTGATTCCAGCAATTCCCAATTTGAGGATAAAAAAGGGTGCGGGGTGTGCTTGGCGAGGATGTCGGCGGCAGGGCAGATTTTTGCTCCTGCAAAATCTGCATTCACGCCATCCTTGGCGTTCGAGCCGCCGTCAAGCCCCCATGGATGGGTTTACCCAGCACCTAAATTCCATGAGCCATTAGCTATGATTAACTATCTGGGATAATTTAGGTGCTGGGTTCACGGCGTTCCTCGACAGGCATACCCCGCATCCTGAATACGGCGAAATTTCTCAAACTGGGAATTGCTGTTGTGATTCTAATTTGAGACTTTAGCAGGAAGGGGTTGCAACTTTGCCCTAAACGTTTCGACCGTGGCCAAAGGAAATTGAAATGTTCGGGGCGGGTTGAATAACCCGCCCCACGAGAGTGACCGGAGCAAATAATGGGAAAAAACACTGCCAAGTCTTGCTGTCAGGCATCTATAGCCAAATTGGACGATTGCTATCTGTTTAAATATTCGAGTTAAATCAAGCCCGAAAATCATACAAAACAACATCTGTTTCGCCCGCTATGCTTGGCTTCATAAAGCGCACGGTCGGCTCTTCTGATCAGTTCATCGATAGACTGTGTTTCGGGGTTCAGACACGCAATACCCAAACTAGCGGTAATTGTTTGCTCGATACCGGGAAGACTCAATTCGGCGATAGTCTCACGAAGTCGCTCTGCAAATTTAAGCGCGCTATGCGAATCCGCCTCTTCCAGAAGCAAAACAAATTCCTCGCCGCCGAAACGCGCGGCAAAATCGCTGTCTCGGCAACTTTTTCGAAAACAGTCGGCGATCATAACCAATACTTGGTCGCCGACTGCGTGACCATAGATATCGTTGAAGCGCTTGAAGTGATCGATATCCAACATGATGACCGATAGGTTCCGTTTGTAACGCAGGGAGGCGCGAAATATCGGTTCGCCTTTTTGATAGAATGCACGCCGGTTAAAAATATTGGTCAACGGGTCTCTTGTTGCTAATAATTCAAGCTCCCGTGTGCGGTCTTTGACTTTTTGTTCTAGCGTTGCGTTGAGTCGCTTTAACTCGGTTTGCGTTTGTACGAAGTGGTGTAACGAAATGGCGATCAATGCCAATGAAAAGCTTAATAAGCCCCAGGCCAGCGGTATTCGCCGCCAAGGTAGAATGCTGTGTGCCACGGCCATGTCGAGCAATAACAATAGACCGAAAAAAGCAAATGTGACGATGATGACTTTTTGCTCATTGTTGACATGACGAAATCTCGAGAAAGCCACTGCAAACAATAGCGACAGGCTGATCGCAAATAAACCGTCAAAAACAAAATACATTCTGGAAATTGCGCTATAACCGAGCAATGGCAATATATTGGCGCCTACTGCATAGGCTAAATGAAATCGCCATAGCGCACCGATCAATTTTTGATACTTAATTCCGGCGCACCATTCCCCGAACAATAAAGCCATCGCGACCGGCAATAAAAAATAGCCGGTCGCAGCCAGATGATCCCAAAACAACGGTGCGTTGATGAACCATAATTTGACTTGGCTCTGACCGAAGACCATCAAGGCGGAAGCCAAGGCGAACAATGCTAGATAATAAAAACTTCTCCGTTCGGCTTGCAGTAACGCGAAAAAAAAGGCCAAGCCGGCGATCAGCAAGGAAAAGCCGCTAACGACAATTTGTTCCACCGAATGATCGAGAATCAATTTAATCAAATCGAGTCGTTCCATCAACCTAACCTCGCCCCATAGGCCGATGTCGCTATAGTCGGAAAACACCCGAAAATAAAGAAACTTGCCCGCAAAATCGGCAGGCAGTTGGATCATGTGCCAAGGCCAACCTTCGAAACGTCCATGACCGTTATGATCGAAATAGCCGTACTGATAGATTTTTTGCCCATCCAGATAAGCTTGAACAATTAAGTCGACACTGTAGATATAAATGACCGGGTCGTGCCAATTGCCATTCGGTAAAGCAGTACGGAACCAAGCATTGGTCTGTCCGTCGCGTCCCGGAGGGTTGGAAGGAAAGTCGATTGCTTGCCATGCTTCGCTAGAGTTGTCTTGCAAAGCCCACTCCGGTCGTCCTTGAACATCGAAAGGCGAGTCGCCCCAGCGGTATTGCCAGTCGTTATGTAATTGCAGGGGTGATTCATGTGCTTGGAGACAGACCGTAAAAAGTGACAGGCAAAGCAATAAGCCGCCTTTCAGTCGGTGTTCCGTCACAAGATCTATGAAGTAAGCGACTAATCGTGTAAGCAACTGTATCAATCGGCCTGATAATAGAGATTGACGGGAAAATCGAAGATTGCGTTGGGTAGATAATTTATTTCACACCCGTTTTTTAACCAAAATGTATAAATAAGGCTTTGCATAAGTCTCATGGCCGAAGTATAGCAGCGTAATGCTTCGGAAAATGGTCATGTTTCACAAGCCGGTATAAGCGATTCATTAAATTATTCGAATCAAGGTAGTTTGTTTCTCCATCCGTGTCGGGGCTGCAATCCAGACACGAACGTTTCAAGCTAAGGTGATTTATGACAATCGTTTCGGACGGGTTGATAAAACCCGTCCGGCGGCGAGATGGTAGCCTAAAACTCATACTTTATCGTGCTAAGCCGGCTTTCCAAGGCCGCCAACAACTCTTTTCCGGATTTGACCGTTCCAAAATCGGCCGGCTCTAGGCTTTTGCCGGTTAATACCGAGAATCGTGATAATAAATTCTTTAGGCGGTTTTGTTCGCTAACGGTAAAACGATATTGCTGAATCCAATACTCGAAGTTAGGTACTTCGGGGGAGTTAACAAGCTTGGCGCGTTCTTCGAGCTTTTCGAGCAGGAGGTCCAGAAGGCCAATGTTGTCTCTTATCAATTTCTCGACGACCTTCGGATCGAGATTGCGTCCCGGCTCCAAACGGTTATCCGAAACGACTTTTAAACACTGGATCAATTCCCCAGTCGAAAATCGCGCCGCCGTCTCAAAGAATGCCGAGGCTTCCATGTCGCATAAATGCTCATGATTGTAATCGAACTGAGGTTTTGACGCCGTCAAAAGGGATGTCGTAGCGCATGGCAAGCCGTAGATAGGCATCGGATAGTAATTTCTACCGGTATCGGCATCGCTGATTTTATTGATTGTCCAAGCGCTACCGATATCATGCATCCTGTGACCCGCAACACCAACATTGACGAATAGCGCATTTTCAAGGCCGGCACTAACGGCTTGCGTATAGGCCAAACCTGCCGCCATTGCGCTTTTTCCCGGTCCCGTTACGGTTAAATAAACCGCTTCATTACAATAAATTGTAAATGCGTGCATCGTAGTGTTTTTTTTCAAACCGAAGTGCGCAACTAGTGGTTTCGCCTCGCATGGCAACGCAACCGCAAGAAAAATATTCACTGCCAAAATAATCAACCCTTCTGTATCTTTGTTGCAAAGATACAACAATTAAATGGTAAATCTTGATCGATTTCACAAGAAAGTTTCATAATAATTAATAGATTGTTGCATTATATTAAATTTTGGATTAGATTTGCATTACAACAACAAAAACGAGGATCGACTGATGAGCGCTGTTATGCAAACCTTTCCAGAAAGACGCCGGGGAACGGCAGCTTTAATCGATGAATTAAGAAAAGAACGACATGAAGTGTGGGCAATGTATTGCCGTATTGCCGAGCTGAAGCCGTTTTCGGCAGGTAAAAAAGTTCAAACTCGGCTGTCTGAATTTTCGCAATTACTAGTCGATTATGTGTCGCTGTGGCACTTCGGTATTTATGAACGATTACTGTCCGGTAACGAAAAACGCCAAGCGTTGTTATCTTTTTCGAACGAACTCTATCCCGAGCTATCGAGAACCACCGATGCGGCAATCGTTTTCAACGATAAGTACGAACACGCCAAAAACCATCTAACGCCCAGCTCTCTCGAGCAAGATTTATCCGTTCTAGGCGAGCATTTGGCCATCCGCATGTCCCTGGAAGACAAGCTTTGCAATATGCTGCTAAATTAATCCAGCTTTAACATTTGCCGGACATATAATATTGAAAATTAAGGAATAAAAAATTTATGGCATTACAATACCATTTTTGGCGGATTTTTTAACTCTTATACTTCAATGGTTTAGACCGTAGGCACTAGATTTGTTAAGGCTGGGTTAAATGATAAAAATTTATGCTCTATAAAAAATAAGCCGCTGTCGGGTAATTCGATAGCGGCTTTTTTGTCCTCTTATTTTGCCCTATCATTATCCGGATCGAAAGTGGTTCCGGTGTCGTCGTCTTGCACCTTAATAAAGCGCTCTCTCAATCGTGAAAATGCACTCCATAGCGTGGTGTCCATGACGACCTCATTGCCGATTGACACGATAACTCTAGCCAATTCCGGTATGCTCGTTTTATTTGCGATCAAATAAAGCGGCTGGACATACAGAATCGAGTGTTCCATCGGCAAAATAATCATCCGCCCCATTTCCACCCGAGAACCGCGCTGGTCCCAGAGCGTAAGCTGGGCAGAGATATCCGGGTCTTGCTCGATCAATGCCTCGACCTGTGCCGGCCCGTTGACTTGAACTTCCTTCGCAAATTGGTAAACCGTGATGCTTTTTTTGAAGGCGTCACCGCACTTTTCTCTATCCATCACGCTGGCGACGCCAACCATGCTCAAGTTCTGATTGTTGATCGGCGTCATCGGATTGATCATGACGAATTCTTCCTTGCCGTCGCAATTGCCTAAGTCTACCGTTTGGTAATAAGGCTTAACCTCTTTATCCCTTACTTCCGCAAAATTCCAAGTCTCGGCCTGTTGATAAAATAATGCCGGGTCGCGCTGATGATATTTGGCATAGACTTTCATTTGCAAATAGAACAGGTCGCGCGGAAAACGCAATTGTCGCTTTAATTCGGTCGGCATTTCGTCGATATCGCGGAATACGCCGGGGTAAGCCCTGTCGTAAGCCTGAATGATCACATCCGACGGATCGGAAACATAAAAACGAGTTAAACCGCTGTAAGCATCGACGGTGATCTTGACCGAATTGCGGATATAGTTGAATTCCTTGCTACCGACTAAAAAATCATCCTCGGCCGATTTCGATACCGGATACCAATTCGACAAGGTATAGGCGTCTTGCACCCAATAGAATCGGTTTTTCGTGACGACCAGATAAGGGTCTTTGTCTAAATGCAGAAATGGCGCCAGGTGACTGATTCGGTCGACGACATTCCGACGAATCAATAAGCGGCTCTCTCGAGATATATTGGTCGAGAAAAATATTTTTTCGTCTTTGAAAAAAAACGAAAACAATGCCTTTCTGAACAGCGAAGGAATAGGTATTCCGCCGCTGCCGGTATAAACCGCGTCGATCGCGGGATCCGGCTGAGTTCCCGAAAGCGCAACTACGTCGAGCTTATTCGGTACGATTGCGTACTTATAATTCTCCATTCCGTAATAGATATCGGGGTGTTTGACTTCTAAACCGACATTAGAGCTTAAATCCAAGTCCCGCAAAAACCAACGAATCGGATTGCCCGCATCTTGCGCCGCCGGCGTCATAACCGCGCCGTAACCATGCGTAAAACGCAAATGCGTGTTTTCCCAGTTTTGCGCTTCTTTAGGGAGTTTGGAGATATTCATTTCCCGTGCGGCAAGATTGACCTGGCGTTTGAAACCGTCGATGAAATAACGGCCTTCGTCGACATCGAGAAAATGATAATACGGTCGGATGCTTTGAATTTGGTTGTAAACATCGCTCAAAAATTCGCGATCCCAAACCGGAATATTTTCGAAACGTCTACGGGTGCTCCATGCTTCGATATCCTTGGTCGGGTCGAGATTCACCGTAAAATCGACGATATCGATATTTTTTAAATCATAAGCATCGAGCGTCGCGACTATATTGTGATCGATAAACGGGCGCTGCGTCCTAACCGGATTAGGCTTGACGATAAATTTATCGATCAATTCAGGTATGAATTTGACTTCTTGCAGTCCTAACGCGCTGACAAAGACTACCAATGAAATCAAAAACGGGACTTTGGTCCGCGTCGTTTCGGAGAAATAATAAAACAGCAATGAAATCGCAGCAGCCAGAAACCCCAGAATCGAGAGCCAAATCAACGGTAGTTGATAGCGTATTTCGACGAAGCCCGGCCCTGAAAACACGGGCTCGTGTCGGTCGACATAAAGCAGCGAAAACCGGTACAGCATAAAGCCCCAAACGACGAACAACACGACAAAGCCGAATAATACCGCCAGATGAACTTTAGCGGCCTTCGGAAATTCTTTGGCTTGACTTGGGATAAACGTATGCTGTACCCAGTATTGAAAGGCGACCATTAATAAAATAATGACCGCGGTAGCTAGTAGCTCTTCCTGGATAAGTAAATAAATCGGATAAGACAGCAAATAAAAGCCGATATCCTGTCCGTAAACGGGTTCAACGACCCCGGATGACCCGCCAAAGAAATACAGCAGTCCCATTTCCCATTGATGGTAAAAGGGCATCGCAATCGCAATGGCTAAAATCAATGCGACCGGCGTCGAAAATTTGATCGACAAGCTCATGAACAGATCGGCTAGGCTCTCGAAGCGCTTGCGCTTGGTCGAATCTTGCAATACATCTTGATTAGGGTTGAACCCCAGATAACGGGCTGCCAACCAAAAATGCAAAAAGAAAATCGAAAAGAAAACTGCGGTGACCGCGCCCGAAAGAAAAAAGCGGTAAAGCAATCTCAGCCAAAAATAGCCTTCATACCTTAATGCTTGAAACCACCAATAATCGACGATCAGATCGAGAAATACGAAATAGAATGCGACATAAACGACAAGCAATATGCCGAGGGTTGCCGCAATAATCTTGGTTAAATGTCTCGGAATCCGCATAGTTTCCTCATTAAATCTATGGCTTTACGCATTGTGCTTGTCGAAATGCATGTATTCTAACATCCATCACCGAATTTGCCTCGTTATCGTGTCAAGGCCTAGGTATCTATATATCTCTATTTAACACAGCTCGGGCAAGCCGAAACCAGAGAGAAAATCATTTTCGTAAAGAGACTAGTTGCTGGTTTTTCTGTCATTGGAAAAGACAGAGTATGAGCATCCATATTTTTGTTATTCCTATCGCGCTTCGAATTTCGGTATTAGCGCATGAAGGCGTATGCGTTGGCTCCCACGGTCCTCCATGGATACCCATACCTTGGCTGCGGATGCAAGATCGGTATGTATTCCCACGCTGGAGCGGTGGGAACGAGGAAGGGTCTGAATGCCGGTAATCCTTCGTCATATAGCGGTTTAACTTAGGGTTTCGTGATAAATAACGTCCGGGAGCTATGAGCTTTGTTGAGGGTTCGGTAACTCGCTTGACAGGACGCCGTGAACCCAGCACCTAAATTATGCAAGATAGTTACTATAGCCAAAGGGCTATGGAATTTAGGTGCTGGGTGAATACGTCCGTGTAGGCTTCACGGCAGCGACTGATTGCCAAGGATGGCATGAATGCAGATTTTGCATTACGCCATGGATGGTGTGTATTAGGGCATCAACAGTAGGCGCTTTAGGAGATGCAGGGCAGAAAAATGCTCCTGCATTTTCTGCATTCGTTACATCCTTGTAACTCAGCAATTGCCGAGGAGCAAAAATCTGCAAACGCCATGGATGGCGTGAATGCAGATTTTGCAGGAGCAAAAATCTGCCCTGCCGCCGACACCTGCCAATCGAGCAACCGAACCCTCCGTAAAATAGGGAAGTTATTTACGACCAAATCCTTATATCCATCGTAGATCTAAATCGGCACCTGGGGCCTGTCAAAGAACACCGTGGATACATCCATGTAGATTCTTTGCCAGCATTTATGCTGTAAAGGCTTGGCCGAGCAACCCGGAGCCGAAATTTGAGTCGCAAAGGGTCAATCTTTCATGCCAAGCTTTTGCTTGCTACTTCATACACATCCTTGGAAATCGCCTCGGTCGACATGATGCGTTCGAGCTCGCCTTTCATCAAAGCTTGCCGGGCCTCGTCATAACGTCGCCATTGCGTCAGTGCGCCAACCATCCTCGATGCGACTTGAGGGTTGAGCGTATTCAACTCAATAATCCTGTCGGCTAAAAATCGATAACCTTGCCCGCTGGCTGCATGAAAATGTAATGGATTGGCCTGGCTAAAAGAACCGACCAACGCACGAACGCGGTTAGGATTCTTTAAATCGAAGTCGGGGTGTTTCAACAGGCGTTGCACCGCTTCGAAAGTATCCGGCGGAGTTGCTGTTGCTTGCAAGGCAAACCACTTGTCCAAGACCAGTGCTTCGTCGCGCCATTGCCGGTAGAAAGCATCCAAGCAAGTTGCGCGGGCCGGATGCGGCGTATTAACGATGACGCCCAATGCGGCGATTTGATCGGTCATATTTTTGGCCGTATCGAATTGCTTGAGCGACCAACGCTGTATTTCGGTATCATCCAGCTTACTCAAATAGCCGAGACACACGTTTTTAACGCGGCGTCGACCGATAGCTTTGGCATCGAAACAACCCGATTCGTCTCGGTGATTATCCAGATATAAGCCTCTTAGATCGTCTTCAAGGTGCTTTGCAATTTGACCGGCAACAAATTCGCGTGCCGTATGAATCGCTTCAACATCAATGACTGGCATTTGTTCGGCCAGATAAGTTTCTGAAGGTAGACTTAACAACAAGGCGAAATACGACAAATCTAGCCAGCAGTTTTGAACGATTTTTCGATAGGCTTCGATCAAGACCGGATTAATCTCAAGCGAACGACCGTTTTGCAAATCGTCGATCAGTTCGGCGATGACGCGACCGGCCAATTGCTGCCCGGCTTCCCAGCGAT
Source organism: Gammaproteobacteria bacterium (assembly GCA_018830325.1). GTDB lineage: Bacteria > Pseudomonadota > Gammaproteobacteria > Methylococcales > Methylomonadaceae > Methylotuvimicrobium. The sequence continues at coordinate 15,870 of JAHJSQ010000089.1, forward strand.
TGAACGTGTCCGGATCATGGCTCAACAAGAAAGCCAGCTCCTCAAGAGAGCGTTGCATCTTAAGTTTCACCGGCGCTGAAAAACCGCGCAACAATGAAATCACCGGCTTTTGCGGCAATTGCTCGAATACAAAAGTTTGCTCTGTCTCGGTCAATTCGAGCACAATTTTATGACTGACTTGTTCGCTACCTTGCAATCGGCATTGCGCCAGATTACCGTCCGGCAGGATCAATCCGGTTTTAATCGGTATATGCAGCGGTTCCTTGCGAGGCTGGCCGGGTGTCGGCGGGTTGTCTTGCTTAATGGTCAGTGATAATGTTTGCGCGTCGCTATCGTAATGTTCCGAAACGGTCAATACCGGCGTGCCCGCCTGTGAGTACCAGCGTCGAAATTGGGTCAAGCCGACATCATTGGCCGCTTCCATCGCATTGACGAAGTCGTCGCAGGTCACAGCCTGACCGTCGTGACGCTGAAAATACAGATCGCAGCCCTTGCGGAAACCTTGTGGACCGAGCAGCGTATGCAGCATGCGCACGACTTCCGCACCTTTTTCATAGACCGTCAAGGTATAAAAGTTATTGATCTCGATATAGGCGTCGGGCCGGATCGGGTGTGCCAGCGGCCCTGCGTCCTCGGCAAACTGACGAGTGCGTAGCGCGTTAACGTCTTCGATGCGTTTGACCGCTTTCGAGGTTTGATCGCCGGTGAACTCCTGATCGCGGAATACAGTAAAGCCTTCTTTCAAACTCAACTGAAACCAATCCCGGCAAGTCACGCGGTTGCCGCTCCAATTATGGAAATATTCATGCCCGATCACGCCTTCGATATGCTCGTAATCGCTGTCGGTAGCTGTATCCGGGCGCGCCAGGACGAATTTAGTGTTAAATATGTTCAAGCCTTTGTTTTCCATCGCGCCCATGTTGAAATGGCCGACCGCGACGATCATGTACAAATCCAGATCGTATTCGAGTCCGTAAGTCTTCTCGTCCCAGCGCATTGCATTTTTTAGTGATTGCATCGCATGATCGCACTTATCGAGATCGTGGGCTTCGACAAAGATTTCAAGCGCTATTCTTCGCCCCGATTGCGTGGTAAAGCTATCTCTGACGCATTCCAACTGTCCCGCCACCAGCGCAAACAAATAACATGGCTTATTAAACGGGTCCTCCCAGGTAACCCAGTGTTTATTACCGGGCAATTCGCCTTGAGCCTTTTTGTTGCCGTTCGACAGCAATACCGGATATTTATCCTTGTCGCCGACTAGCGTGGTCGTGAAGCGGCTCATCACATCGGGTCGGTCGAGATAATAAGTAATCTTGCGAAAGCCTTCCGCTTCGCATTGCGTGCACAGCATGTTTTTGGAGAGATACAAGCCTTCAAGTGCCGTATTTGCCTTGGGATTGATCGTGTTTTCAATCGTGACGACGAATTTTTCGTGCTGCGGCACGTCGTGAATGACTAAGGCTTCGGATGTTTGCGCATAGCGATCGGGGTTTAATGTATCACCATTCAGCTGAACGCCGAGCAAGGTCAGATTTTCGCCCAGCAATGTTAAGGCACTGTCATCGGCTTTCGAGGCCGGATTTTTGCTCATCGTCAATGTGGCAACGACACGCGTGCTTTCATTATCCAGCGTGAAATTCAAGTCGGTATCGTGGATGAGATATTCCGGCGGTTTGTAGTCTTTGAGATAGATCGTTTGAGGAGAGGCGTCACGCATAATTTAATTCGATATTTTTTGTGAAAGGGAGTTTTCGGTAAAGTTTACCGTAAAAAAGAGCCAATTGATGCTTTGTTCGGTTTAGTCGCTTGTTTTTATTACCTTAATGATAATGAAGGGAACGATAAAACAAGATCTTCATAGTGAAGTGAAAATTCCTAATTCGGCCGCGCAGGAGGACGAAAAAATAGACCGCACCCGTTTAATCGAATCCTCGGAGCTTTATTATTCGCCTTCTACCGCTGTTCTTTGGCGGCATATAAGGCCAACGTTACCCAAGCGACAATGAATGCCAGACCGCCAAATGGCGTAATTATGCCCAACCATTTTTGGTCAAGCAAAGTCAAAAGGTACAAACTGCCCGAAAAGAGCACGATGCCGGCAAACATGAGCCAAGCAGACAATGACAACAGCGCTTGCCGAGGATTTTGCCTATCCAGTAGGCCGATTGCACACAAACCTAACGCATGCCACATTTGGTACGTTACGCCGGTTTTGTAAACTTCGAGCATATCGGGGCTTAGCACCGTTTTTAAGCCGTGGGCGCCGAATGCACCTAAGCCGACGCCAATGCCGGCACATAGCGCGCCGACGACTAAAAAATCCCAACGCATGTTATCGCTCCTTTAAACGCGGCATTAATTGCACTAGATTACATGGCTTGGTCCGAAAATCCAGTTGAGCTTCGATCAATTCATCCCAAGCCGTCTTACAAGCATTCGATGAACCTGGCAAACAAAAAACGTAGGTTCCGTTGGCGACGCCAGCGACTGCGCGCGACTGTATCGTCGAGGTTTTAATCGTATGATAGGAAATCATTCGGAATACTTCGCCGAAACCGTCTAAGGTTTTATCGAGCAACGGCTCTACCGCTTCCGGCGTTCCGTCTCGACCGGTCACGCCGGTGCCGCCGGTGGTTAAAACCGCATCGATTGAGTCATCGGCGATCCACTTCGAGAGCGCCGCTCTGATTCGATAAATATTATCCGGAACGATTTTTTTTTCGGCAATTCGATGACCCGATGCCAGCGCTTTGTCGACCAGGATCTTACCCGAAACGTCATCGGCTTCGTTACGGGTATCGGATATTGTCAACACGGCAATATTGAGTGCTATGAATGTTCGTTCGGTCATTGAATTCGTCATCAGTGATGCAAAAAAGTTGTAATTATTCAGCACAAGTTATGTATGAGAAGGTGCCTGACACCACCCAACCACATGCGCTGAATAGTCACAAAAGGTTATTTTAAAACCAAGAAGAAGGCTTCTTCGCCGCGCTGTATATTGATCAACAATGCGTTGTTGGGGTTGGCAACTTGAGCAAGTTCCTCTATTGTGCGAATCCGATAGCGATTGGCTGAAACGATAATGTCACCCGGTCGTAACCCGGCTCGCCAAGCGTAGGAGTTTGTTGCTATCTGCTCGAATAAAACCCCTTCGATTTGATTTTTTTGTGTCGAGCTTAACACGGTGCCGTCGAGACGAGGATGAATCGTTTTACCGGCTAAATGAGGTCGCTGAGGCTTGCCGATTTCAGCCTGAACCAGCATTTTTTTATCATCACGCATAATGCCGATATCGACTTTGGCACCGATTTTCATTAAACCGATCATATTACGAATATCGTGACTGCCTTTGATTTTTTGTCCATTGACTTCAGTGATAATATCGCCCGGTTCAAGTCCGGCTTTTGCCGCGGGAGAATTTCCGGCCACTTTGCTGATTACGGCGCCATGTTTGGTTTTTAAATTGAAGGCTTTAACCAGTTCGGGAGTCAAGTCCTGAGTCGTGACCCCTAGCAAGCCGCGCCGCACTTCACCATGAGTGACCAGAGACTCCTTGATCGTCATCGCCATATTGGCCGGAATCGCAAAGCCGATACCGACATTACCGCCGCCCGGCGCCAATATCGCGGTATTCATGCCGACAAATTCGCCGCGCAAATTGACCAACGCTCCGCCGGAATTTCCCGGATTGATCGACGCATCGGTTTGAATGAAATCCTCATAGCCTTCGATGCCCAAACCGGATCGACCCAGCGCACTGACGATACCCGAAGTCACCGTCTGACTCAGTCCGAATGGGCTGCCGATCGCAATGACGAAATCGCCGACTCTCAATTCGTCGGAGTTGGAAATAGGCAAGGCAACCAAGTTATCGGCGGCAATTTGTACGACCGCCACATCGGCTTCAGGGTCGGTACCGATCAATTTGGCATCGAGTTGGCGTCCATCATGCAGTGTCACCATGATTTTATCAGCTTTGTCGATGACATGGTTATTAGTCAACACATAGCCTTTCTCGCTATCGATAATGACTCCGGATCCCAAGCTGTTGCGTTGTTGCCGGCGAGGCCGGTCCGGTAATTGAAAAAAATGCCGGAAAAACGGATCTTGCAATAACGGGTTTTCTCTAACCTGAATATTGGTTGATGTCGATATATTCACGACTGCCGGCATGCTGCGTTCGAGAATGGGCGACAGCGACGGCAAGGGCTGTCCCTCCACCGCAACCGGCAATCCTGCCGATACTTGCGTGACGGCTAAAAACCCGAATGCTAAGGTCAATATTAAATGACCGAATAAGTGATTCTTCATGAAAGTCCTCGACAGGCTTTAAAGTCAACGTAGACAATATAAGGCAAAAAATGTTTAAAACAAGTCAAAAAACTGAAAATGTGGCCGCGCGAATTATATGCTCATCAGGCCCTCGTTATCCTAAATTCGGCATTTTAACCATGAAGCACATTAAGTCTTTCAACGGCTTGCCAAACTTACAAAATGCACGTTCCTTATTCTTCATGGTGAAATGCTTTATCTAGGATAATGAGCTATATTAGTAACTTTAATCCTTCCAATGAATTTGAATGGCTGTAGATATCAGCTCCGCAGACGCACAAGCAATTCGTAAACTTGTTCCACTATCCACTCTGCCCGGACCTCATTTCGAAGCATTGTGCGCCGAAATCACCATCGAAACGGCAGAGCGCGATTCGGTATTATTCAAAAAAGGGGACACGGAGGCGGACTTATTTTATTTATTGAGCGGCCAAGTTTCCTTGCAGTCTCAAGGCCTAGAAGTCGAAATAATTGACGCGGAAAGCGAATCGGCCCGCTTCGCCTTAGCTCATCAATTACCCAGAAAAATCGATGCCGTGGCCTGCAACAGCATTCGTTATTTAAGATTGCCCACGGAAACACTGAATTATTTATCGTCGCTTAGTTATGAAGAGGAAAGTAGTTACATGGTTATAGTCGAACCGGAAGACAACTCTGATGACTGGATGACAACTTTATTGAAGTCTCCTATCTTCCAAAGATTGCCGCCGGCCAACCTACAAAAAATAATAATAAGTCTCGAAGAGGTCGTCTTTGAGAAAGGCGAAGCCGTTTTCCATCAAGGCGATCCGGGCGATTATTATTATTTGATCAAATCCGGCCAGTGCTTGCTGACTCGCAAGCCTTCCGAAAATGCCAAGGAGATCAAGCTAGCGCTCCTAAGAACGAGCGATACGTTCGGAGAAGACTCTCTCTTATCGGATAAACCCAGGAATGTCACGATTACAGCCATCAGCAAGCTGTCTTTGTTACGTCTTTCCAAGCAGCATTTTATAACGCTAATTAAAGAACCTGCGCTGAAATATATCGATTTCGAGCAAATGCGGCAAGAGCAAGCCAATGGAGCTCTATTGCTGGACGTGCGCTCTACCGAAGATTATAACCAATTCCATTTGAACGACAGTATTAGCGCGCCGTTTTTTACTCTGCGAATGCAATTGAAAACGCTCAATCGCGCCCGCTCCGTCGTGGTCGTTTGCGGTAATGGCAAGACAAGCGAGGCGGCTGCTTTTTTATTGCTCCGCAATAAATTCAAGGCGCTTATTTTGGAAGGCGGCATGCAAAAGGTCTCGCCTGAACTTAAAAATACGGCGGCTCTATTCACGATCGACGATGGTTTTGAAACCACTTTTCGCAATAGCGAAAGCTCGGAAGTCGCCCCAGATAAAGAAGACGCTCAGACCGTGACGCATAAAACGAATCCCGCTGACGAAGTATTACTCGAGCAAGTCGAACGGCTAAAAGCGCAAAACGAGGCCCTATCGGATAGAAATCAGGAGCTTACTGAAAGATGCAAACAGCTGGAAGCTGCCAAGGAAGATGCAATCAAGCAATACCGAATATTATTCAAGCAAACGGAAAAGCTGAAAGAAGTTTTGGATAAACTGAAAAAACAATGATTACGGCGTTAGACGAAAAAGCCACGGCGCTTTATGCGTAACCGCGGCTTTCCGGGCAACGAAAGAAGTGTCGTCAAAAATTATTTGATTTTAGCTTCTTTGTACATCACATGCTTGCGAACAACAGGATCGAATTTTTTGATCTCCATTTTCTCAGGCATAGTGCGTTTGTTTTTTGTCGTGGTATAAAAATGTCCGGTGCCTTCAGATGAAACGAGTTTGATTTTATCGCGCATGGTTGATCCCCTTATGCCTTAATGCCTTGTTTACGCAAATCGGCCAAAACGGCATCGATGCCTCTTTTGTCGATAACGCGCATGCCTTTCGTGGAAACACGCAGGCGAACCCAGCGATTCTCGCTTTCCACCCAAAAACGATGGTGTTGTAGATTGGGGCAGAAACGTCTTCTGGTTTTATTGTTTGCGTGCGATACATTATTACCGGTTACGGGACGTTTTCCTGTAACCTGACAGACTCTGGACATGATTAACCTCTTTGTTTGCCATTATTCAAAAATTAGCCCGCTTTTATACCAAAATTTAGCCGTCAGGTAAACCTTTTACTCCTATCCGAACGAAAAACGATTGTTCAATAAAAGCTGGCATTTCACTTCTTTTGGGTTTTTCGTGACTATGATGGAGCATTCGTAAACCGAAAAGTAGATAGATTTGCATGCGACACAGATCATTGAAGCCTCATTACCATCGCATGACAAGCTAAAACATTCTTTCCCAAGGCTTCTGAAACCGCTATAGTTGACGACTTATTGCCACCCCTTTTTAATTTCGGATTATTGAGAGTTTTTATGTCTATAAAATTCGGCATGGTCATGGACCCGATCGATCGCATTAACATCAAGAAAGATACAAGCTTTGCAATGCTTCTTGAAGCTCAAAGCAGGGGATGGGAATTGCATTATATGGAACTTAACGATCTTTATATGCGGAACGGACGCGCCTATGCGCGTACCCGTTTATTGGAAGTTCAAAGAAAACCGGAGCGTTGGCATCGATTTTCCAGTGAACAGGATATCGCGCTGGATCAACTCGATGTCATCATGATGCGCAAAGACCCGCCTTTCGATCAAGAATACATCTATGCGACTTATCTGCTCGAGCGAGCCGAAACCTTAGGCACTTATGTCATCAATAAACCTCAATCCTTGCGTGACGCCAATGAAAAACTGTTTACCGCATGGTTTCCGCAATGCTGCGCGGAAACCTTGGTGGCCCGCGAGCCGAAACGGATTCGCGATTTTTTGGCGGAACAAGGCGAGATTATTTTAAAACCGCTGGACGGTATGGGTGGTACGTCGATTTTTCATTTGCGCAAGGACGATCCGAATTTAAGTGTCATTTTGGAAACCATGACGCAATACAATTGTCGGTATGTAATGGCGCAAAAGTATCTACCCGAAATAAAAAACGGCGATAAGCGTATTCTGATCGTAGACGGCGAGCCGGTACCTTACGCGCTGGCCAGAATTCCGGCTCAAGGAGAAACTCGTGGCAACCTAGCTGCCGGCGGGAATGCGGAAGGCCGTGTGCTTACCGCTCGAGATTCTTGGATTGCCAAACAAATCGGGCCGACCTTGCGTGAAAAAGGTTTAATTTTTGTCGGCCTCGACGTCATCGGCGATTATCTAACCGAAATCAACGTAACTAGCCCGACTTGCGTACAAGAACTGGATAAACAATTCGGACTGAACATTGCCGGCCAGTTGATGGACCATATTGAATTAAAGCTTCGCTGAATTTCTCGAAAGTTTATCGAGCTCATTTTCGACACTGGCGCGGGACGGGTTATTCAACCCGCCCCGAACGTTTCGGTTTGCTTTGGGTAGGGTCGAAACGAGCAAGACTGGGTGACCAGCCCCGTCCCGCATAGATACTTCCTTTAAAATTAAGTTTGTAGCACGAAGCATGTAGCCCGGATGGAGCGTAGCGGAATATGGGAATGGCGTGGCTTCGAACTTCCCGGATTGTGTTGCGCTCCATCCGGGCTACGCTGCTTAGACGGTTTTTCGATCAAAAGGGAGTAGCTTGATGCGTATAGGTTGCAAACCCATCCTGCATAGAGACTTCCTTTAAGTTAAAGTTTATAGTTTAATGAAAACAAGTACAGTTTCCGTTTAGTCTTTAGCAATCAAGAGATTATGACAACATCAAGAGCTTTCTTGGGCGGAGTTTCCAACACATCGGAAAATGATGCCTTAATGATCACCCTATTTATTGCCGTTATACTGCATATTATGGTTATCCTAGGCATTAATTTTTCAATGCCTAAACAAGAAGAGACTCATCGTGCAATTGAAATCACGTTAGCCACGACGCCGGCACATAAGGCTCCTAAAAAGGCGAGCTTTTTGGCTCAGGAAAATCAAATCGGCGCCGGTAAACAAAAAACCAAACCAACCCCGCCTAAACAAAAGCTGCCTAGCCGCGGGACCTTGCCTAACAAGCAACCGCAAAGCAAACCGGTTCAACGTCAAGCCGCAGCCCCCAAAAAAATAATCAGCACGATTCGCCCCGCCGAAACAAAAGCACCTCCCGTACCGGTTAAAGCCCCGGTTCAACCGCAAAGCAAACCGGTTCCGAAAATTACCGCCGCAGCTTTGCAACAACAAATTGCGCAACTGGGAACGGAAGTTCGGCAACAGCAACTCAGCGCCGATATCAGCAAAATCAAGCATGTCAATGCGGTGAGCACTCATAAATATGTTGCTTCGCAATATGAGATGGACTGGAAAAAAAAGGTGGAAGCGACCGGTAACCTTAATTATCCTGAAGTCGCACGCAAAAAAAACTTTTTCGGCACGTTGACGATGGAAGTCGGCATCAATCCGGACGGTACGATATATAATATTCGAATTAAACGTCCTTCAGGCAATGCAGCCTTAGACGAAGCCGCCAAAAGAATCGTTCGTTTAAGCGCGCCGTTTCCGCCATTGCCTCAAGAATTGCTCAAGGAATTGGATGTATTAGTGATTACCCGGGTTTGGAAGTTTTCGGACGAATCGGGAATGTCAGCACGTTAACCCAGCTTTAACATTTACTGAGCATAAGTTTTTGAATATTATAACAAAACCAATGTTACGGCACTACAAGCCCATTTAGGCGCGTTTTTTAATCCTTATGATTCAATAACATAATCCGTATACACTACATTTGTTAAAGCTGGGTTAACTCATTAACTCGCATATCCATGAACACACTTACCGATATGACCGATACGACTTATTTAAACAATCAATTTCTGATCGCGATGCCCAATCTGACCGATCCGGGTTTTTTTCATACCGTGACCTACTTATGTCAGCATAACGCCGATGGCGCATTAGGTATTGTGATCAATCGGCAGATCGACATGAAGCTGGGCGACATCTTCAAACAAATGCAAATTAACGTGACCTTCCCCACCGCTGCGGAAGCTCCGGTATTTTTCGGCGGGCCGGTACAACAGGAACGCGGTTTTGTGATTCACAACCCATGCGGAAGATGGGATTCCTCGATCTCGATATCGGATGAAATCTCGCTAACCACGTCGCGCGATATTCTCGAAGCCATCGCGATCGGCGAAGGCCCCGAGCAATATCTAGTTGCCTTGGGCTATGCCGGCTGGGGCGAAGGCCAATTGGAACAAGAAATTGTCAATAATGCTTGGCTGAACACGCCTAGCGGCAATGACATCATCTTCAATACGCCGGTCAATCAACGCTGGCAGGCCGCTGCTCATCAAATCGGCATCGACATCAATCAATTAACCGCGCCGGCAGGACATGGCTAAACACGACCCGCTAGCTCCTCGCAATCACGATACCTACCTCGGTTTCGATTTCGGTAATAAAAAAATCGGCGTGGCGGTTGGACAAACCACGACCGGAACGGCCAATGCCTTATCGACTTTACGCTCGGTTAATCAAGCACCGGACTGGACGGCTATCGGCCGGCTTATTCAAGAATGGCAGCCGGCGGGCTTAGTCGTCGGTATTTCCCGGCAGAGCGATGGCCAGGATAATCCGATTACCCCGCGTATGCTCAAATTTTGCCGGCAATTGGAAGGACGCTTTCAACTACCGGTTTTTCAGCAGGATGAAACCCTGACGACTTTTGAAGCCAAACAAATGCTATACGATGACGTGCGAGTCAGCGCCGGCAAGCTCTGGGAAGTGCAAGACAGGCTTGCCGCCCAGCTCATATTACAAACATGGCTCAATACTCAATAACCCGACATATGACCCATCAACAACTCGATATTACTGAATTATTGACTCGGCTGGAATCGGCTATCGGGAATATAATTACTACCAGAAAGCTTGAAAATCCTTTGATGATCGGCATTCGCACCGGCGGCGTCTGGATTGCCGAACGTCTCCATCAACGCCTGGGTTTGACAGAGCCTTTAGGGCTATTGGATATCACGTTTTACCGCGACGATTTTTCGCAAATCGGTGTGCATCCGAATGTCAAGCCGAGCGCCTTGCCGAATACGATCGAGGGCCGCGATATTATTCTGGTCGACGATGTCTTTTACACCGGACGAACGATTCGTGCAGCGCTCAATGAAATCTTCGATTACGGCCGACCTAATCAAGTCGTGTTGGCGGTATTGATCGAGCGCGACGGGCGGCAAATTCCGTTGCGCCCGGACTGTATCGGCTCATCGATTTGTCTTGACGCCAATCAACGCATCAAATTAACCGGCCCGGACCCTTTGGGCATCGATATTCAAACTCTTGACGTAGCGGCTTAAGGCATGAGTCACAATTTACAATTAAACGCCGAAGGTAAATTGAAGCACTTTTTGACGATTGATGGACTCGACAAAGCGCTGTTGACCGAAATTCTCGATACTGCCGAATCGTTTGCCGAGATGTCGGGGCATCATGTAAAAAAAGTTCCCTTATTGCGGGGTAAGACCATCGTTAATCTGTTTTTCGAAAACAGCACGCGCACCCGAACGACCTTCGAACTCGCGGCCAAGCGACTCTCGGCCGATGTCATCAGCATGAATATCGCGACTTCGGCCACCTCGAAAGGCGAAAGCCTACTCGATACGATCCGCAATCTGGAAGCAATGTTTGTCGATATGTTTGTCGTACGTCACGGGACCAGCGGCGCCGCGCATTTTATCGCCGAACATACCGCGCCGCATATCAGCGTGATCAATGCCGGCGACGGTCGGCACAGTCATCCGACTCAGGCAATGCTGGATATGTTCACGATTCGGCAGTTCAAGCCGGATTTCAGCACATTGAGAGTCGCGATCATAGGCGACATTCTGCATTCCAGAGTTGCACGCTCGCAAATTCTGGCACTCAATACCTTGGGTGCGGCCGAAGTTCGGGTTATCGCACCGAAAACCTTGCTCCCCGCCTATGTCGAAACGCTCGGCGTCACGGTCTGTCATAACTTGACCGAAGGACTCAAAGACATCGATGTCATCATCATGCTGCGTTTACAAAAAGAGCGCATGACCTCGGCTCTGCTACCCAGCGAAAGCGAGTACTTCAAATGTTTCGGTTTGACGCCTGAAAAACTGGAAATCGCCAAGCCCGATGCGATCGTGATGCACCCGGGGCCGATCAATCGCGGCGTCGAAATAGATACCCGCGTTGCCGACGGTCCGCAATCAGTTATATTACGGCAAGTCAGTAACGGTATCGCGATACGTATGGCTGTCATGTCGATGGCGATGCAAACTCAAGGAGCGACCTGATGAAAAGAATTCTGATTGAACAAGGACGCGTGATCGATCCGGCCAATTCGATCGATCGAACCGGTCCGGTTTATGTTGCCGACGGCAAAATCCTTGCCTTATTCGAAAAACCCGACGGCTTTGAGGCCGATAGCGTCATCGACGCTTCCGGTCAAATTGTCTGCCCCGGCTTTATCGATATTAGCACTCGCTTGCGTCAACCGGGCCAAAGCCATAAAGCCACCTTTCAAACCGAAACAAAGGCGGCTGCGGCCGGCGGCATTACGACCTTAATTTTACAACCCGATACACGGCCGGTCATCGATACGCCGGCAATTACCGAATTGGTCAAAGAATTGGCCGAAAACTCCAATTACCGGCAAATCCTGCCAATCGGCGCGCTGACGCGAAACCTTGAAGGCCAAGAGCTCAGTTCGATGTTGGCGCTACAGGAGGCCGGCTGCATAGCAGTCGGCAACGGCGGCAAACCCATAAGCAATCTACTGGTATTGAGGCGCGCAATGGAATATGCCGCCAGTCATGATCTATTGTTAATCTACCGGCCCAATGAGCAAAGCCTGAGCAATGAAGGTTGCGCGCATGAGGGGGCATTTTCGACCCGCTACGGCTTGCCCGGCATACCCGAAACCGCCGAAACGATCGCGTTGTCGCAATGTCTCGAACTAGCCGAACTGACGGGGTGTCGCGTGCATTTCGGACAAATCAGTTGCCGCCGTTCGGTGATCAAAATCCAGCAGGCCCAAAAATACGGATTATCGGTCAGTGCCGATATCGCGGCGCATCAGTTGCATCTGACCGAAAACGACATGAAGCCTTTCGATAGCGTTTACCATGTTTTACCCCCGTTACGGAGCGAGCAGGATAAACTTTTTCTAAGAAAGGCATTGATGCAAGGCACTATCGGCACGCTGTGTTCGGATCACCAACCGCACGACCTCGATGCTAAATTAGGCGCGTTTCCGGAAACCGAACCCGGTATATCGGCGCTTGAAACGTTATTGCCGCTAATGCTGAAACTGGTCGATGAAAAATTGATTACCCTCTCCCAAGGCATTGCCGCGTTAACGCAAACCCCCGCCAAGGTGCTGAGATTGGAAAGCGGTACATTGACACCAGGGAAATCCGCCGATATTTGCATATTCGACCCCGGCCGTCGATGGCAAGTCGACCGTTCGACTTGGTATAGCAAAGGTATCAATACGCCTTATTGGGGAGAACAATTAACCGGCCGCGTCAGCGCCACATTGCAATCCGGTAAAATTATTTATCAAGGAGTGTTTCATGATTAAGATCCTGCTCGTTTCGGCCTTTTTTTTATTAGCGGCTTGTTCGCGCGACTATGCGCCGGCGTCCTCGGCGAACGGCGAAAGCATCTTCAAAGAAGCCTGTGCGGAATGCCATCAACCCAAAGACCCGGCAGTCCCGCAAGTCGTTTTCTCACTCAACGAGAAAAATGCTAATGAAAGGTATATCACTCACAAAGTGCAGGGCGGCTCGCTGATGATGCCCAAGTTCCCGAATATCACCGGTAGCAAAATGCGCTCGCTCAGTACTTACGTGCTCAATCATAGCGTAGCCAAATAAAGCGATGAAAACCCCAAACAAGCAACACGATACCGCCAGCATCATCGATGATGTCAAAGGCGATCAATCTTGGCGAATCTTTAGGATCATTAGCGAATTTACCGAAGGTTTCGACCGGTTATCCGGTTTAAGCGATGCGATTTCTATTTTCGGTTCCGCGCGCATACAACCGGATCATCATTATTATTTGAAAACAGTCGAAATTGCCGAATTACTCGGCCAGCATAATTTCGCGGTTATCAGCGGCGGCGGTCCCGGAATCATGGAGGCCGCAAACAAGGGGGCAAAATCCCAAAAACCGCCCGCGATCGGCTTGAATATCGAATTGCCTATGGAGCAACACCCGAATCCTTATCAGGATATCTCGCTGAATTTTCGCTACTTCTTCGTCAGAAAAGTCATGTTCGTGCGCCATTCGATGGGCTATGTTTGCATGCCGGGCGGATTCGGCACGCTCGATGAGTTTTTCGAATCGCTGACCTTGATGCAGACGCATAAAATTTATCCGTTGCCTTTAGTGTTATTCGGTAGCGATTATTGGCAAGGTTTAATGGATTGGGTGCGGACGACGATGATCGAATACGGTACGATTTCGGAAGAAGACCTCAATTTCATCACGCTAACCGACGATCCGCAGAAAGTCGTCGATATCATGGTCAGGCACCGCGAATGGAAAAATCAACAGCGAAGACAAAGCTTAGGGTCCAATAGTATCGACTATAGGTACAGTTGACCGCGCGAAGCGCATAGCCTTTGCTTTTAGCAGCAGCGGGGCGGATTATTCAACTCACATCCGCTCTTTCCCAAGCTCTCCGGCGTGGGCAAGAGCGTGATGTGGGTTGGCCTTTTTTAGCTTGAAGCGCATGGGTGCAAACTTCGTCCTGTCATGTTTGCATATCATTATCTCGCCTTTTCCAGTTTCCTCATTTCGACCGGTGCAACCCTGCCTTTCGAGGAAACTTTATCGTAGACTTCATCGAAGGCTTGTCGGCAGTAGGGCAAATGCTCCCGTATCCGATCGTAACTGCTATGATCGAACATGCTTCTAAAATCTTCCCGGTTCATGAAGGTTCTCGCATAGAGTGCTTGATAACCATGATGTTCGATCACGAATTTTTCCAACAACGGGAGGGCTTCGGCATTATCGAAACCGCTCTTCGCCGGCGTACCGTAAGCGCCGATGTCGACATAGAGCTCGTCAATTTCGCCATTCTCAGCCTGATAAGGCTGCACAAATCCGCCTTGCCCGCCGTTGTCTTTGATCGCCATCGGCGATAGCCACAAAGGGTATAGATTGAAATGTTTATCGAAATAATCGATGGACGTTTCCAGAAAACGCATCGGCACCAGCATATCCTGAACGACATGATATTTTTCCCTTAGCCGCTGAGTAGTTTGTGTTTCGGTATACTTCAATAACTCGATCCGGGGCGGCAAAGCCCAGCCCAACAAAGCCCTGAAAATAGGATGATTGCCGAAGGGTATGATTTCCTCCATCGCCCAAAAATAACTGCGCGTGTGGCGATGGTAATAATCCCGCACCGGCAGATATTCGACGCCTTCCTTATTGCTCTGCAGATAGCCTTGAACATGCTTAAAAAACCAAGACTTATACCACTTTCCGATGGCATTCAAATGGCCGTCCTGTCCGACGGCATCGGCGAATTTACCGGTCATGATCACCGCCTCGTCGCGCCCATAGACCAAAGCTTCGACGAAATCGTTGTTTTCGGTATCGCGCGAGGCTTGCTCGAACACCCGTACTAGATGATCCAAGCTATGAACAGGCTGGTAATGAACCCTGACAAATTTTTTGACCGGGATGATTTTCAACTCAGCAGCCACCAGAAAACCCAGTGTGCCATGACTCCACGGAACTTGATAAAAAAGCTCGGGATTTTTCGACGCGCTGCATTTGACCAACTTACCTTCCGCCGTCACGATTTCGATGGCTTCGCAAATATGCTGAAACAAGCCGTATTTATGGCTGCTGGTTTCGACGCCGAAGCCCATGATCAAACCGCCTACCGTTAGGCTGTCCAATTCCGGCACCACCGGTAGGGTCCAGCCTTGCGAGATCAACGTTCGCGAGAGCTGACCCATGCTAACGAGCGGCTCTACCCGGACAATACTGCGCTGCGCGTCGATTTCCAAAACATCGTACAGTCCGATATCGATCTTACGATGAGACAATTTGTACTTGGGCACCAGTTCGCTCATGGTTTTCCAGCCCGACCGTGCCGTACACAGTTTTTGCTGGGCTCCTTGTGCTTTCCAATCTTCAATTTGCCGAATGACCTCGGCAACGCGGGTATCGTGTTTTGCCGGGGCGCTGCTGAGGCGAAATGACAACCAATTGCGAAATCCGGAATAGGCGCCGTAAACAGCCGAAATCGGCAACAAAAAAACGGTGGCGAATTGCCCCCGGTAATGGGTCAATAGGTGTTCGAAAACGGTATCGATTTTGATCATAGGGTTAACTGGAATCCAAAATATAAAAACATCAAAGCGTTCATCGCTTGACTCTGCGTCGATCCGGCGACATGCACAGCAAGTCAAAAATCTCAATTTTAGCTTTGTTGACCACGAATAGCGAACGTCATTCGGTGAAACTGCTTGATACTATCGCGGTCAGTGGGCCTGGTCTGCAGGGACGCATGCTCGATATGAATCGATATTCCTTATGTCGTCAGCTAAGGTCGGTGAAATTGACAACGAAAATAATACCGCCTAAAGTCGGTTGCAATTTTATAGACAGGTTTATTTGTCTGGATTGTTGGTTAATGGCAAGTTATCGCAAGCAATAGGTAATGGGGGTCAGGTGTTCACAGTAACAGTAATTTAGCTAGCGGGTTAAAGTTCCGCCCAAGGAGTTGTCCATACGCCTTGGTAGTACGCAGGAGCGGCGTTTGAGCAATCAAGGGTCGTGAGTTCCTAAACGGCAAAGATGCAGGCCGTAACGCAAGTGAACCTAGATGTAGTCTCGTAAACTTAATGCGGTTGCCGACTTCGTGCCTGTAATAGGGAAGGCCGTTGTGCGGGTATGTGGAGAATGGAAGCCATGCTCGCGAACCGTCGGGGTAGCAGGGTTGGCATGTATCGGCAGTTAACTTACCCAGTGCTGGAGATCCATAACAATGACGGGGAGGCCGTCGACTACTGCGTATAAGGTAACGAAATCGCAGTAGATTGTTATGGAAGTCGGAGGGGCGAATAGTACCGATTGAAGACAATGACAACATAACCTTGTTCGAGGGAAGGCGCCCTACTTTGTTCACGCAACTGAAGAGTGGAGGAAAAGGGGATTGCCATGTTGCTACTACCCCCTGAGAAAATCAGGACACTACAGAGGAAGCTAGTTAGATCAATAAGACTCGAATGTCAAATGTAAGGCCTGACCCTATGTCCCCTGACCCTATGTCTTCCAATCTCGCATGCTCTCTAGTATTGCGATGCGCTGGCTTGTATGGGATCGGCAGGCAGGCGGTTGGCGCCCCAACTCTGGTAAATATGATTTTTGACTCTGTTGAGTTCCTCGGCGCTCACCTGGGCCAACTCGCCCCTTTCCAAAGGGTCGTAATGGAAAATGTATAGCCGGGAAGCGAATTGTTCGAAAGGCAGTGACGCCTCGCCAAAACGTTCACCATTGCCCGAGGTGTCAACCTTTACTCCATTGCCCCAGTTCTGGCCGCTGTCATTATTGGGATTGTAGAAATAGACACGCATCTCCTCTTTGGGGTCCAGCGCTACTCGCAGGATGGTGATGGCGTGCCAGCCTACAAATCGCCCCGCGCTGTCGGTAACGGCAATACCGGCGGGTTGAGGGTGGATCAGCGGTTGATTGCCGTTGTAGTAGGGGTGGTAGCTGGCATAAAAGTGGCGCAGAAAATCTTCTAGCTGGTCCAGCTTTCCGGTTTTCACATCCACATTGATGCGAAAGCCCCGGCCCGACCACCAGCCATGAAACTCTGGGTTAATCCAGCGGTGTGGATCGCCTTCCCGTTCACTGCAGCGCCGCCCCATTTCCGCATATATGCGATCCAGGTGCGGTACCACCAGAAGTGAAACCGGATCCAGATCCAAGGGAAGTTCCTGGGCAACCCCGGAAACACTTTCCCGCGAGGAAATCGGTTGCCCCTCAAAGTGAATAATGATTTCGTCGTCTCGGGCGGCCCAGACCACCATTTGCAGCATATAATCAGGGTCGTTGTAGGCCCACATGGAGAGGGCTCGAGCCGATTGGCAGGTGGGGTTATTGCCTTGTCCGACCCCCAGGGGTAGGCCCAGCATACAGAGTACGCCCTGCATCAACCAGGCTCGAGCCGTGGGTTCGGGGCCAAAGGCCTGTATCAGGCGCTGTTCACAGTGAGATGAAATGGGTAATGACAGTTGGCGCCAGAGTGCCGGTGCCACAGGAGGTTGATACAAAACCCCTCGCTCCAGAAGCAATGCGAGGCCGTAAATGGCTTGGGCCGTTTGGGAATACACAGTTTCATTGATCATAGCGCGCACCAGATCACCATAACAGAGCAGGCAATCGCGGCCAGTACTGGACAATCCTAGGGCCTCGGAAAGCAGGTGGTCGCCGTGTTCCTGCAGGTAACGCAACAGTACGGCGTGATAGGGCGAAACCAGACCGGTATCGTGCATGGCCCGGGCAAAACCGGTGGCCTCGTACTGAAGAGCGCTGGAATCCATACTACTCAAGCGCTGACGGTAAACTTCGACGCCGGGATCCTCCCGGCATGCCTGGGTGGCGCCATAAAGGCTGCTGATCAACCGATCCGCGCCCTGACCGCTGATTCCGAGGTCGATATCCGGGTTGGCCTGACAGATGGCAATCTGGGTAATCATCTGTTTTACGCTATCCACCTGTATAGGCCGCTGTTGCAGAATGCGCCAAATCTCTTCAATCAGTTTATCGATCACATGCTCGAAGCCGATGCGCTCGGCTAAGTGACGAAACAATTTTCGGGGCAGCAGAGACAGTTTGCCCTGTTGTTCCCGTTCGGCCTCACTGGGGTTTGCAAAGAGGAAGCCTAGATTGATGGCCATTACCTGAGTTAGATAGTGATGCGCCTGTTCTAGGGACATGCTGGGGTGAAGGTAATCACCCATGGCAATAGCGAGTAGGCGCAGCTCATTCAAGGCCTCAACCACCACCGTGTCGGAATTGGAGCTTTTGAGCGAGTGGCTGGTCAAGCTGGCAATCAGAAGCTGGGGCTCGTCCCAATCCGAGCCTAAAAACACCCCCGCTTCCTCAATCTGCTGAGCACGGGCCTCAACTCTGGCACACCCGCCCTCCAGCAGCATCAGTAGTCGCGCCGTGTCGAAAACCCGGCGAATGCGAGTGATTTTTGCAAAGTCACTGACTTCGGCCAGGGCTTGTAGTGCCTTGTCTAGTTTTTCCGACAAGTTGTCTAGCCTGGCAATATCGAGCGTGTCAGAATCAGTCAAGCTGCCTCCTTATAATCGTAGAGGCAGATTATACATAAAAATCGAGCTCTTCCTGATGCTTCAATAAGTCTCTCATAACGTGAGGATCGTGACCGAAAAAGTAGACCAGTCCCCAGTGAGTGCCAAAGGCGGTGCGTTTGGTCACGGTTTCTTCCAGAGGTGGTGTCAATTCGTGAGACTCGAAATACTCGTGCTCTTCGGTCTCCTCGGGGATCTCCAGTCTACTAACAACGCGGCGCCGTGGATAGACTCCAAAACAGCCGGCAACACCTTTGGCATCTACTACTTCTTTGGGGAAAAATGCCGTGATTTCTTCTTCGGTGGTTTTCGGGTCGAAGGACAAGATCAGGCCCTGATAGGCATTGAAGCCATAGGCCCGTTCAAGTAGCTCGAATACCTTGAATCCGGGTGGACGATAGGCCACCTCTCCGAAGTACATTTCGCCATCGTTGGTTACAAAGTACTCAGGATGGACAAAGCCGAAATCGATATCGAATGCCTTGATCAGTTTTTCAATTTGGGTGGTAATCTGGGCCCGGTATTTTTCTAGTTCAGGGGTGGCGGGAACAAACACCGAATAACCCAGGGTCACGTACTCGGAAATATTCAAAAAGTGAATTTTGCCGTTATGAATCCAGGCTTCTACTGCGAATTCCCAGCCGTCCAAGTGGGATTCCATGAGCACGGGGAATTCTTCATCGGGAATGGTATCCACCTCGTCGGGCGTGCGAATCACTCTGTGCCCCAAACAACCGGCCTTGTCGAAGGCTTTGAGATGAATGGGGTCGTTGGGATCACCATCCAGTTTGAGAAGGGTTTGGTTCACGCGTTTGAGAAAACGTACCACATCCTCTCTATCGTGTGCCTCCTCGAAAATACCCACGCGGATACCGCCCAGTTGAGCGCGCCGTTTCATTAGCGCCTTATCGCGCAATAACATGGCCTGGCCGAAAAGGCGAGGGTTATCCAGCAGTACCGAATTGATCGCGCCGGCCCATTCCACCGTTTCCTCGAACAGCGGAATTGAAACATCCACTCCCATGTCTTTCAAGGTTTGCGCAATTTCCATGGAGCGATCGTTAAGCCGCTCAAAGTTCCAGGGAATATAGGGAATATCGTGTTCTTTGCAGTAATTCTCGGCCCAATCGGGAGCCACCACCACATAGCGTCGGTCAAAACGGTCAGCGGCTTCAATCGCGTTAATGCTCCAACCGAGAAGCGCTACATAACCTTTTTCGGGATTAAAGTTTTCTTTTCGATTCGTATTCATAAATGATAGCCTTTGCATTCATTGGCGTTTATACACTACTCTTTTTTTTCCACTTTGACTAATTGGTGCCCCTATGGGACCTGTGCCCCCTGCGTCAGGATAGTTGTCGCATGAGTTGAAATTAATGAACGGTAGTTTCGGTGTTTTTCAGCGCACACTCTCCACGCGTTTCGAACTTTTATTTGCAGGGGAGATAACCTGGCCTTCATGAGCGTTACTTTAAAAGCCAGGTATCAGAGAAAGCGGTTGAGGAATTTAATGATAATGTGGAAAAAGATAGTGTCTTGGGTAATAAAGATTCCCATGTACATATTGCCAAGTTAATCGGTCGATCAACAACTCTATTTTCTTGAAGTCCGAAGCTTGCTTGCTGAGATTCCTATTTATACCTTTCGCACTTTAAATTTCGGCAATCCTTAAGGAGGCGCCGGGTGATCGGCCTCACACCTAACGCTAGGAGAGGGATCAGCATGGATGCTGGCATAGAGCCAGCATGGACGTATTAATGTCGTCCTTTGATGGTCACCCCGGTGCCGAATTTTGATCTACGATCGGTATAATCTCAATTACCTGAGCCCCGTTTTATAAGGTCTAGAAGCGTATTTTTTTCCCGAATTTGCTTTTCAAGTTCGGCAACGGTGCTTTTGGCGGCTTTTAGTTCCGATTCCAGCGCCTTAATTTCAAGCGCCAAGGCTTCGCTTTGGTCCATCTCATCCCGTGCTTGGCTGTATAAGGATCTGAGTCGGATAGATTGAACATTCTCAGGCTTTGAAGGAGAAGGCTTAGGGCGGATCGGCTCCGGCACGGGTTTTTGCGGTGTTTCTGTTTTTCTTTCGGTTGGAGCTCGATAGATCGATCCGGTAATTCCTTTGAATATATCGGAAACAAAACTCGACTCTTTCGATTCGTCGGCTGCGTAAGCCGAAGCAATGATCGACCAAGATATCTTTTCGGTCGTATCGACTGTTGCCGTTGCCGTCGCACTTTGCGCGGTGATTAATGAAGAAATTAGTGCAGGTGCGGCAATGCCTATTTCGAATAGCTTGAACGGCTTTATTTCGTCTTCATGTAGGTATGCTATAAACCCGCCGATCAGAAATAATATGATATAGCGAATGAAAACACCGATGATATTACCGGTTGTGAGAGTGCTTTCGTCATCGAATATTGCGCCGATATCGATTGCCAGTAATGAAACAAGCACAGGCATCAGTGCCCCGAACCCGCCGATAAAAAATCGTTTTTTGGGACTCATAAGACACCTCTGAAATAAAGACAAACCAATGACTTCAAGATACTACTCGGCATGTAAAAAATTGTCGAGCGCGAAAACAGAGGTTTGATGAGTAGGGCAGACACTCCCTGCCCAGTAGGGTAATGTTGGTTTTCTCTGTTTGCCGCCCGGTTTCCCGGCAGTGCCCGGCCAAGAGGGTTTTCTCTTGATCGTTGCTCGCCTCTGCTAATCCGGCGATTCTTTGCAATCAGGAAAAACTTTTAATTTCTTTTCCCCCCGACCCGGCGCGCTTTCGGAAAAACCACCGATATAGCCGTGCCTTCGCCGGGTTTACTGCGAATTTTGAGTTTCCAGCCGAAACGATTGCAAAGCCGCTTGACGATCGTCAACCCTAAGCCGTGGCCGTTTTGACCGTCTTGAGCGCGATAGAAGGGTTCGAATACCTGCTTGAGTTGTTTTTGCTCCATGCCGATGCCGGTATCTGCGATTATGACGCGATTTTCGTCGATAGTAATGCAAACCGTGCCTGCCTGGGTATAGCTAAATGCGTTGCGCAGTAAATTGGTCAATAAGATACTCAAGACTTTTTCAGCGGCCGGCACCGACAACAAACAATTTTGTTCGACTTCGACACTGATTTTATCGTTGGTGACCGCCCTGCCGACTTGCTCAACCAGATTGCTGAGCAGATCGTTAATCAACACATCATCCTCGGGCAGCGGTGAACACTCCTCGCGGGCCAGTAATAACAACGTATCGATCAAGCCTTCCATGTCGCGTAGCGTATTTTCTATCGTTTGCAACGATCTTTGTTCGTTAGGCTGGTAATCCGAGCGCTTATGCAACAAGGCTAACGAGCTTTTGATGACGGCCAGCGGCGTTCTGAGTTCGTGGCTAGCGTCGCGGGTAAAATTTCGTTCGCGTTCGATGAACAATTCCAAGCGCTCGGTAAAGTGGTCTAAAGCATCGACCAGCTTGGCGACATCGCTGTCGGTAGTTTGTCGAAATTCGCTCAAATCCAGTTCGGCGAGTCCTTGTTTTTTGAAGTCGAAACTTTCGACGATATGCGCGAGTGAGATCACCGGCGAGATCGCGTCCCTCGATTGGCGATAGGACATCCAGGCGAACACGTAAATCAGAACCAACACTAAGCTCAGCGGCACGACACCGAAATAAAACGACAAGGCTGCGACTTGCTGTTCATCGAAGACTAAATACAGCCGCGAATCGTCATTATCCTCGATATACACGATCGGCTGCCGTCCATCTATTAAAGCACGACCGAAGCCGGGCTGCAGCAGTCGTAATGCTTCGGGAACCTTAGAAAAATCGCCGTTGGAAGCCAGATAACCGCTCATATTGAGCGTATCGGGTGCGGAAAAATTCGGGTTTTGTCGGTAGCGTTCCCAAAAATGATCGGCTTCGCCTTGCAAGGCTTCGCGAACCAAAACATCTTCGACGATTTTAGCGGCGGCAAATACACCCATTAGCGTCGCAACACTGATCAACAGAATCTGCAGTAAAAAAGCCTTAATCAGTTTATATTGCAGACCTTGCTTTCTCATCATTCACTCGGCCTGATAAAGAGATAGTGGGTAACCAACCATTCGTTCCCGCCCCGATAACCGAACAATTCGGCACAGGCCATAAAAAACAACCGCCAACGTTGCCGCCAAACGGCTGCTTGTTCCTGCCCGTAGGTTTCCGCAAAAATCCGATCGATTTCGGACGGGTGTCGGTCCATGTTGCTCAACCAGGCTTCGGACGTTTTTTGATAATGTTGGCCGGAAACGTCCCATTGGCATTCTATCTGCAGCCGGCCTTGAAAATGCAGTAGGGTGTCCCGGGCCGGCATCAATCCGCCGGTGAAAAAATAGCGCCCCATCCAATTGTCGTCGCCCTCGGTTTCGAACGGATAGGCCAAATAACGGTGACAAAAAATATGTACGAACAGCTTGCCGCCGGGCTTCAACCAGCTGGCGATATTGCTCATTAAATGCTCGTAATTGCGCATATGTTCGAACATTTCCACCGAAACGACGCGATCGTACTGTTCAGTCAATGACAAGAGATTCACGTCGCAGGTGATTACATCGAGATTACGCAATCCCCTTAGCTTCGCCTGTTCGAGGATATATTCGCGTTGACTATTCGAGTTCGATACTGCCGTAATTGTACTACCGGGATAATGCTCGGCCATCCATAAAGTCAACGAACCCCAGCCGCAACCCAACTCAAGTATTTGCTGGCCGGCCACCAATTCCGCCCGTTCGCAAGTCAGCCTTAGCATCCGCGCTTCGGCTTCATCGAGTGTTTGAGTCGTTTCGTCCCAGTAACACGACGAATATTTCAGATGCTTGCCCAGTGCATGTCGATAAAAAGCTGCCGGAACTTCGTAATGTTGGCGATTGGCCGCATCGGTTTCTATCGCGATAGGGCTTTCTCTCAGAGTTTGTAGCAACGATAGGTAACGCAAGCTTTGCTTTTCGACATCATTCGCGCATTCGTCTTTAAGACGTTGCCTCAACAAATTTCGGATACCGATTCGCATCAATGCGTCTGGAATTAAACCTCGCTCGGCCAGTTCGATCGCATTCAACATAGAAAATCGATTTTGCAAAGGAGAGGTCGATTTCGGGTACCATGGCAAAAATTTGCTGGTGGTTTGTTGATAGCGGCGGTAATCATCGCCGCGAGAACGCAAGGCTTGTTGTTCGGTATAGGGGATACCCGTCAAAAAATACAAAAAGCAAAACATCACGACCGGCGCGAGCCATAGCCAGTATTGATATTCTCCGCCCCAGCCCATCAACGGGTATGCGAACCAGTGCAGCCATTCAAAAAAATAATTCGGATGCCGGGAATAACGCCACCAACCCGTTCGGCAAGTCAGTCCGCGATTATCGGGATTTTTCCGAAATTCGGCCAATTGCCGGTCTGCCGTGGTTTCGCCCCACAAGGCCAAACAGGCAACCACTAATGCGCAAAAAACCATGACAGTATTAGGGTCGCGAGTATGCGCGACCGCCCAAAAAGGAAGGGACAACACCCAGATAAAACCGGCTTGCAATAAAAAAAACTGCAAAAACCCGCTATCGGCCTTATCCTGCATCGCTGCCCGCATCGCTTGGTAACGGCCGTCTTCCGGCTCTCCGAATACCCGTGCAGACAAATGACTTCCCAATCGCAAAAACCAGGCGAACGTCAGAAAAGCCAGGCTGAGCTGTAAATACAGAGGCGCGGTCCCGGTCAACGCATACCATGGCCCCGCCAACATCATCCCGAATGACCAAATCACATCGACGATACCGGCGTTCTTATGGTTTTGCTGCCACACCCAGGCCATTAACATCGCGACGGTACTTAGTAACGCGATTACGATTAAACTAAACATGTTTCGTCTCCAGTGGATGATTTTTTTGTCTGATTACACGCGCCATCCATAACAAAAGCGGTAGCGCCGCTGCCCAACTCAAAGCCAGGCCGAAGATCCAAACTCCGGAGTTCTCAGTGATATTGAGCGCACCGAGTCTTGCCGCCGCCCAATAAGAAAACGGACACGTAATGCCGCCGAGCAGTCCGGCCAGCCAAAGACGCGACTGCAACCAAGCCAAAGAATGATTCAAGGTTAGCGCCAAGCCGAACCAAAGCAGTAAAATCCATAAAGGCGCGTAATCGGTATCCGGCCAAGGAGACGCATATTGAAGCCAACCGATCCGAATCCAGGCGCTATCCAAAATCATGCCGAGCACTAACGCAGCCGGCACCAAACGAAAATCGCCGGCGACATGAATCGCAGGGCGGGTATGCCACAACCCGAACAACAATAAAATAACCGGTGCCGGCCAAAACTGGTTTGACGCCGCCGACAAGACCGCTGTAAACCACAAGCCTTGCATCCAAGCCATATTAATGAGGTTATTGCGATTCATAACGAGGCAGCCATTGTTCGCGGCGATTGCTAGGTTTGGCCAGCAGCAATTGCACGTTGGAAATCGATTTTTCCCAAAAGCCGCCTTCGCAATAACACAAATAAAACTCCCACATCCTGATGAATTGTTCGTCGTAGCCTTGTTCCCGAACCTTATCGAGCGAAGCCATGAAACGTTCGCGCCAGGCTTTTAATGTTAGTGCATAACTTTCGCCTTGATCTTCTAAATTGATCAAGCGCAAATCGGTGCTCCGCGACGCGCTGGCGATAATCGCGTTGATGCAAGGAATGAAACTGCCCGGAAAAATATAGCGTTTGATAAAGTCGACACTCTTCAAAGCCTGTTTATAGCGCTGATCTTCGATCGTAATCGCCTGAATCAAGGCCAGGCCGTTCGGTTTTAGTAAGTTCGCGCACTGCTTGAGGTAAGTATCGAGATAATGATGTCCAACCGCTTCGATCATTTCTATCGACACCAGCTTGTCGTACACTCCGGTCAAATCCCGGTAATCCTCCATCAGCACTGTCACGCGATCGGCGACTCCTTCATCGTCGATGCGTTGACGCGCGGCCTCGAACTGTTCTTTCGAGATGGTCGTGGTCGTTATGCGGCAGCCGTAATGCTTGGCGGCATAAGTGGCAAAGCCGCCCCAACCTGTGCCGATTTCGAGGACATTATCGTTGGGCTTTAAATCCAATTTTCGGCAAATACGCTCCAACTTGGCTGTCGAGGCTTCTTCGAGGCTTAGTTCCAAGTCGTGATAAGTTGCCGACGAATACATCCCGTGCTTGTCTAAAAACAACGAAAACAAATCATTACCCAAATCGTAATGCGCGGCGATATTTTTGCGCGAGCCATGCTTGGAGTTTCGGCGCGCGAAATGCCAGAATTTCAACAGAGTATTGGTTAAGGTTGCCAGCCCGCCTTCCATGCTGTCTAACAGGTCTCGATTGCGCACCAAAATTCGGATCACCGAAGTCAAATCGTCGGTTTGCCATAATTTGTCCATATAGGATTCGGCGGCGCCGATCGAGCCGCCTAACGATATCTGCCGGTAAAAACTCATATCGAAGACTTCGATCTCGGCGCTGAGGCCATCTTGACCGGGACTACCCAACACGACTTTGCCGAGCGAGTCGGTCACCGTTAATTGGGAATCTTGCAAATGACTGAGTTTATTCAGTAGCGCTTTGCGCAGCAGCAAATCGAATCTAGCCGGGTTCTTGCTTATTTCGGCGGTTGTGGCATTCATGCTTATCTCCTTGATGTCATTCGGTTTGTTTATCGGGATGCGAATAAAACGGTATGCCTTTCAGCCAAAGCCGGAAAGCATGCCAATAAATCCTAAAAACGATGGCGCAAGTGATGAAAGGAAATCGCAACGGCACCGAGCGCATCATTTTCGGGGATGGGTCGAGCATGTCCAGTTGCAGGGTAGCATCGAAACAGCATTGCGCCAGGCGGTACAATTGCATGTGTATCGTCAACTTATCGCCGGAAAAGGCGAACCGCCACCGGTAATCGATGTCCATCGGCATGAACGGCGATACGTGAAAAGCTTTGCCGAACTCGAAGGTCCATTTACCGTTTTGGGCCGTGCTTTGCCGAGTATCCAAGACATAACAAAACCGTTCGCCCCAGGGTGTATTGGTAATTTCAGCGAGAATGAAGCGAGGCTGATCCTCGCTTTTGGGAAAACAAAAATAAAAACTGACCGGATTGAATGCAACGCCTAAGTATCTCAGATGCGTAAGCAAGCAAATGCGTCCTTCAAACATTTCACCGGTTTGTTGTTCAATTCGGGTTTTTACCGCGTCTCGCAAATCCGAATCCGTAGGCCCAAGATAGTCTTCGCGATAATAGGCGACCAGATTAAAGCGTTGCTTCGACCAAAAACGGCTTTTATCGATGACCTGATCTAATTCATCGAGATCGAGCCACGACATGAACAAGGGATAGCGGAAAGCATGCGGTTTCGGCAAGTGGCGCCGGTGGCGCACCCAACCTTTGCCGATGCGGCTGTGCAGCGCGTTCATGATGGCGCGTTCAGTTTATCGATCGCCAACTGCGCACTGGCCGCGCCGTCTTCATGAAAGCCCCAACCCCAATAGGCGCCTGCATAAAACGTGCGGTTATGGCCATTGATATCGGCATGTCTTTTTTGCGCGGCCAGGCTTTCCGGGGTGTACACTGGATGTCGATAATGCCGCTGCATCAAAATTTTCGACGGATCAATGCGGTCCGTGCAATTCAGCGACACCAGCAACGGCTCAGGAGCGTCTAGATTTTGCAGCAAATTCATATAATAAGTCACAGTACAATTCGCCTGAGCCCCAGCAGGTTTCAACGCATTCCAACTTGCCCAGGCCTTCGGATGCCTCGGCATCAACACCGCATCGGTATGCAGTACCGTATCGTTGTCCTGAAATGAGAACGCACCGAGTATTTCGGTCTCTTCCGGGCTCGGATCGGACAAGAGCCGAAGCGTTTGATCGCCGTGACAAGCCATGACGACGTGGTCGAAACGCCGCTCGCCACTCTCGCCGATGATAGTGACGCCGTTATTGTCCCGTGCGATCGATCGTACCGGACTATTTAGCCGGAGTTCGCCGCCGAAGCGCTGCTTGAATGCTTCGACATAGGTCGACGAGCCGCCTTTAACCGTGCGCCATAGCGGCCGGTCATCGATTTTCAGCATGCGGTGATTGTTCATGAAAGCAACGAAATAGCGTGCCGGAAAGTTTTTCAGACTTTCCGGCGGCCCCGACCATAAGGCGCAAGCCATCGGCAAAATATGGTCGTCGATGAAGGCTTCGCTGTAACGGTTTTGTTGCAGGTACTCACCCAAGGTCAGCGCATCGTCGCCGCTTTTCAATAAGGCCGGCGCTTCGCGGTAAAAGCGGAAAATATCGGCGATCATCCGGTAAAAGCGTGGACTGAACAGATTGCGGCGTTGACAGAATAACTTGTCGACCGTCGTAGCATTGTATTCGAGGCCGGTTTTCGCATCGGCCACGCTAAAGCTCATATCCGAAGGCTGCGAAGCCACGCCCAATTCGTTCAGAAAGCGGCAGAAATGGATGTAGTTGTGTTCGTTGAATACTATGAAGCCGGTATCGACCGAAAATTGGCGGTCGTCCAAGACGATATTGTGCGTATCGGTATGGCCGCCCAGGTAAGTATTGGCTTCATACAGCGTAACCTCATGCTGCTTGGCCAGATAATGGGCCGCATAAATGCCGGAGATCCCGCTGCCGACGATCGCGATGTTCATGCTTTGTCTCCTTCATCCCAGCGATTCGAATTCAAGCGTGAAACCGGAACCGGTTGCAGGTCCCAGATCAAACCGCACCAAGACATCAGTTTTAGCAAGTAATAACTAATATCGATCTCCCACCAATAAAAGCCTTGGCGTGCCGAGACCGGATAATGGTGATGATTGTTGTGCCAGCCTTCGCCGAGCGTGATCAGTGCCAAAAAACCGTTGTTGCGGCTGTCGTCGCCGGTTTTATAACGTTGGTTGCCCCAGACATGCGACAGCGAATTGATGAACAGCGTGCAATGGATCAGCACTATCGTCGACACGAAATAACCCCAAATCAACATTTGCCAGCCGGTCGTACCGAGTTCCGGAAAAGCGATTTCGAGCCATTTACCCAGACCCCACAACGCGACTGCATAGAGCACAGGAATCACGATGTCGAAGCGGTCCAGGAAGCGTAGCTCGGGAAACTTAATCAGATCGCGCACCCATTGCTCGCGGGTAACAAAGTGCTTGGTGCTCATAAACCAGCCCATGTGGCTCCACCAGAAACCTTTACGCGGGCTGTGCATGTCGCGATCGGTGTCGGAATAACGGTGATGACGGCGATGGTGCGACGCCCACCAGATTGGGCCGCGTTGCGTCGCGGTCGAACCGAGCAAACCGAAAAGAAACTGGCACACGCGGGTGGTTCGAAATGCCTTGTGCGAGAAGTAGCGATGATAGAATGCCGTAATCGCGAACATGCGAATGAAGTAGGAAAACAGCGCCACGACAATCACGATCGGGCTCCAGCCCACTACGAATACCAACAGGCACGCGACATGCATGAGTATGAACGGAATCACGCGAAACCAATCGACGGCCTCGCTGGCGTCATTGCTGGTTTTGACACTACTGCTGTCGAACCAGGCGAAAAATTTTGTTAATGCGTTTTGTATAAACATTTTAGTAATCTCATAAAACTTACTCTTTCATTTAAGGATTCGGTCATAAATAACTTCCCTATTTTTAATACGCGGTAAGCAGGTTCGGTAACTCGATTGACAGGTGTCGGCGGCAGGGAAAGCCGCCGTCAAGCCTACACGGACGTATTCACGGCGTCCTGTCAAGCGAGTTACCGAACCCGCTACAAGACTCATAGCTCCAGGAAGTTATTTTTCACGAAATCCTAAGAGTATGTTGGTCATTAGAATACTAAGCGTGTGAAAAATATGTGAACGCCTGCGTGCGATTTGTTCACACAATAGTGCGTAGAGATCGGTAACACTCTGCAGAAAATTGAATAACGGAGTGGACGATGAAAAAAATGACATCATTATTCGGTATATTACTGGCGCTGACCGGCTGCAGCAGCGTCGAACCGAATCCGATGCGCGAGTATTTAGCGATGGCTCCGGCCGAACAGAATGCCGGAAAACATCCTAAAATCAGGCATTTTGTCGAGTTATACGACAACTTGGAAGTATTGCCGATCAAGACTAAGGTTGAAAATACCTATGCCGAGCAACTGTATTTTAACGATACGCTTGTCACCTTGCATGACCGGCAAGCCCTGCAGAGTTATCTCGAACAAACCCAGAAAAACCTCGATTCGATCAGTATTGAGGTCATGTCGGTATTCGAACAAGGCGACGATGCGTTTGTGCGCTGGAACATGCGAACTCGGTTCACGCTGTTGGGTCGAAGCAAGGATGTAACGACGATAGGCTTTAGCCATTTGCGTTTCGACGATCATGGCAAAATCGTCCTGCATCAAGACTACTGGGACAGCACGCAAGGCTTTTTTCTACAGGTTCCGATTATCGGAGGAGTATTACAATGGATAAAAAACGGTTTACACGACTAGCGATCTTGTTAGGCTTAATGTCGTTCGGCAATATATACGCCGAAGACTTACTGTCTTCGAGCATCAATAATCAGCAGGCCGAACTACCGCGTTGCAGTAAGGGTGAATTGAAAGCTTTCCGCTGGATTCATGTCGGTTATGCCGAACTTTATCTAAACAATTGCAAAAACCCGATCGATGTTTTCAACGATTCTCCGAAACAATTACGCTTTATTTACGAGCGCTCGATTCCGGCCAAGGCATTCCGCGAGGCTTCCGAGGAATATCTAAAAGCGAACTTGGGCGATCGATATCAGGCCTGGCGTAGTGCTTTCGATCGATTCAATCGCCAATATAAGGACATTGATAAAGGCGATTTTTACGATTTAATTTATGATGCCGATAACGGTTTGAGACTTTTTCTGAACAATGAGCTGCTCGGAGCCTTAGAAGACCCCGAACAGGGGCTGGCTTATTTCAATATCTGGTTCGGCAAAGACCCGTTCTCAAATGCACTGAAAGAAGCTTTACTGACGCCCGAAATGTAATATCTGCCGCCACACTCTTGTGGTGAGTATTCAGTTCCCCGGCTATTCTCGTTCCCACGCTCTGCGTGGGAATGCCTGAGTACCGCTCCAGCGGTACGAGACGCTAGAGCGTCTCGGGCTGCATTCCCACGCTGGAGCGTGGGAACAATAGGGGGATGTGCATAATTACCTCTTGTGAATGCCGAGCTTAAAAAGCTCTATTTGCGTTAATCCAAATTCGTCAGTTTGTCTCGCTCCAAGTTCCTGGAGCGCTACCAAAATTGCTCGCTCCCAAACGCTTGTTTGGGAGTGTCTACCGTCAAGCTCAGATTGGCGTACGATAAGCAGAGCTTAAAGGTAGGCATTCCCAAGTAGAACTTGGGAACGAGACAAACATAGAAAAATAATGAACGAAAGTGGGCGCAGGCTAAAACGACAAATCCCACTGTAACCAAAACCGCTGATCCGATTGGCTGATTCCTTGCCTCGGTTCTTCCACGATCAAATGACTGACTTGAAAATTCACTTTATTGTTATGGCCATTGAAGAAATAAGTCATTACGCCGCTGAATTCTTGTTGCCGGTCGTTATCGACGTCGACATTGGGATCGACAAAGGCATAACGTCCGGCAAATTCCAGGTTCTTCGGCACGATCGCCAAAATATAATGCGGAAAATAGCCGGCTTGGATTAAGCCCCCCATGAGATTCGTTTCTCTCCCGCCGGCGCCTTGGGCTCTTAACGTATCGATAACTTCCTTCCAGTGCATTTCATGTTGAATCGATAGGCCTTGCCATTTGAAACGGGCTTCTTCCATCATTTGATTGATTCGGTATTGTCCGTCTTCGCCTACGCTATAGCCGGGTAGTGCGCGGCAGCTTCGGTTATCGGTTTCGAAGGCGGTGCATCGACTTCGATTGGTCGCCGCCGCGAACGCGAAATTGAGAGCCGGATTTTCATGATATTCGAGATCGGATTGAGAAAACGGCATCTCCCCACCCAAGGCATTCCACTGCAAGCGGCCGGAATACATCATGTTGTTATCGTCATTGTTGCGCTCGCCGACGCCGAGTCCGGTATAAACGCCGGCATAATAACTGATATCGTGCCAGCTGCCGGGAAATAGATTGCCGAATATTTGTACCCCTTGTTGCCGGTCTACCGTAAAGATGTCGTTAACAATCGACCGGTTGACGAATTGCTGATTGCCTGAAGAGGTCACCCGTTCGTCGTTATACAAAACCTTACCGCGACCGAACCATAATTTAGCCTATGGATATTTGTCCACGGTCAAATTCAAATCGCGCAAAACCGGCTGGGACCAGTCGTATTGCAAATAGTATTTCAACCATGGCCAATAGGCATGACCTCTGAGCTTGGTTCGAGCACGGCGGATCATGAAGGTGCTTTGGTCGCGTTCGAGATCGTCGATCGAGCGCGGATCGCTGTCGAAAGGATTGGCATAGCGGGCTTGTATCCGGTTTTGGATGGACAAGGCGAATTTGCCGTCATCGGTCTTGAATTCAAAGCCGTTCTTGCCGTAACTGACGCCGGAGGGCAGGTTACTCTGGGTTTTAGGTTTCGGCTCATCCGACTTGACCTCAACTTCGGCTTGGGCAAGCGCAGTTTGCACGTCCTTTTTCGGTAGCCCATGCTCCGTTTGACTAGCCGTGGCGGCTTGCGCCGCTTCTAATTGTTCGAGCCGTTTTAGCTTTTCATCTAAAACTTGCAGCTTCGCGTCGAGTCGCTTTTCAACGGCCAGCAATTCCTGCATATAACGTTCCGGGTCTTTGGGTTCAGCGGCGAGAACGACTCCGGACAAAAATAACCCGAACAGCACAGCCGGAATGGCGCGTGGCAAGGGCCTGTAGCGAGATGGCATTTTCATGTATTGCACTGGGTTCGCAAGAAAAATGCGAATTATGACAAAATTATGACAGTTTTGTGACAATTACATAAAAATAACAGTACTCCAGTAGTGGAATTTCTAAAAAGATATGGGCTTGACGAGGATGTCGGGAGAAGAATCTTCCTCGTTCCCACCGCTCCAGCGTGGGAATGCATACCGGTCTTGCCTCGGCTGACAAGGTATGGGTTCCCACGGAGGACCGTGGGAACCAGAAAAGAATTACTGTTTTGCAATCTTAGCTAATGAGGCCTCGATACCATTTTTTGTCACCCCACGTTCCCGACTTTCCCTCACCTAGCGTTAGGTGAGGGACGTTCTGGGGATCGCTCCCACAGAGCATCCGGCCCCCCCTTGTGGGAGCGACGCCTTCGTCGCGATTTCGAAGCCACTGATGTTCAATATCCGCAGATTTATCAAACAACACCGTTTCCAGGTATACGATGATCTCTGTTAGCAAGTTTACCGATACTTGTGTATAACGGCGAGAGCTGGAGCTTGGGTAACAGCATATTTTAGTTTTTGCGACTATGACTGGCCCCTACTCGGACACTTGGCTTCGGCAAGCTGAAGCATCTTGCTAATCAGGAAAAGATATGGGCTTGACGAGGATGTCGGGAGAAGAATCTTTAATTCGCGCCGGCCTGCTTAACCAATAGCATACGGCCCAAACGGCGCAATCCGTCGGACGATATGTCCAAGCCGAGCGGTGAGCCGATGGCTTCAAGTTCGTACAGCAAATCCGTTGCAGTGATAAACGTCAGAAAGCGCAAGCTCTCGGCTCCGGGTACGTCTTTGGCTATCGTTCGCAGCACCGGCGTAACTTGATCCCATGAATCGTTGAAAAACATCCGGACCGGATCGCCGCCGCTCGTGTCGTTGCTCGTCAAACCCTTGTGGAAGGCCGATTTAGCCGCAAGTAAAGTCTCCAAAAGCGTATCGCGCACGTCCGAGGAAACCCTATCGTCCGCGGCTCGATCGATCGCTTCAAATAATGAAGCGTTCCAGCGTTGCCAAGCTACATTCCATTGTTGCATTTCGCTTTCGTTGAATACCGGCGCGGGTTGCTTGTTTGTTCTTGCATTTGCCTGCGGAACCTCAAAAGCGACTTTTACGCCCAAACCGGTTTCGCCGGCCTTGACTTCGCTGAATCGTAACGAGCTCAATAAGGCTTGCAGCGCCGCTTTATTTTCCGGAGTCGTGACGGGTGCCAGCGTTTTTTCGATGTCGCCTCGCATTTCTTGAAGGTCGAGTTTAACCGATGCCAATTTCGGTTCGGCAAAACGCTTAAGTAAATCCTGCAACTGATCGATTCTCAATGCTTGTCCGCCCGGATCGTAAGCAACCGCCTTGTCGATCGGAAAGCGTAAAACAGTTCCGCCGTTCTCCAGTACCGCGCGTTGAAAAGTTTCGAGCTTGCCGGTCCAATCCAACACGGTTAGACATTGGCCGCCCATGGCGGTGCCGATGCGCGCATGTACGTCATTGACGATTCGAACGAGGTTTTGTTGCCCGTCGATTCTAGGGTTGGACATATCGAGTAAACTACAGCCGCTTTTATCCTTCCATAAATGGGCAGTCTGATTGGCGCCGGTGTAGATCTGTTCGACCAGTGCATTTCGAATCAAGCGGTAATCGATCGGAAGCGGTATGGTCTTCTGATTTGCGCTAAGGCTTCCCGAATAGGCGATTAGGATTCCAAGATAAACGCTTAGCAAAGTTTTTTTCATAGTATGACTCATATAATCGGTTATGCCCCATGCGGCTTAAGTAGGTTACCATTATTCCCAGTGATATCGTTTTAGTCCAATCATGACTTTCGACGTATTTGTTCAGTCAAATGCATTTAGCAGTTTAATGAATTTCTTTTAGGAGTAATCAGTGTTTGATACGGCTACACAATGGCTGCAAGACTTAAATCTGGAGCCTAGCACCAAAGTGGCAATCGCTTTGGCGGCTATCGTTGCCATAGCAATATTAACCCACCTCATTTTGCATTATGTCTTTCTGCGTTTAGTCGAAAAACTGGCCTACCGAAGCAAATGGGTTTGGAAGCGCGCCTTATTCGAGCAAAATTTATTCAATCGCATTGCATTCGTATTTCAGGCCATGTTGGTCCGCTGGCAAGCCCAGCTATGGCTGGCCCAGGAGTCATTGTTTTTATCCGGTATCGAATTAGCCGCTAAATTGTGGATATTGTTTTATCTACTCTTAAGCTTGTTTTCCTTGCTCGACACCTTGCTGTACTTGGCGCATCAATACCGCGTCGCAAGACATTGGCCTTTGCGCGGCGTCTTCCAAAGCATCAAGCTGATTGCATCCGGTTTTGCCTGTATCTTATTTGTTTCGATCATCACCGACAAATCGCCGGTGATTTTACTCAGCAGCTTGGGCGCGATGACGGCAGTACTGCTCTTAGTGTTTAAGGATTCGTTATTGGGCTTGGCTGCCGGCATTCAACTGTCGGCCAACAAAATGTTGAGCGTCGGCGACTGGCTGGAAATGTCCAAATACGGCGCCGACGGCGATGTGATCGATATCGGCTTGACTACCGTCAAGGTGCAGAATTGGGACCGAACGATTACCACGATCCCGACTTACGCCTTGATATCCGATTCGTTTAAAAACTGGCGCGGCATGCAAGAATCCGGCGGCCGGCGCATTATGCGCAGTATTCGCATCGATGTCGCTAGCGTTGCGTTTTTATCCGAAGAAGATATCGTTCGTTTGCGTAAAACTAAGCTGCTGACCGATTATATCGAACGAAAACTGGCCGAAATCGACAAGGCCAATGCAGAGGAGCGTGCCGATTTATCTTGTCCTGCGAATGGCCGGCGGCTGACTAATTTAGGTACGTTCCGCGCCTATTTGAATGCCTATCTCAAGGCACATCCCGGTATTCATCAAGCGATGATTTTGATGGTGCGCCAATTGGAACCCGATGCGCACGGACTGCCGATTCAGATCTATGCGTTCAGCAATGATACGCGCTGGGTCAATTACGAAAGTATTCAAGCCGATATTTTCGACCATATATTAGCGGTCGTGCCGGAATTCGGCCTGCGCGTCCATCAAATGCCGAGCGGCCAGGATTTGCAAGCGTTGTTGAAAGCGACAGGGAATTAATCGTTATCGCTTTGCCGGCGCGCCAATAGATGGATATAGCGCCCCATGTCCCGGTAGGTCGGCATTCGGCAATAACGGTATTCCAATTCGAATAATTCGGCCGGATCGCTGCCGTCTAAAGTGTCTTTGCTTACATAATCGTGAAACACGCGAATGCCGGTATGCGCCGTAATGCTAAATCCGTGGCTTTGCAATCGATCGATGACTTCGTGGGGATATTGAGGATTGGGCGGCGTTAGTTTTTTGCCTTTGCCGAGATAGGCATCGTTAAGCAGATTTCTCCAGCGCCAATGGCCTTTCAAGGCATTGGTATACACCATCGCGTTACGGTTATAGAACAATAGCGACAAATAGCCGCCGGGCTTGACCTTCTTCATGACGACTTGTAAGGCCGGCAGCGGGTCGCCGAGCCATTCGATTACCGCATGAAATAAAACCAAATCGAATGGGGGAAGTTTGGCCGCGAGCGTTTGCGCGGGTTC
Organism: Gammaproteobacteria bacterium; assembly: GCA_018830325.1. Taxonomy (GTDB): domain Bacteria; phylum Pseudomonadota; class Gammaproteobacteria; order Methylococcales; family Methylomonadaceae; genus Methylotuvimicrobium. Next base: position 52,153 of record JAHJSQ010000089.1, read on the forward strand.
ATGATGAAATTCGGCGATTAGGCCGGCTTCGGAAAAGTGCTGTCGCGCCCGCGCCAGCATCTTTTCCGATATGTCGCATAGCGTCAAACGGTGGCCTTGCCCGGCTAGCCATTGGCTGATTTGCGCAAAACCGCATCCGGCATCCCATATCGACAGAGGTTCGGCAGCCCGGTAAAACTCGTCAAGATCTTCCTTCAATAGCTTGAGCCGCCAATTTCCTTTGGGCGTGCCGTAGACTTTTTGTTCGAATTTTTCGACAAACGGGTCGAAATTACGGTCTTTCAGTGGTTTCATCGGGCAGGAGCGGCAAAGACGGTTAATTCGGCGCGATCAACCGATAACCGACCCCCGATTGGGTTTCGAGTAAGGGCACATCGAACGGCTTGTCAATTTTTTTGCGCAGTTTGTATAAATGGCTTCGGAGCGTATCGCTGTCTGGGATTAGCTCTCCCCAGAGTTCTTGTTCCAATTGCTCTCGGGTCACGAGGTTGGGCGATTCGCGCATCAGGATGCGCAGTATCCGCAAACATGTCGGCGACAATTGAATAATCCGGCCCTGGCGCATGACCTGCATTGTGCTGGTATTGAAGGTTAAGTCGTGAATTTGATAAACGGACTCGTCCAATTCACCGCGTTCGCGGCGGATCAAGGCATTGATGCGGGCTTCGAGCTCCGGCATTTCGAACGGCTTGACTAGATAATCGTCGGCGCCGCGTTGAAATCCTTCCAGCTTGTCTTGCAATTGATCGCGAGCGGTCAGCATTAATATCGGCGTCGACAAACGCGCGTCTTTACGCAATCTCCGACATATTTCCAAACCGTCGATGCCGCCGGGTAGCGTGATATCGAGAATGATGGCGTCATAGCGTTGCGTTGCGGCAAGATGCAGTGCGCACAATCCGTCGTAGGCGTAATCCATCGTAAAGCCGCTGCTTTCCAGATAGGCACCGACTGCTTGAGCCAGGTTTTTATGATCTTCGACCAGCAGCAAAGAGGCGTTCCTCTGGCTCGGTTGATTTTGAGGATTGGCTGGAGAAATGTCCATATTTTGGAAAGTGTGAAGGTTCGGCGGAGGCCCCGCCGAACCTTGTATCGCTAGAGTTAAGGTTATTCTTCGACTTGCTGAATGCCGTCCAGGTACCATTTCGGCTGCAGGCTATTTCTCGGCTTAACGAAATGCCAGACTTCGCGAACAGCTTGCTCCGGTCCGTAAATGTCTTCGCGAAGTAAGGAATCGAACAATACGGTCGCTTCCAATTCGCTGCCGGATTCGCGGACATCGAGCAATTCGGCTTGAACACTGACGACCTCGGTTCGGTTGTCATCGGTTGAGGCCTTGAGTTGATCCTGTATTTCGGCGAACACGCGGTCGGTAGTCAAGCCTCTGATTTCGGCTAGATCGCGATCGTCCCAAGCGGTTTGCAAAGCTCTAAACGCATTTTCGGCACCGTTCAAGAAAGCATGTTCGTCGAAACCTTCCGGCAAGATCAATTCACGATTTTCGATAGCGGGCTCGAACCCCGAATCGTTATTGGCTTGAGGGCCTTTCTTAAACAATAAGTCGGTATTGAAACCCGTATTACCTACCGAAGCGCGTGATGTCTCTTGGGCTTGAGGCGCTTCATAATCGTTATAAGCTGAGGATGAGCGCTGTTGCGGTTCATAGCTTTCGCGACTATAAGCCGGTACCGGTCGCGCGGCATTTTTGGCGCGGGCGGCAAACAGTTTATAGAGTAAAAACGCGATACCGCCGAAAACTAAAATATCCATGAAATTGAAGTTCTCGAAGGCGCCGCCGAACAACATAGCGCCAAGCAACCCGCCCAAAGCCAGGCCGCCGAGCATGCCCATCAAGCCGCCGCGACTAGCGAGCTTTTGTTTGGCTGCTTGGTTTTGGGCCTGGGCTTGTTGCTGTTGCCGTGTTGGTGCCGCTTTTGCCGGTGAGGCAGAGCGTTGGTACGGTTTGTTGAACGAGGATTTGCCGCCGAACGAGCCGCCTCCGCCGAATCGCTTGGCTTCGGCATCCGAAACGCTGCCCAATCCGAGGGACAGTCCGATGATCAAGGTTGTCACTATGCTGGTTAATTTATTCATGGATAAGTTTTTGAGTTTTGTTGATAAAGGCAAGAAAAATAATTGGGCTGTTCATTGTATAACGCAGTCTTTCGCCCTATTAACTACGCATTAAAGATTCTCGTTTACGACACGGCATGACCTGATTGAGTTCCATCGATAGATTGTCGGCAAGCAGTCAAAAATCCCATCTTTCTTAGTATGAAGTGAATTAAGCAATATGTGGATTAAAATCTATCTGTGCGGGTTGAGTAACCATACGCATCAAGCTAAAAACGGCCAACCCGCACCCCGCTATTTCCCAAGCTCCAGCTTGGGAAACATGCTACGGAAGCTCCAGCTGCCTGAGACCGACATAACCTCAATCAACCCCGACTCGTTCGTTCACAACTACCTCGATCGTTGGGAAGCCAGAGATGCCTGAACAGGCTCCCCAAGCTCAAGCTTGGGGAGCAGCATTAGGTGCGCGATGCGTTCTAAACTGTTTATGCAGGGCAGGGTTAGCGACCCTGTCCTGAATGTTTCAATCATGTCCAGTGCAAAAATAAGACCTTCCGGGCGGGTTGAATAGCCCGCCGCTGCGCCTCAATTTTTCAGGTAACAGCGCATTAAAACTCCTTCACCACAAAGAAAGTAATGTCGCTTCCGCCACGTTCGTCATCCCTTAGTACGTTGAAATTATGGGTAACATCCACGACCAACATCGATTCGCCGAGAAAACCGGTCGCGAGCCGACCGCCCACCGCGCTATAAAACGTTTCTTTTCTCTTAAATTCGCCGCCGATATTGCGTACCGGATTCAACCAACCCGCAGTTCCGTGCAAGCTCAAGTAACTGAAAAAAATCGGCTCCCAGCGGTATTCGGCGTTACCGATCAAATAGTGTTCGGGATAATATTCCCATACCGAAGCGCCGGGGAGCACGGGCATGGCAGTCGAGGCAAAATCCCAACCCATCGGATTGACACCGCCTCCGATGCGTTGCGCCGAAAATCGGTCCAGATTGGCGCCCGTACCGCCATGGACGGAGCCTAATAGCCGGTGTCTATCACTATTGATAAACGGAACGCCGGTGGCGCCTAACGCATAGGCGTCGAATCTCAAATGATCCCGAGAATCGCTAGCGCGGTATTGATTGCCGTCAAGCCCCCAATCGCGCCAATTCACGCGGTGTCCGTAGACCAGGTTTCCGCCGGCGGCAAAACCTTCGTGAGCCAGCCACAATATATTCCGTTTTAACCCGTCGTATTTCACTTCCAGGCGTGAACCGAGCTCAACGGTATCGCGAGGCGCGAGTAGATTATCGGCGGCTTCGCTGCCTTTGCTGAAATATAAAAAACCCGGCTCGAAATACAGATTGGCCATGAAGATATTATCGTTATAACCGGGATCGACTTGAGTTCGATAGCCGAGACCGATATCCCATTGCAAACGGCCCCAATACATTTCTTCATCGAGTACGCTTCGTCCGTCGACGACTTCGCTCATCGCACTCGGCGGCGTAAAATTCCTAAATGCTAATGCATATTGAAAATCGCCCCAATCGGGCAATTGTTCGCCGTAAAACAAATCGTTATATGCTCCGGCAATATTCGCATAAAACAACTTGCTTTGTTCGGGCTGTCGCCAAAAATACAGACTGCCAATCGGAAAAATATCTCGGTCGTCGGGTCCCGGCGTGTTGTATTGAAGACCCAGCATCCAGGCATTTACCGATGTTCTATCACGCGGATCGACGATAATTTCTTCGCCCAGAAACTCGGTTTTGAAGCCTTCCCCGGCCAATGGAGTTTTATAATTTTTCGAATCCCGGTCCAGGTAAGGAAGTTCTTGTTCAATAGCGGATTGAATAGCGTCATCTGACGCTACTGCTTCATATTGCTGCGCCATAGCCGATGAACTAAAGCACAACAATCCGAACAAGGTGATGGATAGTAAGTAAAGTTGCCGAGTGATCAGATCATAGCTAGCCATTTCATATACTCCAAAAAACACGCACTAGTTCGTACAGCAATTTAGGATATAAGGGTTACCCCATATCCAACATGAAACATGACTCAATATTCCGCCAGGAATTACCGAAAAATACACTTGATTTTGTGCTACCGGTAAATCGCTTTATAGCTGATATAAAGCGAGCAGAATGTTACCGGTATAATTAAAATCATCGCCAAACCAATCGTAACGACAGACAGCAGAGCAAAGAGTATCAAGAACAGATAAACCGTGATCATCGCCGAAATATGACGCCCGCAGTTGTAATAACTACTTTTGATTGCATCTACAGGCTTGCTATCGATGAACATCACTTGGGGCACCGAGTACAACAATGCTGAAATGATCAGGATGCCCAATGGTGCTGCTAGTATCAGTGCCGTAAAAGGTCCGAGTGTTACCGTTAATCCCGCTTCAATAATTTCGAAGAATACCATTAACAAGCCGAGAATCAACAAAGGTTTCAGCTTGGGCGAATCGATGAAGCCTTGGAAAAAATGGCTGATTTTTATCTTTCGCTGTTCGTCGACTTCTCGAATTGCATACAAAAATCCGCCATACATCACCGGAAAGATCAAACCGTCTAATATCTCACCGATTACTGGAAGTAGTGCTAGCAGGACTTCCAGAAGAATCCAGATCACGGTACCGAGAATCAGCAACAGCGGGCTTTTAGTAAACAGCTTCCAACCATCGACAAACCATTGTCGGCCGTCTTTCATTGTATATCCTGTATCTTCCATCGCGCGCTCCTAAAATTATTATTGTCTATCGACATCTATTTTAAGACGATTCAATCAATCATACCTTTCGTATACCTTTCACACTTCAAATTTCGGCATTGCTTAAGGAGGCCGCCGGGGTGTTCGGTCCCTCACCTAACGCTAGGTGAGGGACCAGCTAGGAGCTGGCATAGAGCTTACATGGACGTATTCACCCAGCACCTAAATTCCATAGCCCATTGGCTATGATTAATTTTCTTAGATAATTTAGGTGCTGGGTTCACGGCGTCCTTTGACGAAGACCCCGGTGCCGAATTTGATCTACGATGAGTATATTAGTTCGTATGGAGCTTTCATTCACCCAAGAGGTTAGCGGGAATGTTTAGGCAATCTTTTGAAATACTTCATGAACTCCATGCGATTCATGGCTAAACTGCCGAATTTTGATCTACGATGAGTATGAATTTGAAACGAAAGTTTAGGAAAACAAAAGGCTTACGCTTCAGTATACCGACAACCCGGGATCGGTCCAAATTCGGCACACTCCGTTTAATAAAAAGATTCGTCAGCATTAAATGTGTAATTATTCACACCCCCCTATCGTTCCCACGCAGAGCGTGGGAACGATAATTGCCGGGGGGACTGAATAGTTACTTAGGAATATACATAAATTTACTTCTACAAGTTTTAGGCATTGTGGTGGTTCGGCGACTCGCTTGACAGGACGCCGTGAATACATCCATGTAGGCTCGACGGCGGCTATCCCTGCCGCCAACGCCTGTCAATCGAGCCACCGAACCCCCTTTCAGCATTTGTCGAAGTCATTTCATGCTTGTTCCTTAAATGTAGCCGTGCAAAAAAACGCCCCCGTGCTACTATGAAGCTTAGAACAGGTTTTGGGAGCACGTAATATGAAAGCGAATATCGGTTTAATCGGCCTGGCGGTCATGGGCCAGAATTTAGTTCTCAACATCAATGATCATGGTTTTAAGGCAGCAGTCTACAACCGCACGACAGAAAAGACCGACGAGTTCCTCGCGGGGCCGGCCAAGGGCACCGAAATCGTCGGAACTTACTCGCTCGAAGATCTTGTGCAGAAACTGGAAACGCCGCGCATCGTGATGTTAATGGTCAAAGCCGGAACCGTGGTCGATCATTATATAGAACAACTAGCCCCGCTACTGGATGCCGGCGATATCATCATCGACGGCGGCAATTCGTTATTTACCGACACCGACCGGCGCACCAAGGAGCTAAAAGAAAAAGGCTTGCTTTATATCGGCACCGGTGTTTCGGGCGGAGAGGAAGGCGCGAGGCACGGGCCTTCGATCATGCCCGGCGGTCACCCGGATGCTTGGAACCGAGTCAAACCGGTATTGCAGGCGATCAGCGCAAAAGTCGACGGCCAGCCTTGCTGTGAATGGGTCGGCGATGGCGGCGCGGGCCACTATGTCAAAATGATCCATAACGGCATCGAATACGGCGACATGCAAATCATTTGCGAAGCCTATCAACTGATGTCCGAAGGGCTCGGTCTTTCTGCCGATGAGATTTCCACTATTTTTGCCGAATGGAACGGTGCGGAACTCAGTTCCTATCTCGTCGAAATCACGGCCAATATTCTTGCCTATAAAGACGAAGACGGCAGTCCGCTCCTCGACAAGATCCTTGACACGGCCGGCCAAAAAGGCACCGGTAAATGGACCGGCATCAATGCGCTGGATTTGGGCATTCCGCTGACGCTGATCGGCGAATCAGTCTTCGCGCGCTGCCTGTCGGCGATGAAAGACGAACGCATCAATGCTTCGCAAAAGCTGCCTAAACCGGTCAACCGTTTTGAGGGAAACCGGCAAAAAGTCATCGAAACCATCCGCAATGCCTTGTATGCATCGAAAATCATTTCTTACGCGCAGGGTTTCCGGCTCATGCGCGAAGCGGCGAAAGATTACGGCTGGTCGTTAAACTACGGCGAAATCGCGCTGATGTGGCGGGGCGGTTGCATCATTCGTAGCGCATTTTTAAACGATATCAAACAAGCATACGACAGCAATCCCGATTTGGAAAATTTGCTGCTGGCCGATTTCTTTGTCGATGCTATGCAGCAGGCCGAACCCGGCTGGCGTAAAGCCGTCATACTCAGTATCGAACTCGGTATTCCGGCTCCGGCGTTTTCCAGCGCGCTAGCGTTTTACGACGGCTACCGGACGGCGCGCTTGCCCGCCAATCTGTTGCAAGCTCAACGCGATTATTTCGGCGCACACAGTTACGAACGCACCGACCGTCCGCGCGGCGAGTTTTTTCATACCGACTGGACCGGGCACGGCGGTAAAACCGCATCGTCTACTTACAACGTTTAAATTACACGCATATCACGAGTCGATTCTATGTCTGCTGAACCCTGTACCTACGTCATTTTCGGCGCAACCGGCAATTTGTCCCGAATTAAACTGATGCCGGCGCTTTATCATTTGGATCTCGAAAACAAACTGCCGGAAGGCAGTCGTATCGTCGGCATTGGTCGACGGCCTTGGGACCAAAAAAAATGGCTTGAGGAAGTTCGGGAAATGATCGGCGCGAAGGTTCGTGAAGGTATAGACGAGGCTGTATTCGCCCGGTTCAGCGAACGACTTTCCTATCATCGCGGCGATCTCGGTGAAGCGGAATGCTATAGCGGACTGGCCGTTACCTTGGGTAAGGATGAAGATTTTTCCAAAAACATCGCATTTTATCTCGCGATCAGTCCCGAGGATTTCGGTAATGTCATCGAATCGCTTAGCAAAGTCGACTTACTGAATCAAGAATACGGCTGGAAACGCGTTATCATCGAAAAGCCCTTCGGTTACGATCTGGACAGCGCGCAATCGTTGCAAAAACGGATCGGCCGTTTTTTAAGCGAAGAACAGATCTACCGGATCGATCATTATCTCGGCAAAGGCATGGTGCAGAATGTATTGGTCTTCCGCTTCGCGAATGTCATGCTAGAGCCGCTGTGGAACCGCAACTACATCGACCATGTTCAAATTACCCATGCCGAGGATATCGGTATCGACACGCGCGGCGGCTACTACGATGGGGCCGGAGCTTTGCGCGACATGCTGCAAAGCCATTTGCTACAACTGATGACGCTGGTTGCAATGGAACCGCCCGCATCAATGGAAGCGGAATCGCTGCGCGACGAGAAGGTCAAGGTCTTAAAATCGATTCGCCCAATACCCAAATCGGCGGTACACGCGCATGCCTATCGCGGCCAATACGCCAAAGGCACGGTCGGCAAGGAAAAGGTCAAAGGCTATTTGGAGGAAGAGAACATTCCGCCAACCAGCATTACCGAAACCTATGCCGCCGTAAAATTATTCATCGATAATTGGCGCTGGCGGGGCGTGCCGTTTTATCTACAGACCGGCAAACGACTGGCCAAAGGTCAATCGGTCGTCTCGATTTGCTTTCGCCATCCGCCGCTGCAGTTTTTTCGCGATACGCATGTGCAGTGCATGAATCCGAATTGGGTCCTGTTGAGCATTCAACCCGAAGAACGCATTCGCATGGAAATGACCGTCAAGGAACCTGGATTGGAAATGCGCACGCGCACCAGTAGCCTGGATGCCGGTTTTCGAAACAGCGATGAAAAAGCGATCGATGCCTATGAGGATTTATTGCTGGATGTCATGAAAGGCGACCGCTCGTTATTTCTGCGTTTCGACGAAGTCGAATATGCTTGGCGTATCGTCGATCCGATTTTGCAAACCTGGGCCGTCGAACGCGACTTCATTCCGACTTATCCGGCCGGGAGTTGGGGACCCACCGAAAGCCGCCGCCTATTCGAAAAAGAAGATCAATTTTGGCGAACCTCGTTGACGCCGGAGTGGTGTCAATAACGCTCAAGCCCTCTTTCGAAATATCATCGCCGAACGAAAACAAAGTCTTTTATGCTTCGAACGTTTTACAACGCATGCTAACTGCTTTTTAGGATTGGGGAGAAACAAATATTGTATACAGTCCTATAGTAAGTTATTGAAATAAATTAATATTATTTATGATATTCATGGTGAAGTGCTTTTTCTAGATCAATTGATTTGAGCATTAGTTTCCCAAAAATACGCAATCCTTAAAAAACCTGACACCAAACCAGGAGATGCGGCGATGGACCGCTTCGAACGAATCTATCAATTACATAACATTCTATCCGGTCGCCGAACGCCGATATCTAATACCCAGTTGCAGGAAAAACTCGAATGCAGTGAAGCGACCGTAAAGCGGCTGGTAACGCTCATGCGCGACCATTTCGACGCGCCGATCGTTTACGACCGTAAACGCAACGGGTACCACTACGACACCGAAGCCGGCGAACATCCTTACGAACTGCCCGGCTTATGGTTCAATGCCGAGGAACTATGGGGACTGCTGACTTGCCATACCTTGCTGCGCAAAATATCGCCGGGCCTGTTCGGCGAACAAATCGCCCAACTGCAAAACCGGATCGAAAAACTTCTCGCGTTAGATCGTAGCAGCGCAGAACGCAAACTGGAATGCATCAAAGTCATCCCGATCGCCTCACGTCAAAAAGTTCGAAATCCTTGGTTTCCCAAAATCGCCGGAGCGCTATTCGATAGCCAACGTCTCGACTTGATCTACGACGCGCGTAGCGACGGACAAATCACCGCACGCACCGTATCCCCGCAAAATCTGGTTTACTATCGGGACAACTGGTACCTTGACGCGTGGTGTCATTTTAGAAGGGAGCTGCGCACCTTCGCATTGGAACGCATTAAAACCGCCACCCGCCAAGAAGTTCCCGCCCAAAGCTTCGATCGAGAGCAGTTAGATGATTATTACAGCGCCGCCTACGGCATCTTCTCCGGTACAGCCGAACACACCGCAAAGCTAAAATTCACGCCGGAACGCGCCCGCTGGGTCGCCGACGAACAATGGCATCCGAAACAAACCGGCTGCTGGCACGAAGACGGCAGTTACGAGCTAAACATACCGTTCGGCGATCACCGCGAACTATTAATGGACATCCTCCGCCACGGAGCCGAAGTCGAAATTTTGGAGCCTGCCTTTTTACGCGAAGCCGCGATCGAGCAGATTCAAAGAATGGCGAAAATGTATCAAAAAAATTAGCCACCGTCACCGAAAAACGTCAAGCGCCGCGATGCTAGATTGACACGGCGGGTTTTGCAACGCCGCGCCCAACGCAAACAGCGCATGCTGGAAACGTTGATTCAACAAGGCTTGCTGCCACAAGAACTGTCAATTCATCCTCAGCCAGAAATTATATTGAATGTTTTAGGCGACATGCTCGACGATCCCGACGTGCAAACCGTACTCAATGAAATCGAGCAAGACGAAGACCTAAGCGACGAACGCGCTAAGGAAGAATCGGCATTCAAAAAAGACATAGCCGAACTGAGACGGGAAATCGCCTTAGCCAACTGCCGAACCCTGGGTGAATATCTCGCCGGCTTCGGCCGGCACCAATGCCGGCGCAACAGAGCTCACGATGGCGGTCATTTGCGCACCGATCGGCAGATGTACCAAGAAGAACTGGATCTCATTTGGCAAACGCAACAGGAATACCATCCGCAATTGACCGAAGCCTTCAAAGAAACGATCGAACGTATCATCTTTTATCAGCGGCCTTTGAAACTCAAAGCCGACCGCATTGGTAAATGCTCGCTGGAACCGAAATATAATTGAATCCGAATCGCCCGGCTCGAATACCAACGCTTCCGCTACCTGCAAGACATCAATCATTTGGAATATTTAGAAAGCCAAACCGACCGATGGTTAAAGCTGGACGAAGCGCAACGAAACAAATTGGTCGAATTGTTCGAACGTGAAGCCAACATTACCCTAACCAAAATCAGAAAAACCCTGGGTTTCGATCGAAGCGTCGAAATCAATCTCGAGCGCGGAGACAAAAAACTCAAAGGCAATATCACGGCTTGCGAGATTCGTAAGATTTTGCCCGACTGGGACGGTTTCGATGCCGAACGCCAACAGGCACTGGTCGAAGACCTGCTGACTTTCCAGAAAAAATCGGCACTGAAAAAACGCATGACGACGCACTGGCGATTCAGTCCGGAAATCGCCGTCAATCTTTGTTTGCTGGAATTCGAACCCGGTCACGGCAACTTATCGTGCAAAACAATCAGAAAACTACTGCCCTTTTTGGAGCGGGGAGAAATCTTTTCCGATGCCCGCATCAGCGCCGGTTACGACTACGAGCCCGACAACATAACGGCTATCGACAAACTAGGGCCGCCGCCGGAAATCGCCAATCCGATCGTGCTAAAAGGTTTGCACGAGCTGAGGCGCTTGATCAACGCGCTAATCGCCGAATACGGAAAACCCGACGCAATACGGCTGGAAATGGCCCGCGACTTGGAAATGAACACACAACGTTATGCCGAGTTCACCAAACAACAAAAAGCCAACACGAAAGCAAACAACGAAGCCGCCGAAAAATTCGGCGAAATGCGCCGGCTTAATCCGCATCTGCAATTGAGCCGTTACTCCAGCCGCGACGACAAACTCAAATACCGGCTCTGGCGGGATCAAAATCAATGTTGCGCCTATTCGGGACAAACGATCAGTCTGTCAACGCTGTTCGGCTCCGAAATAGAAATCGATCATATCGTGCCATACAGCGAATCGCTGGACGACTCTTACATGAATAAAGTCGTCTGTTACGCGAAAGAAAACCGTAACAAAGGCCAGCGTACGCCGATCGACGCTTTTAGCGGCAACGAAAAACAATGGAATCAAATCGTCCAGGCGCTCGACCGATGGCCTAAATCGCTGCAAGCGAAAAAAAGGCGCTTTTTCATGACCGGAGCGGAAATACAAAAACGCGATTTCATCGCCAATCAGCTCAATGATACGCGCTATTTGAGCAGGGTTGCACTGCAATATTTGAAGCCGCTAGGATCCGATATTTCGGTCAGCAAAGGCCAAACGACCGCTTGGGTGCGTCATCAATGGGGGTTGAATAATTTGATCGGCGATAATGACAAAAAAGACCGCAGCGATCATCGTCATCACGCAATAGATGCGTTGGCCATTGCTAGTATCGACCGAAGCTTTTACCGGAATTTGGTCGAAACCGCCAAGCAATTGGAGCGGCAGCGTTCGCAACTGACGATGCGCGATATTCATCTCGATCCGCCCTGGCCTAACTTGCGGAACGACTTACAGCAAAAACTGACGGAAATGATCGTGTCGCACGCGCCGCAACGAAAATTGAGTGGAGAGCTGCACGAAGCGACCGGCGCAGGATTTATCGAAGGTATCGGTAACGTCAATCGAAAGGTTTTAGACGGCGGTTTTACCCAAGTTGATAAAATCATCGACCCGACAGTAAAACAACTAGTCGAACGCCATCTTCAACGCTTCGACGGAAAATCTAAAGAAGCCTTTGTTAACGGAGTCACCGTTTATCACAAGGATGGAAAGACTCCGATCAAGCGTGTACGCGTAGTGCAATCGAAGACGACATTGGCGAAATTGCAAAAAACCAAATTCGGTGCAAAGAATAAGGAAGGGCAGGTCTTTAAATGGTTGTCTTACGGTAACTTACACCATGTCGAAATTCTCAGGGACAAGGAAACCGGTAAATTTCATGGCGAATTTGTCACGACGATGGAGGCCTGCCATCGTGCGAGGGGCATCGGCAAACCCAAGCAATCGATTATTAAAACCGACCATGGTGAACGGTATGAATTTATGATGGCGCTGCACATCAATGAAATCGTCAGCATCGAGCGTGAAAGCAAGCGGGTATTTTACCGAGTCCAAAAGTTTGAACGAGAACAAAAACGAATCAAATTAAGGCTACATACGGCCGCAACGCTCAATAACGATCAAGAAACATTAGCGGACAGGTATTCAACAATTGAAGCATTGATGACGTCCGGATTAAAAAAACATCATATCAACGCTATCGGAAAGGTTTTTTCATGATCAAACGCATCGTCGATATCAGCGAACCGGCCTATTTGCATTCGCAACACAGCCAATTGTGCATCGACAAGAACCGACAAACGATCGCGCAGATCCCGATCGAGGGACTTAGGAGTATTGATACTACAGCATCCGGCGATCGTGCTGACGCAAGTCGCATTGATACAATGCCAGCACAACAATGTCGCCGTCGTATTCTGCGATGAGCGGCATTTGCCCTATGCATTGATATTGCCGTTGACCGACGGTCATACATTGCATAGCAAGGTGTTGCAACAACAAATCAAACTGACTTTACCGGTCAAAAAACGCTTATGGCAACTAATCGTTACGGAAAAAATCGCCAGTCAAATTCATGTATTGCAGCAGTTAGACAAAAATGCGAAACCGTTGGAACGAATGCTGGGCAAAGTCAAGCCTGGCGACAGCGCTAATATCGAGGCGCAAGCCGCTCAACAATATTGGCGTCTATTGTTCGGCCCCGATTTTCGGCGCGATACGGAAGCCGGCGGCATCAACGGCTTGCTCAATTACGGCTATGCGGTGATACGCGCGATGATTGCCCGGGCAATTGTCAGCGGCGGACTGCACCCGACGATAGGCATCAAGCATTGCAACCAATACAATGACTTGTGCTTGGCTGATGATCTGATGGAGCCGCTCCGTCCTTGGGTCGATTGGCTGGTTTATTTGCAACACCGGAACACGCCGTCGCCCGAAGTCGATCAACACACTAAACAGCCATTGCTGAAATTATTGAGCGTCCCCGTGGAATGGAACCGGAAAAACATGCCGATGATGGTAGCCTGTCATTATTTGTTGGCGGATTTCAAGAGAGCGTTCGAGGATAAATCGATCAAACTGGTTTTCCCTCGACCGTTGTCGATCGACTTATGACGTTTGGAGGGATGAATTCGGTGTGGGTTATCGTCTTGTTCGACTTACCAACCGAAACGCCGCTGGACCGAAAAGAATACGCGCAATTCCGCAAATTTTTGCTCGACGACGGATTTACGATGATGCAGTATTCGGTTTACATGCGACACAGCGCCAGCGATGAAAACGCTGCGGTACATTTAAAGCGGGTCAAGTCCAAACTACCGCCGGACGGCGAAGTCAGAATACTAAAAATTACCGACAAACAATTCGGAAAAATAGAGGTGTTTTATGGGGCCAAACGAAAACCGATCGAGCAAGCGCCGGAACAGCTCTCGCTTTTTTGACAGCAAAAGCGAGAGTTTTCCTTTACTTTTTAATGCACTAGCAAGCCGATAGTGTAACCGACTACCTGATTAGCAAGATGCTTCAGCTTACCGAAGTCAAGTGTCCGAGCAGGGGCTAGTCGTAGTCGCAAAAACTAAAATATGCTGTTACCCAAGCTCCAGCTTGGGTAACCTGTTCAGGAAGCTCTAGCTTCCCGACAATCAA
>JAHJSQ010000090.1 GCA_018830325.1 Gammaproteobacteria bacterium
AATAAAGCTGATTTAAAAGAACGGATTACTTTTGCATTGGATTCATTGAAGCACAATGCAGAACGTATTAGCTCCTTTTTCAGACTGGAAGATACTAAATACGCTTCGAATGTAGCTTAATTAATCACGGGCTCTATAAATCTCAATGCTTGTTGGTTGCTGAACATAACAAGTTATTTTCTAGATCTCCATATCTTGTTCAGCTAGACTCGCTCATTAGGTCAATTTCTTTCTGAAAGCCTTGTCGTTTTATTTGGGATAACATATATTCCTGCCTTAAAACAACAATTACAGAAAGTCTCGCACGGTAAATTTGTGCCAACCCCCAAAATCATGAAAAATCAGCGTTTTTTGGGTTACATGAAAATTCTATCCATTTGATTTTAATTGATTTAAGTAATTGGTGCCTGCAATTTTCAAATGCTATCCGGGAGTTGATGTATTTCTTTGCTTTTAAAGGTATTAATGATCAGGACAAATTTACCCTGGAAAGTCTCGGCTCTCCATGAAGCCGACCTTAAAACCGATTATGCAGGTGTATTTTTACCGGATCAATCAGGAAAAAAATATAAAAATGCCGCTAAAGATTTCATTTGGCAGTGGTTTTCCCCTCAACAATCGTTAACATGGGTCACGGAAACGCAAGAACGTAAGCGCATCATATCCTGAGTCGGTGGCACAGAAAGCGATCAAACGCGCCGTAAATGATGCCAAATTGATCAAACGGGCAACCGTCCATACTTTGCGGCATTCCTTCGCCAACCAATTATGACATTCGCACTATTCAGGAATTACCGGGCACAGCGATGTCAGAACCACGATGATTTATACCCATACAGCCCTAATACACGCCATCCATGGCGTAATGCAAAATCTGCATTCACGCTATCATAGACGCTTGAGTCGCCGCCAATCCTACGCGGACGTATTCACCCAACACCTAAATTCCATAGCCCATTGGCTATGGTTAACCATCTTTAGATATTTTAGGCACTGGGCCTGTCAAGCGAGCACCCTAACCTAGGCTAAGCTACATAGTCCCGGGAAGTTATCTGTCGCGAAACCCTAATGAAAAAAACCAATTCGATACGACCATAGGCCACCAATAGGTACGATTTTTGCTTTTAATTTCAAAGCATTCCAAAATAGTGCGGCAAATGTGATATTGTTGTGCTTCACGGACGTATTCACCCAACGCCTAACTTCCATAGCTCATTGGCTATGATTAAGTATCTTGGATAATTTAGGCGCTGGGCTCATGGCGTCCTGCCGGGCGAGCGACCGCGCTCTCCGCCACGCCTCACTCTTTCATTTGCCGGGGCGACACCCAGACCTTCATGATCACTAGGTTAACTACTTTGAATAATTTAGTTACCAAGCCTGTCAACCGATCAACCGAACCTAGGCCAAGCCCCATAGCTCCGGGAGGTTATTTGTCGCGAAACCCTAATGAATAAAAAAACCGATTCGATATGATCACCACCCATCAATCAGGCATGTTTTTTGCTTGTTAGTTTCAGCAGCAGCATTCCAAAATAGTCCAGCAAATGTGCTATTGTTGTGCCGAATGAAGCCTAATTAATCGACCAAAAAAACATTGCCAATCAGATTCAATTGGAATACTGTTTTAGCTGAGGATACGTCGAAAAGTCACTCTGAAATACCTATCCATAATCCCACTACGCGATATCGTCATGGAAAATAGAAACAAGCAATTCAAATATCCAGGAACAAGGGTTGCCATGGATGGCAATACAGTAGCCATCATGTGCGAACGCGAATCCTCGGATGCCGCAGGCGCCTATCCCATCACACCCTCCACCCAAATGGGCGAATACTGGGCTGAAGAGGCGGCCAAAGGACATTTGAATATTTCCGACCGCCCTCTCATCTTTATTGAGCCGGAAGGAGAGCATGCCGCGGCTGCAGTAACGGCCGGATTGTCCATGACAGGCTTGAGGTCCACCAATTTTTCCTCTGGTCAGGGCATTGCCTACATGCATGAATCGCTTTATGCCGCTGTCGGAAAAAGGCTGACCTATGTTTTGAACATAGGCGCAAGAGCCATGACCAAAGCCACTCTCAATGTGCATGCCGGACACGATGATTACCATGCGATTGACGATACCGGTTTTTTTCAGCTTTTTGCCAAAAAAGCCCAGCATGTGGCCGACCTGAATATCATCTCCCACAGAATTGCCGAATTGGCCTTGAATCCGGGCGTAATCGCACAAGACGGCTTTTTAACCACCCATTTGATCGAGTCTCTTTTATTGCCGGAGCGGGAGTTGATCAAGGAGTATCTGGGTAGACCGGACGACATCATCGATACGCCTACTCCGGCTCAAAGAATCATTTATGGGGAGAAAAGAAGACGTATTCCTGAACTGTGGGATGTGGACAATCCTATGATGGCCGGTATCGTGCAAAATCAGGATGCTTATATGCAAAGTGTCGCCGCTCAGCGTCCTTTCTTTTTCGACCATATAAAAGAGCTGACCGACCAAGCTTTCGAGGAATATTATCAATTGACGGGGCGTCGTTACGCACGCGTCATGACCTATAAAGTCGAAGACGCCGATTACCTAATTCTAGGTCAGGGCAGCGTAGTCTCTAGTGCCGAAGCGGTGGCGGATTACTTAAGAAAAACTCGAGGCTTGAAAGTCGGCGTGGTGGATTTGGTGATGTTCCGGCCCTTCCCGGCGGATCTTTTGGGAAAAGTTTTAAAGGGCCGAAAAGGGGTCGCCATTTTGGAAAGGCTGGATCAGCCGTTGGCAGAAGATCCTCCTATCATGCGTGAAACCCGCGCGGTAATTACCAAATGTATCGAAAACGGCACGCACAAGAAAAATATTCCGTATCCGGACTTGCCTTCCTACTCGTTCAGCGAAATGCCGCCTTTATATTCGGGCTCTTTCGGCATGGGCAGCCGCGATCTTCAACCGGAAGGCATTATTGGCGCGATAGAAAACATGCTGCCTGATGGCAAACACAAAAAACGCTTTTATTTGTCGATCGACTTTATCCGGGAACATGCCTTCACGCCCAAACAAAGAGCCCATCAAGAAGCCATTCAAGAGGCTTATCCGAATGTGAAGGAATTGGCTGTTCGCGGTTCTGAAAACCCAAACCTGATGCCGCAGGGCGCCATTACGGTGAGGTTTCACTCGGTCGGCGGTTGGGGCGCTATCACGACAGGAAAAAACCTGGCAATGACGCTGTTCGATCTTTTGGGCTACGACATCAAAGCCAATCCTAAATACGGTTCGGAGAAAAAAGGACAACCGACCACTTACTATCTTGCCGCCGCGCCCGAACCGATCAATATCAATTGCGAATATTATTTCGTCGATGTGGTGCTATCGCCTGACCCGAATGTTTTCAAGCATACCAATGCCTTGGCGGGCCTCAAAAAAGGCGGAACTTTTATCATTCAAAGCGAGCGGAAAACCGCCGATGAAGTTTGGGCCGACATACCGGTACATTACCAAAAAATGATCATCGACAATGAGATTCGAGTCTTTTATGTCGATGGATTCAAAATCGCAAGAGAAGAAGCGACCGATCCGGAATTGCAGCTCAGGATGCAGGGCATTGCCTTTCAGGGCGGTTTTTTCGCGGCCTCCCCTTTGATGGAAAAATCCGGACTCAGCGATGTCGCGCTGTTGAAAGCGATAGAAGAACAACTGCAACATAAGTTCGGCAGCAAAGGTCAGCGGGTCGTCGATGACAACATGCGCGTCGTGAAGCGCGGATTCGATGAAGTCCACGAAATCAAAAACAAAGTCTTAGGCGCTCAAGCCGAGAAAACCAGCGGGCAATTGATTGCGCCGATTCCAAGCCTGCTGAAAACCAGCCCGCAGAGTGAATCCAAACTCAGCGATATTCACCGTTTTTGGGAACAGACCGGTAATTTCTATCTGACCGGCCAAGGCAATGACAACCTGACCGATCCCTTTATCGGTTTGAGCGTGATGCCGGCAACGACATCGCTGTTCAGGGATATGACCGGCATTCGCTTTGAGCATCCGGAATGGGTGGCCGATAATTGCACCGCGTGCGGCAACTGTTACACGGTTTGCCCAGACACGGCCATTCCCGGCTTGGTGAGCGAATTATCGGATGTGCTCGATACGGTTTTGAAACGGGTGAAACGGAAACACGACAAACTCGAATTTCTGCCTAAAACCGTCAAACAACTGGAACCCAAAATTCGTGCGCTTTTCAATGAGCCGCACGAGGGGGTCACCGTGAACAACATGGTCAATGAAGCCATCGATGCCGTTATCGAACAAGAATCGAAGGACTCATTACTCTCTACCGAACTGCAATGGTTCAGGGACGAACTCGGCGATTTCCAGTTTTCGCTGACTCGGCCCTACTATGACCTGCATGAAAAGAAAGCAGCTAATAGCGGAGGCTTATTTAGTATCACTGTCAACCCTACGACCTGTAAAGGCTGTATGGAATGCGTCAAGGTCTGCGATGACGACGCATTGAGGGTAGTCAAACAAACCGATGAATCGATTGCAAAATTGAGAGAGGAATGGGGCTTTTGGAGCGACCTTCCGAATACTCCGAAAAAATTTCATCGCGTTGACGACTTGGAAGAGAAAATAGGTCCTCTGGAAACCATCTTGTTGGATAAAGGAGCCTATCAAAGCTTTGCCAGTGGCGACGGGGCCTGTTTGGGTTGCTCCGAGAAGTCGGTCGTTCATCTATTCATGGCTACGGTGGAGTCCCTGATGATTCCACGGGTCGAAAAACATGTGGCTTATCTTCAGGAACTGATTGAAAAGCTGGAGAAACATGTTCAACTCAAATTGATGAATACAATGAACGTCACGGACACCGACATGATGTCCAAGATTGTCGCCGAAATGCAGGGAGGGGATCTGACCATGTCCGGGATTGCCCGTAGATTGGAGCATGAAAAAGGTTCTTCCCCGATCGACCAGGAATGGTTGACCGAAACGACGCAAACCATTGCCGGCCTGAAACATTTACATTGGAAATATACCAACGGAGCCACCGGAAAAGGCCGCTCGACGATGGGCATGACCAATGCGACGGGCTGTACCTCGGTATGGGGCAGTACTTATCCGTACAATCCCTATCCGTTCCCTTGGGCGAATCATTTGTTCCAAGACAGTACTTCCTTGGCTATGGGGATTTTTGAAGGTCATATGGCCAAAATGGCTGACGGATTCAAATTGATACGTAAAGCTGAATTGGAATTGAGTGAAAAATACAATCCCCGCGATCATAACGAATTCTTCAGCTATTTCAATTGGGAACAGTTTTCCGACCAAGAGTGGAAGTTGTGCCCGCCGGTCGTGGCTTTGGGCGGCGATGGCGCGATGTACGATATCGGTTTCCAAAATCTTTCGCGCATGATGGCCTCGGGCAAACCCATTAAAGTAGTGGTTGTCGATACCCAAGTCTATTCCAATACCGGCGGCCAAGCTTGTACTTCGGGTTTTGTCGGTCAAGTCTCCGACATGGCGCAATTCGGCAAAGTCGGGAAAGGCAAATCCGAATCCAGAAAAGAAATAGGCTTGATCGGCATGGCGCACAGAAATACCTATGTCATGCAAGCCACACTGGCCAACACCAGCCACATGATCGAAGGCTTCATCGACGGCTTGATGACGAAAAGACCGGCGCTGTTCAATCTGTACACCACTTGCCAACCCGAGCACGGCGTGGGTGACGACATGGGGGCGCATCAAGCCAAATTGGTTGTCGAGTCCAGAGCCTATCCAATCTTCCGCTACAACCCCGACAAAGGCGTGACGCCTCAAGAGGCATTCGACTTGGAGGGCAACCCCGCGATGGACAAGCTATGGCCGACCTATGAACTGAAATACCTCGAAGGCGGTAGACAAAAATCGATGGAAGTTGCGATGACTTTTGCCGATTTCGCCTTGACCGAAGCACGGTTTAGAAAACACTTCCGCAAGGCACCTCGGGATACTTGGAATGAAAATATGGTGGTTTTGGCCGACTTCCTAAAACTAGACGAATCCGAAAGAGAAGGGAAATTTCCGTTCATTTGGGCCGTGGATAGCAAACAACTACTCAGTCGGGTTTTGGTCTCGAAAACGATCGTACTGTCCTGCGAGGAAAGAAGGGATTTCTGGATCATGTTGAAAGCCATTGCCGGCATTAAAGACGACAAAACAACGCCGGTGGAAGATTTAGAAAGCAAAATCCGGACTGAAGTCGTCGGAAAGATTGCCAAGGGTTTGATGAAGCTAGCCGGTGATGAGGGATCAGGCATCATGGACTTGGCATTGGATAAAACCGAAACAGAAACCTCGACAGGCGCAGCCGAAGTCAAAGCGGATAGCATGGAGCCTTGGCTTGAAACGGAGAATTGCACAGCCTGTGACGAGTGCATCAACCTGAACCCCAATATCTTCGCTTACAACAACGATAAAAAGGCCTTTATCAAAGATGCCAATGCCGGGCCTTACAGCGATTTGGTCAAGGCGGCTGAAAAATGTACCGCCGGCGTGATCCATCCGGGACTGCCTGCCGATAGAAGCGCCGCCGATATCGAGAAATGGATCAAAAGAGGCGAAAAATTCAATTGATGCCGTGTTGAAATTTTTTTCAAATACTTTCAAGCATGGGGTACATCCCCCGGAACACAAGGAGGACACGAACAAACTGCCCGTCCGGCAGTTTCCGTTTCCTCCGTTGATTGTCCTTCCGATGCAGCAGCATATAGGCAAGCCGGCTCAAGTCATCGTACGCGAAGGCCAGGAGGTCGCACGGGGACAGCTGCTGGCCAAGGCCGACGGCTATCTGTCGGTTCCGATGCATGCTCCGGTTTCCGGGGTTGTCAGGAAAATCGCCAATGTGCCGGTCATCGGCGGTCAAAAGGCAAGCGGCATTTATCTTGAAACATTCCCTTTTTCCGGACAAGAAGTCGTGGAAGGCTTGCCTGTTCCCCTGTCGGCAAGCCCGGAAGCCATTTTACAAGGCATCCAAGATGCCGGTATTGTGGGCTTAGGCGGGGCCGCATTCCCGACCCACGTCAAGTTGAAAATTCCGGAAGGAAAATTCTGCGAGCACTTGATCATCAACGGGATTGAATGCGAGCCTTATCTGACTACCGATCATCGAGTCATGCTCGAACAGGCGGATGATATTTTCACCGGCATTCGATATCTTCTCAGAGTCACCGACGCCAAACAGGTCATTATCGGTATCGAAGCCAACAAAAAAGATGCCGCCGATCATTTAGCCGATCGGATTCCTGACGATTTGCCGGTAAAAGTCAAAGTCGTTCCCGTCAAATACCCTCAGGGCGCCGAGAAAATGCTGATTACGGCATTGCTCGGTAAAGAGGTTCCTTTAGGCGGTTTTCCGATCGATGTTCATGCCGTAGCGGTCAATGTCGCCACGACGGCCGAAATCGGAAGATTGTTGCCTCATGGCAGAGGGATTCAGGAAAGAGTGGTCACGATTACCGGACCCGGAATCAAGAAAAAAGGCAATTATCTGATTCCGGTCGGGACGCCGCTACGCTTTGTATTGGAACACGTCGGAGCCGCAGAAAACCTCAGCGAAATTTATATGGGCGGGCCGATGATGGGCATTTCGGCCTCCGACTTGGATATCTCGATTGTCAAAGGCACATCCGGCATCGTGGTGTTCGGCGATGAAAATGTCAAAAGAAGCGACAAAATCTATCCGTGTATCAAATGCGGGGCCTGTGTCGATGCCTGTCCGATTTCCCTGAATCCTTCGCGATTGGGCATCTTGGCAAAATCCGAAGCTTACGACACGATGGCCGAGGAGTACCATCTGATGGATTGTTTCGAATGCGGTTCTTGCTCCTATGTGTGCCCATCCAATATTCCTTTGGTGCAATATTTCAGAGTCGCCAAAGGAATCGTCAGAAAAAGAAAATCGGCGGTTGCCCATGTTTAGCAAAACCCTACGTATCAGCAGTTCGCCCCATATCAACAAAGGGGTCGGCGTCGATGTGATCATGCGCAACGTAATCTATGCGCTTCTGCCGGTTACGGTCTTTGCTATTTATGCCTTCGGCATCAATGCGCTTTTGGTGATTCTCACCTCCCTGATTGCTTGCGTATTGACCGAGCATCTATTGAACAAATTCTCCAACCGGCCGAGCACGATTGCCGACGGCTCGGCGGTGATTACCGGTTTGCTGTTGGGATTGACGTTACCGCCGATTTTTCCATTATGGATGACCTTCATCGGCGGCGTATTGGCGATTGCCTTGGGCAAATTCGTTTTTGGCGGTCTAGGCTACAATGCTTTTAACCCGGCTTTGGTCGGAAGAGCTATTCTACAAGCTGCCTTTCCAGTCGCGATCACGACTTGGCATCCGGCTTTTTTGGCGGACAGATTCACCCGCGTGTCCGAATCGGTGCTAACTTTTCCGTTTGCAAAACCTGTCGTCGACGGCATATCGGGCGCCACGCCGCTTTCTGCTTTTAAGTTCGATCAAGTTACCACGGAAAGTGCCGATTTGGCCATGGGACTTATCAGCGGATCGATCGGAGAAACATCTTCCGTGTTGATCGCATTGGGCGGGCTCTATTTAATTGCCCGCAAGATGATGAACTGGCGCATTCCTGTCGCCATTTTAGGTGCTGTTTATGTTTTGAGCGGCATTTTGTATTGGATTAATCCGGAAATCTATCCTTCTCCGGAATTTATGCTTTTCTCCGGCGGCTTGATGCTGGGGGCGGTATTCATGGCCACTGATATGGTGGGTTCCCCGATAACGCCATTGGGCGTCGTGATTTATGGCATCTTTATTGGGCTGCTGGTAGTCGTTATTCGGATTTGGGGCGGTCTGCCCGAGGGCGTGATGTATGCCATTTTATTGGGAAATTCGCTATCGCCTCACATCGACCGACTCATCCGTCCTAAAGTTTACGGGACCTGAAAGGTAAAAGCATGAATGCCAATCACCCTGTATCGAGTCAAACCAATCCTTCCGAAGAAAGCAAAAAGATGCTGATCGCGATGGTGAGTATAGGCATTTTTTGCGCCTTGCTGATCGTCCTGGTCTATGAAGGCACCAAGGAAAGAATCGATCGTTTACGAACCGAAGCGCTGGAAAAAGCGGTTTTCAAAGTCCTGCCGGGCATCAGCAATACACGGATGTTTTTATTGGGAGCGGACGGGAATTTCAAGCCTGTCGAAGCTCCGGATGGAAAAAGTCAGGTAGTCTATGCAGGTTACGACGACGCTGGTGAATTCATCGGCGTAGCCATCGAGGCCCGCGGCCAAGGCTATGCCGACGTCATTCGGATTTTGTACGGCTACGATCCCCATTCGCAAACCATCGTCGGTTTTTATGTGCTTGAGAGCAAGGAAACGCCGGGATTGGGAGATAAGATCGAAAAGGATGAAAACTTTCTGGCTAACTTCAAAGCGCTTTCGGCCAAACTCGATCCTGAATCGACTCGGATTCAAAATAAGGTGATACCGGTCAAGCAAGGGGGTAAATCCAATCCATGGGAAGTGGAAGGTATCACCGGCGCAACCATTTCTTCGAGAGCCATCGGCAATATCATCGGTGAAAGTTCGTCAGTCATGGCACCATTGATATACAATCAAATCGAAACGTTTAACGTCAATCCGGATTCAAAATGAGTACTCGGATAACCAATAATACCGACAAAAAGGCCGAGCCAAGCTCCACCGACGAGTTCATCAAGGGGCTTTGGCGTGAAAACCCTGTATTCGTGCAGGTGCTCGGCATGTGTCCGGTTTTGGCGGTGTCCAATACCGCCCAAAATGCGCTGGCGATGGGTTTGGCGACGGCTTTCGTACTGTTGATGTCCAATATACTGGTCGCTTCTTTAAGAAACTTTATTCCCAAGCAAGTCAGGATTGCCTCTTTTATTCTCATTATCGCCACGTTTGTCACGATCGTCGATTATGCCATTCAGGCCATCAGCGTCGATTTGCATAAAAACCTCGGGGCTTTTATTTCTCTGATTGTGGTCAATTGCCTCATTCTGAGCCGCGCAGAGGCCTTTGCTTCGAAAAATACCATAGGCAAATCGATCATGGACGCCTTGGGTATGGGAGTCGGCTTCGTATTAGCGCTTTTTTGTCTGGGTGCGGTCAGAGAATTACTTGGTAATGGAAGCTTGTTCGATGTCGCGATATTTCCGGAATCGTTTCAAGAGTGGATCATTATGATCCTGCCGGCAGGCGGCTTTTTTACGTTGGCGTTATGGCTGATTGTGTTTAATTATTTCAAAGTTAAAAAAGCGAAAGGATGAATACCGAATCCTATTGGAGCATATTTATCAATGCCAGCCTGGTCAACAACTTCGTTTTGGCCTACTTCCTCGGCATTTGCCCCTTTCTCGGCGTTTCGGGAAAAATGGAAACCGCCACTAAAATGGGAGGCGCGGTTACCTTCGTCATGCTCATCAGTTCAATTTGCGCCTATGGTATCCATGCATTATTGGTGGCTATCGATGCGCCCTTTCTACAATTGATTAGCTATATCGTCGTGATCGCCTCCACCGTGCAATTGGTGGAAATGTTCATCAAGAAGATGAGTCCTACTTTATTTAGAGCCTTGGGGATTTTTCTTCCGCTGATTACGACCAATTGCGCCATTTTAGGTTTGGCGCTCTTTCAAACAAACAAAGCCTACAGCCTCAGCCAGAGTCTCGTTTATGCCTTGGGCGCCGGGATTGGATTTACCTTGGCGTTGATATTGATGGCAGGAATCAGAGAACAATTGGAATTTGCGGAAGTCCCCGATGTAGTCAAAGGAACCGCGTTGACCTTATTGGTCGCAGGGATCTTGTCATTGACGTTTATGGGATTTTCGGGCTTAGGCTCATAAAACACGGGGGCCATTAATGACATTTATAATTGGAATCAGTGCCGTAGTATCGATGCTGCTGGTTTGGGTTTGGGTGCAGTCCCGATGGCGGGAAACATTTTCCGAGAACATTTCAGACTCGGACGTTTTAGCCGAAAGGCTAAGCTGCGGCAATTGCGGATGCACCCGGGTTTGCTCAAAAAGCAAACGAATTGATCACGAATCTTCAAAATGAGGCAATAAAGCCATGTCCTATTTATCAGAACTCGATACAAGTAAGCAATACAAAGCCAAGGTCAAAAAAACCGAAAGGCTGACCCCCGCTAATGTGGAAGAAATTCGAGAAATATTACTGGAGGTCGACAATCCCGAATTTGATTGTCAGGTAGATCAAAGCTTCGGCGTTCTGCTCGAACACAAGAGCGACTTCGGCAATTCCTATCATCATCGGCTTTACAGCGTGGCCGACATTCCGGAAAAAAGCAACGGCAAATTGCTGATAACGATGCTGGTCAAAAGATGTTCTTATGTGGACGAGTTCAGCGGCGAGCAATATCAGGGAGTGAGCTCCAACTTCCTGTGCGACCGTCGTGAGGGCGATGAAATCACGATTACCGGTCCTTTCGAATTGCCCTTTAAAGTGCCCGATGACAAACATGCCAACATTATCATGATTGGAATGGGTACCGGAATCGCTCCATTCAAGGCATTTATCAAGCACATTTACAGCCAGGAAAAAGAGTGGCACGGAAAAATCCGCTTATTTTATGGCGCGAAAAGCGGACTCGAACTCCTCTATCTCAACGACAAGGATGGAGACCTAACCCAGTATTACGACAAAGCGACATTCGAAGCCTTTCATGCGCTCAGTCCAAGGCCGCATTGGGAAGACCCGATATTACTGGATCACGCGATAGAGCAAAGGGCCGAAGAAATTCTCGAAATGCTCGGTTCGGCCAACACTTATATCTTTATCGCCGGCTATGAAAAGGTAAAAGAAAATCTCGACAAAGCCTTTATCAATATCATGGGTTCCAAAGAAAAATGGGAAAACCGGAAAGCCGAACTGATTGCCGGCAAAAAATGGGCCGAGGTGATTTATTGATCTCCGAACCGGATAGATAGAGATGACCATTCTGATTGCTTTGCTAGCACTGGGTGGATTGACGCTGGTATTGGCGCTGATGCTGATCATTGCCAACAAAAAGCTGTATGTCTACGAAGACCCAAGAATCGATGTGGTGGAGGGCATGCTGCCTCATGCCAACTGCGGTGCTTGCGGATACCCCGGCTGCAGGCCATTTGCGGAAGCCTTGGTCAAAGGCGAAATGCCGCCGGCCAAATGCAGCGTAAGCAGCGAAGAAGGACAAAAAGAGATAGCACAATTTTTGGGCGTGGATGCCGGCTCGGAAGAGAAAAAGGTTGCGCGCTTAGCTTGTGCCGGAGGTAACAATGTCGCGATCAATCGCGCTAGATATGAAGGAATATCAAGTTGCAGAGCGGAGGCCTTGGTTTCAGGGGGAGGCAAAGGGTGTTCTTGGGGCTGTTTAAGCCACGGAGATTGTGAAAAAGTCTGCGATTTCGATGCCATCACAATGAATGCCTTCGGTTTGCCGGTCGTCGATGAAGCAAAATGTACCGCCTGCGGAGACTGCGTCGAAGTTTGTCCGAAGGATCTTTTTTCGATACACCCCGTCAGTCATAGACTATGGGTAGCCTGTAAAAGCCTGGAAGCAGGCGATGGGATTTTAGAAGAATGCGAAGTCGGCTGCACGGCCTGCGGCAAATGCGCGATGGATGCCCCCAGCCTAATCACGATGACCAACAATTTACCCGTTGTCGATTATTCCAAAAAGCACCAAACCCAAGCCCCCATCCAACGATGTCCCACGGGCGCCATCGTTTGGCTGGAGGAAAATGGAGAAGTCGTCAAAGGAGCTGAAGCCAAAAAAATCATCCGCAAAGGGAAATTGAAAATGGGGGAAAGCTGAATTTTTTTGAGTTTGAAATAGTTTCGAGGCGCCCCCGTTTGATAATGTTTTTTTATCTTGCGTGAAAAGGCGAAAGGAGCCGGCCGAATCGCTTGTTCAATCCGCCTTGATCGTCGAGAAGCTAGAGATTCCTGAACTGGTTACCCAAGTAGGAGCTCTCATCGTTATACACAAATATCGATAACCTTGCTAAACAGAGGTCATCGTATACCTGGGAACGGTGTTGTTTGATAAATCTGCGGATATTGAACATCAGTGGCTTCGAAATCGCGATCTAGGGATCGCTCCCACAGAGCATCCGCCCCCCTTGTGGGAGCGACGCCTTCGTCGTCCCTCACCTAACGCTAGGTGAGGGAAAGCCGGGTTCGTTAAGCAACACGAGGTCTTATTCGCCAAGGTGGCAAGACGGTATCTACGACTCATGTATAACGGCGAGAGTAGGAGCTTGGGTAACCGCATTAGTTACGCGATGCGCACCAAACTGTTTTTTAAAGCACGTAGCCCGTATGCAGCATAGCGGAATACGGGAATGGCGTGGCTCCGAACTTCCCGGATTGCGCTGCGCTCCATCCGGGCTACACTCCTTAGACTCGTCGAAAACGGTAGATAATGATTTAGCAACGGGGAGCTACGCTTAGCTTGATGCTTATGGTTACCCCCCAGCCCAGCAATCTGTTGTCCAGAAAAGCTTTTTCCCCTCATTATCGCTCCAATTATTTCGAGGTTATGTTGTCTGCGGCCTCCCTACGAAGTTTTCTTTATTAATACATAATGCCTTAACTTACTTCTGAGCCGATTCTTATAACAAAGGTAGTAAATTATTAATTATTAATGCTTTTTCTGACTTGACAGCCAGGAAAAACTTAGCGACTATCCAAACGCTGACCCAGGGATACGGCTTCGTCATTGTTGTCAATAAAGAATTAATCCTTGGGCTAGACAAAAAATCATTGCATAAAATAACAATAATCAATTAATGAGGGGAGATTTGAATGGACATTTTTACAACACAACCCGGTCTGGAAATGCTGTTTCGATGGGGACATTTTTTGGCCGGAATAACCTGGATTGGGTTGCTTTACTATTTCAATTTCGTGCAAGGGGAATATTTTAAAGAGGCGGAAGCTTCGGCTAAGTCGGATGCCGTTCAAAAGTTGGTGCCGCGCGCATTATGGTGGTTTCGCTGGGGAGCCATGCTGACTTTTCTAACAGGACTCGGCATTATGGGAATCCGCGGCAGCGGGTGGTCGGTCGATATCTATATCGGTGCTATGCTCGGTACATTGATGTTCTTAAACGTTTGGTTAATCATTTGGCCGAATCAAAAAATAGTGATCGCATCCACCGAAAAAACCGCGAAAGGCGAAGCGGCCATACCTGAAGCAGCTGATGCAGCAGCGCAAGCAGGGCTGGCTTCTAGAACGAATGTATTGTTTTCAGTCCCGATGTTATTTTTCATGGGCGCCTCCGCTCATTATCCTCATTATGATTCCGGAACGCTCGGTATCCTTTTGATTTTCGCGGCGATTCTCGGTCTCCAATACAATGCGTCACGCAAGGCGCTTTCCCGATTCGGTTTTGCGCAGAAATTGCCGCCTGCCGGATACATGGGGCCGTTGGCAAGTGTAAAAGGCGTAATCCATTGCGGTTTAGGTTTGGCTTTGGTTTTTGTACTTATTTTAGAGTTAATCTAATTACTTCGCGCGGGGCGGGTTATTCAACCCGCTCCGAACGTTTTGATTTGCTTTAGCCACAATCGAAACGTTTAGGACGGTGTTACAAATTCCGTGCTGTAGGTTATAAGACCCATATGCATCAAGCTAAAAACGTCCAACCCTCATCTCGATCTTTACCAAACTCCATCCAGCTTCCAGAGACCGGCACAACATCAATCAACCTCGATTCGCTCATTCAATTTTTCCTTTATCGCCGGAAAGCTAGAGCTTCCTCTACAGATTACCCAGTCTGAAGCTTGAGTAACACCATTAGACGCGCGATGCGCACCAAACTACTGTTAAAGCACGTAGAGGAATACGGGAATGGAGGCGGAAAGTACACGATATGACCTAATTTCGATCCCCCCTGCCCCTGTTTATTCTAATCCGCATGCCGGGACCGTAGAGCAGGCTTGCGGATTAGATGATTCGTGCCGCCCAACCGCGACAAGATCGCTTGAATCTCATCGCGATTCAGTACCACAGGCAAACGCTTCGGCGCCTTGACTTGCTCTACGTTATCCAGCCAGGGCAACTCCATGGCAAGCACCTCACGGTGCAAAAACAACAGAACGACTTTCGCCTGATTTTGAGTAGAAGCCGCCACTTTGCCGTTGACCGCCAAATGCGTCAAAAACTGCTCCACCTCGCTAACACCCAAGTCACGCGGATGACGCTTGCCAAAATTCAAACTATAGCGTTTAATCCACTCCGCATAGGCCTGTTCGGTAAGAGCTTCAAGCGAATCTTAGCCTGTTGTAAAAACCAGCCCAAATCCGCAGTTATTTGCCGAATATTAAAATCCCCCCACGTTATCCCCAGCCTCAAATAGCCTGCTGAAAAAATCGTGATGGAGGGTTTTTTCCGAACGCAATTCATCAATAATCAAGCAAAGCATCACGGTCAGCGGTATAAAGAGCGGTGTCGTTGAGAGAAGGTATGACGCCACCAAGATTTGACGGTCAACGCTGACGCCATACCCCCAAAACCGTGCCGAAGCACGATCCACAGTGTGACATATCTGGGGAATAAATCCAGCCCTCATCGACCTTTTTGTCGATGTGCCGATCCGCCCGCCTTTATCATTGTCACCGTTGTCATACACAGGTCATCATCTGCTCGAGTTGTGATCGTGGTCAGCGCTATTGCACCCGCGGATGCGCCGCGTCCGCCCGTTTAGACTCCCGCAGGCGCGCCGGGAAAAAATATCAGTCCACCCGCTCAGAACGCTTCCATAATGCCAGCCGTCAACAACGATTTCGAGAACGACAGAAACAAAAAGTAACGTATCAGGGTTCAAACGATCCAACGTTGTCGGCATTAATCGGTGACCGGGACAGCAATAAGATTCAGACACATTGCTGGATTATTGAAACCTCGATTGAACATGACCATGAATATTTCGAAGGCTTTCTGAAGGTTTCTCTCCAAAAAATAATCATTGCACTTCGTAATGAGCGTCATTTGTTACGTGATATGAATCAAGCGATTTCCGATGAAACACAAAGGCGCAAAGGAGGTGATATTGATGCTGGCGATTTCAAGCAAATTTGTGAGGAAGCCATGTTTGAAATTTCTGAACAAAGTCCAGCGGATAATCTGTATCCAAACGGCTTCTCAGCTGACCAATTCGCTAGCGTAATTGAATCAGGGATGATTTGGGATGTTCTTCATTAGAAGTAATTTCCTTCGACAGACACTTTTAACAATCATCGGTGTTGGCCGAATTGGGAAAGGGAGGCTTTCCCTATAAATCTTATTGAAAGCTAAGAACTATATGACGATTCGAATGATGATTGACAAACTGCTACAACTTATATATGGTGACATTTTGTCACCAATAGAGAAATATTCTCATGGCCATCGCAAACAATGAACGCATTACTGCCAGAGTCAGCGAACAAATCAAAGATACGCTGATTGCTGCTGCCGACTTAACTGGTGCGACCCTCAATCAGTTCTTGGTACAGGCGGCGCTTGAGAAAGCGGAACGGGTCATTGAAAAAGATAAATTGATTCATCTTAGTCAACAAGATGCTGAATTTTTCTTTGATGTGTTAGACAATCCGCCTGAACCGAATAACAAACTAATCAATGCGGTCAAAAATTATAAGGCCCGCATTAAGTGAGTTCGATTTTAACGATCGAGACACTGAGTAAGACACATCATCGCAATGCGTTTGATTGCGGCGACGAATTGCTCAACCACTTTTTACAAAAGATTGCTCGGCAACATAACGATAAGGGGTTGTCGAAAACGTTTGTTTTGGTTGATCGACAACAGCCCGAAGAAATTATCGCTTTTATGACCCTCGTGGTTTGTGAGGTACTGGCCGACCAGATACCGCATCAATGGGCAAAAAAATACCCGGATAAGATACCGGCCGCCAAGCTTGCAAGATTAGCCGTTGCCAAAGATCAGCAAAGAAAAGGATATGGCCAGTTACTGCTGATCGATGCGTTACAGAAAACGCTCGATGCCTCGCAGGTTATGGGGATAGCAGGGCTTTTTGTCGACGCAAAACATAAACAAGCACAGGCCTATTACCAGCAATTTGGTTTTTTGGCTTTACCGGAACAACTCGATAATTTGTTTATGCCGATATCGACCATCATAAAAAGTTTGAGTCGATAATATATCGTGCTTTCCTGCTTCTTTGAGCAGGATTATTTTACGTCGTTTTGCATCAATGCATAAGTGTTGTCTTTGAATTGCAATGATTCAAAGATTCTGTGTTCTGTTGCTTATGTTAATAACACTTAACATAAGTTGGGTCAGGGGGGAGGCTTGACTCTATCAAAAGCATTGGAGAAACATTTTGATTTCTGCTGGTACAGTTAAACTAGAATGAGTCAGCGACGATGAAATGTCAGGTAGATTTTATGATAGAACAACAAATCATGCAGGAGCTGCAAGGCATTCCTGAATATAAACTCGCCGAAATTTATGATTAGATTCATTACTTCAGATTGGGACTCGACAAGGAACGAGCTGGAAAACGCAAGCCTGGATTGTTGAGTGGGAAATTAGGCGACGCTTTTTTTTGAGCCATTACCGGATAAAGAGCTGAGCGCGTGGAAATAAATGCTGATCGATTCCCATGCGCTGTTGTATCGGAAGTAAATAAATTAGGGGCTGTTGCCGTTTTGTAACTTACCCTTGAATTTCAATAATTCCGCCTCATAGCTTGTTTATTTTGAGCCAAAAACAAGCAAACTATGCCGCGACAAATGTTTACGGATGAACACTGGGAAAAATTGAAGATGATTATGTTGAAAATGGGGATATATGACAAACCCTTTCTTCGGCAAACAACCGAAGGGATTTTTTATCGTTTGCGCGTAGGTTGTCCCTGGCGAGATATGCCCAGTGCCTTTGGTAACTGGAATGCTGTTTATAAACGCTTCAATGAATGGTCTCGTAAAGAAAAACTGATGGGTATTTTAACGAACTGATAGTTGAGCCTGACTTGGAATGGGCATTTATTGATGGAAGTATTGTGAAAGCTCATCAGCATAGTAGCGGTGAGGCCTATGGGCAAGAATCGGCGATTGGTAAATCTGTTGCGGGTAATACGACCAAAATTCATATGGCTGTCGATGCCTGTGGTCTTCCCATCCACTTTACAGTAACAGGTGGCGAAGTTCATGATTGTAAAGAAGTGCCAACCTTAGTCGCTGAACTACCTAAAGCTGACTATATCGTTGCTGACAAAGGCTATGACAGTGAACCACTACGTGTTCAGATTCAAGGCAAAGGAGCTGTTCCTGTCATTCCAAGAAAAAAGAATTCAAACGTAGGGAATGATGATATGGATTGGTGTCTCTACAAATATCGTCACCTAGTTGAAAATGTGTTTGCAAGACTGAAACATTTCAGAGCTATTGCTACACGATATGACAAGCTAAAACGAAATCTTGAAGCTTCTGTGGCTTTAGCTTGCGCTTTTTTATGGTTACCTATGTGAAACGGCAACAGCCCCTAATAGCGGAAGAAAAATAATGATTAATCGAGCAGCAGTGATTCTTGTCTACAAGAAACCAGCCTTAGACTGGGTCAATGAGTCTGATCCATCAGGAAAAAATCCGGAGATGACAATCGAGTCGATCAATGAAGACAATACCGTCTATTTGATTCGGCCGGAAGAGGCCGATACACCCGATGCATTAAATCAATGGATCAAACTGAACTATAAAATCCTATTCGAGAATGAGCTTGAAAGTTGGTATATGGATGATAGATTGTGGCCCCAAAAGCGCACTTTAAAAATGTTCCGTGAGTGGTTTAAGGTCGAATGGCATTCAGTCATCGAGGATACGGTAGGGGACCCCATTGGAGACGATGAAAGTTAGATGATGGGTGGTCAGTTCAACCGGGAAATCAAATGGCATACTCAATAGAACGGAAGTTCGTCATCGCCGTAGCTTCCAGTGCATTGTTCGATCTTAGCGACTCTGATAATGTTTTTCGCGAAAAAGGGCCAAAGGCCTATAAAACATATCAAGAAGAACATCTTGATGTCATTTTGGAAAAAGGAGCGGCGTTTCCTTTCATCCGAAGATTTCTGAGTATCAATGATAAATTACAACAGCAACAACCTGTTGAAATTGTGCTTTTATCTCGCAATTCAGCTGAACCGGGCGTCGGGTTTTTAGATCAATCCGACATTATGGTTTGAATATTACCCGAGCGGCATTCATAGAAGGGAAATCGCCTTATGCCTATATCCCTGCATTCAACGTATCGCTATTTTTGTCAGCAAACGAAGAAGACGTCGTGACGGCAATCGATTATGGCTATCCAGCGGGCACGGTTTTGCCTACGAAAGTTGTCGATGATCTAGGCGACGGAGAGCTTCGCATTGCCTTCGATTTTGATGGGGTCATCGCGGATGACGAGTCAGAGACGGACTATCAGGACGGCAAACTTGAGGATTTTTATCAACACGAAACCGATAATCAACATATTCCCCATAAATGTAAAAACCAGCCCAAATCCCTCTAAAGCACTTGATTTAACTGGGTTTCTGCGATTTTTTACGTATTTTCTTCAGGTCTTTTAGACTTGCCAATCGGCTGACGATGACGCCGATAAGCGCTGCCAATCGACACCGGCAATCAGCCATTGCCACTGTGCCTGATTAACGGCAAATGCGGTTTCGGAGGCCTTGGGCCAGGTAAACGAGCCTCGATGCAGACGCCGCTGACACAGCCAGACGCCATTGCCGTCCCACAACAACAATTTCAAACGATTGCCGGCGCGATTGCGAAAAATAAACGCTGCCCCGGTGCATGGCGCATGACCTAAGCGCTGTTGGACAATCGCCGACAAGCCATCAATTCCCCGCCTAATGTCGACCGGCTCGACCGCCAGCCAGATTTGCGCCGGACTCTCAATCAAGCCAGACATTGCAGCAACTCCCCGAGCCAATCGGCACCAGCGAGTAAAGGTTTTGTAATTTAAACCGACCTGACGACAATACGCTGATTTCGTCAGTTCGCTGGCTTGCCAGGCTTCGATGTGATGTTTCTGTCTCTCCGATAATGCCATGCGCTCTCCTCGTGGAAAAATCCTGAGGATAACAGTGGCTGCGAGTGATTTTTAGATGGTGGCGCTGGACGCTTACAACAAAAGCATACACGCGGACTGCCAAAAGCGGCGTGGCTTTCGCTAACGACAGCCACGCCACTTTTGGCATCCGGTGATGCTAAGCGTTAAGTGCCTTTGGGCAAATTGGAGTTCAAATGAAATTTGGAAATACAACGCCAATATTAAGAAGCTTCGATGAAATAAAAGCTAAAGAATTCTATCTGGATTTTTTAGAATTCAATTTAGATTGGGAGCATAGATTTGAGGAAGATCTACCACTTTATATGCAGATTTCAAAAGGTGACTGCGTTCTTCATATATCTGAGCATCATGGAGACTGCAGCCCTGGTGCGGCTCTTCGAATTCAGGTAAGTAATCTAGAGCAGTATCATGAGCTTTTACTTGGTAAAAACTATAAATACGCTAGGCCTGGCGTACAAGAAAAGCCGTGGGGCAGCAAAGATATGTCGATTGCTGACCCATTTGGTAATCGGCTTACATTTACAAGTTCAGTCAGCACTTAACAAGCGCTTACAGAGTAACGCGGTTCTGCCGCGCACCTGAAGCAAACGTTATGCAGTCAATCTGAATCGCTATGCATACAAGAGTAGTCAAGTTACATTTTATCGCAGAAGCACCACACTTCCGACCGGATAACGTTTGCTTATCGACCTACAAAGCACTCGGCTGTAAAGAATCGCTACGCCAATATTCAGACAAGTCTTTATCAACGAATCGTGCTATGGAAAACTCCTCAATGTCTATCGAATCGACCGGCATGCGTTTTTCAACGACTAATTCAGCGATGATCTCGCCGAAAATCGGCGCATATTTCAAAGCTTGGCCGGCGCCCAAGCAGTGATAGAGATTACTTACTTGCGTGTCAGCCCCCAGAATGAATTTTAGATCGGGCGTAATATCGAAAAATGAATGATAGCCTCCGGCATAAACGGGTTTTCCGATTCTTGGAAAACGGCTGATGATTTTGCCGAGATAGTTGTCGAGTTGCTGATGATTAACATTAAAACTCAACGCGTCGTAAATGACATTGGCACCATCGGGATTCATCGCTGCTCGGCTGAATGAACGGGCAATGTCTTTAGCATTGCGCCGTCTCGGTTGGTGCATATGCAGAATACTGCCGCGCCAGCGTCTAAAATAGGCTTGATTGACATAGTCGGCGATAATCGGCATTGATTCCGGAATATCGCTGACACTCACCAGAAAATTAGCCGCGTACACGGGCTCCAATGCCACGGGAATGTGCAAACCGATGCCGGCAAACAATTCCGAACTCCAACCGCCCGCCGCATTGACCACATGCTTCGCCAGGATTTTTCCCTGGCTGGTGTGTAAGGCGGAAATATCATGTCGAGTATCTTGCTCAAAATCGAAGACCTCGCAATGCTCTAAAATGTCGATGTTATTTTTTTGAGCGGCGGTCTGCATTGCATTCAGGATTTGCGGGGAATCTAACTGCAGGACGTCAGGCTCGTAATAGTAAATCTCCTCGGGGACGGTTTTAACCGCATTTCGAGTGAGTTCGGTCACATCTTGATGAGAAATCATCGTAAAGTCGATGCTTTCTTTTTGCATTGTTTGCTCTAAGTCCATCCAATTTTTTGAGGCCTTTCCGGAATGACTCTCGGCGATCCAAATAGCCCCTGACTGTTCAAAAAGGATATCGACACCCCAAATCGGTTGCAGGTTTTTCCAATACTGCGTGGCTATTTTGGCCATCCTTGCCGCCATTGGCGACGCATTGGCCGAGCGGACAATCGCGCTATGGCGGGAACTCAAACCCGCCCCCAATACTTTTTTCTCTACGATAGCCACCTTTTCTGCTTTGCTGCCGAGCTTGCGCCTTATCGAAAAAGCACAGGCAGCGCCCAGACAACCGCCGCCGATCACAACCGTATGGTACTTTTTACTCATGACCGCCTTCTCCTTTTCCAAAAAGTGAACCAATGAACCAGCAAATGCAAGGCTGAGGCGAATTCCAAACGACTAAGTCCTGACTGCCGATATTCCACCGTCGACACGCATAATTTGACCGGTAATCCAACCGGCTTTGTCGGACAATAAAAACAACGCCATCTGAGCGATGTCCTCGGCTTCACCGATGCGATTCAGCGCATGGCGCGCGGCGGCAGCCTGTTTTTTACTATCTTCGCGTATCAAACGTTCGGCTAACGGGGTGTTGGTCAATGACGGGGCGATCGCATTGACGCGTATCTTCGGAGCCCATTCCGCAGCCAAGGAGCGGGTCAAACCTTCCACCGCACCTTTAGCGGCTGCGACTGTGGCATGGTATGTAAAACCGGTATTCACCGCTACGGTGCTAAAAAGCACGACCGAGGCCGTCTCCGCCGCCTGAAGATTACGCTGATAATGCTGCAAGCAGCGCACCGCACCCAGCAGATTGAGTTCCAAATCCTGCCGAAACTGATCGAGCTTGATCGTTGCGAAGGGTTTTAAGTTGATACTGCCGGGACAATAAACCAAGCCGGCCAAGGGCTCGTCCAAAGCCGGTAAGGGATCGGTTAAGACATCGCAGTTAAAATGTTCCGACAAACCCGGTTCTGCGTCTGAACGACTGATGGAATAAGTTTGGAATTGCCCCTGAGCCAAGTGGGTAAGAGCTGCGCCGATACCACTACTAGCACCTATGATCAAAATTTTACGCATGATCCGTCCTCAATGGTCAATCAACCTAAAAAATCAATTGGAGTACGAAAGGTTTAACGATAAGGTTACCGTGCAAATAATGTTAGTCAATCGCGAGTATTGACAATTTAGCGAAGTGCAACATTGTCGTAGACGAATTACCCCCTAACCTGCTTTCGGCGAACGGCGGTATTACAGCAAGCGATCTAATCCATGGCAAGGTATCATTCTACTCAGCTAGCTCAGAAAATGCCGTTGGCCTTTAAAAAATGTTCGGCCTGCAGAACGAGGTTTCGTTTGGTTTCGTCATCAAGGCGATCTAAATTACGGAAAGCCATCACCATCCGGGAATTGTTTTTGAGTTTCTGTTCGTTGACGATTAAAAAATACCAATACAAGAATGTGAAAGGACAGGCATCGGCGCCCAGTTTCAATTTCGCTTGGTAGCGGCATCCGGAACAATAATCGGACATCCGATCAATATAAGCGCCTGATGCTGCATAGGGTTTCGACGCGAAAATACCGCCGTCCGCATACAGAGCCATGCCGTGCGTGTTAGGCAATTCGACCCACTCGAAAGCATCGACATAAACGCTCAAATACCATTCTTCGACATAGACCGGCGAGATACCGGCCAACAACGCGAAATTGCCGGTAATCATCAATCGTTGAATATGATGGGCATAGGCGAAACGTAGGGTTGACGTTATGCATTCGCGCAAACAACGCATATCGGTATCGCCGGTCCAATAAAATGCCGGCAACTTTCGCTCCGCTCCTAAAAAATTGCTTCCCGCATAATCGGGCATCTTGAGCCAATAAATACCCCTCACGAATTCTCGCCAACCCAGAATCTGCCTGATAAAGCCCTCGATTGTCGATAACGGTGCCTGCATCTTTTGGTATGCGTTTAAGGCCGCCAAACATACTTCCTCGGGCTCTAACAGTCCGATGTTGAGGTAAGGGGAAAGCAACGAATGAAACAAAAAATCCCCTCCTTGCCTCATCGCATCCTGATAATCGCCAAAATTGGGCAGACAGTCATTGATGAAATGATCAAGTGCCGCCAGCGCTTGGCTTCTGGTCACAGCCCAACTGAACGAGTCGAGGTCTCCGATATGATTAGGATATCGCCGTTCTACCATGGACGTGACTTGTTTCGTGATCGAATCCTGACTGAATCCTTTTCGCAAAGGCGGTTCAGTATATTTGGGCAACGCTTTGCGATTGTCCTTGTCATAATTCCAACTCCCGCCCTCCGGAAGCTTGCGGTTCATCAACCAACCGGTTTTGCGGCGCATCATGCGATAGAAAAATTCCATTCGGAATTCTTTACGGCCTTTCGCCCAATCGGTAAACTCGCTATGCGAACACAGAAAACGCATGTCTTCGCGAACCTCGACCGGCAGCTTGAGCAATTCCGGCCAATGCCGCATCATCTCGCTTACACGCCATTCACCAGCTTCGGTCACGACTATACGATCGACTCGATGCTTAAGAAGCGCTCGTTGGAGCTCGCCCGTAAACGAGCCGGTATTGCCTTCATCATCAAGCTTGATGTAATCGACCTGGATTCCCTCGGCACGTAACGATTTGGCAAAGTGTCGCATCGCCGATAAGATCAATACGATTTTTTTCTTGTGATGCTTGACATAGGTCGCCTCGTCTTGGACTTCCATCATCAGCACGACATCGAAGGTGCGATCGATATCGCTCAGCGCGCTGATGGTTCGGCTAAGCTGGTCGCCTAATATAAGTCTGAGTGTTTTCATCGAATTTAATTATTACTCTTCGTCAATCAATAATCAGACCCCATAACGCTAACTCAATTCACTACCGAAACTAGCAATGCGATAGTCATATTAGAATCATTGAATGAAAAATCGATAGGCCTTAACAGATGCCTTATCGTCCTTCGAACAAAGCCCGCAAACGGTTCAATTGCTCTTCGCTCCAGCCTTTAGGTTCGGTCAAGGCTAGCCATGCATCGATGTAATGTTTAGCGGCAAAAACATGACCGAACCCCGGCGGCGTAGACCCGACCGCCATGTCGGCGGCTAATTGCAGCATCGTTACAACCGGATACCATCTTAGATGCGGCGAGACGTCCGGCCCTCTGGGAGCTTGCATCCATTCCGGCTCTCGAAAGAACGCATGGCTATCGAAAAACGTTATCGGATCGCTGGCATATTGCAGATAAGCGATTCTAAAAGTCCCCCATGTCGTATTATCGTCATTCAACCCCGTATATTGATTCATGAATCTAATCACGGCGCCATCACGAAAACGGGGAAGCCATACCGGAGAGTCGGGTTCCCTTTCTTGCGTCACTTTGCGCCAGGTTTCGCTACGGAATGGCGGGCCGCTCCATAGCGCTCCGTTGAATGGGTCTTGAATGATGTCGTACACATCGAAAGAACGATCGGAATTCAGCGCGCCCAAGCTCAGCCCGTGTAAATACAATTTCGGTCGATGATCGCGAGGCAAGTTCGTCCAATAGACATAAACTTTTTCGAACAGCGCTCTAGCCATTTCCAGACCGTACTCCCCTTCGGTTATCAAGGACAAGGCGCTGGGTAAATACGAATATTGCGCGGTGACCGTCGCGATGTCGCCTCGATGTAAATATTCGACGGTATCCAGTGCCGCCGGGTCTATCCAACCGGTACCCGTGGGCGTCACCAATAACAACACCGAACGGTCGAAGGCCTTGACGCGTTTTAGCTCTTGCAAAGCCAATTCGGCTCTTTCTTCAGGCGTATCCGCCGCATTCAGCCCGACATAGATGCGCACTGGCTCAAGCACCGGCTCAACGAAAAAATCGTTCAACGCCTTCTCTGTAGGGCCTGACGACATAAATATACGACCTTGCCTACCTAAGTCCGACCAAGCGATCAAGGAGGCTTCGCTACCGGTCTTCATTGGATCGTCGGGACGCTCCAAATCATCTTGAATCAAGGCATCCAATTGTTGATAAGAATTATTCGTCGCACGTAAGAACAAAGAAACCACTACACCATCGATAACCGACCAAAACAATATCCCCGCAGCCAATATGCTTATCGCATGCGCGACATGATCGGATATGTATCGCGCCAGCCTTAGAGACAAAAATTGAAACGTACGCCGAAACAATCGAGCAAACTGTATTAATACGCCAAAAACGAGTAAAGTCATCAAGGCAATGCCATAAGAGGGCATCGCACCTTCCGGCTCCATACCCATCATAGACCGCAAATCGTCTTGCCATTGCGAGGCCTGCCAAAGAAAGGCGATTGCAACGATCGAACAGACACCCGACGCGACGACCTTAACAATCCTGATCGCTTCGCGGCCAGGCAACGGCAATTGGACATAATCCCAAAACCATCGACCGAAAACGCCAAGCACGTATCCCGCCGTAAAAGACAAACCGGAAATCACACCTTGAAACGAAAAAGGACGGGGCACTAGACTTGGTGTAAGCGAAAATGCGAAAAAAAGCGTCGCCAGCAATAAGCCCGGTATTGAAAAGCCGAAGCTCAACTTCGTAATCAATTCGTCAATTTTGCGCATAGTAAAATCTTGAGCCGAAAAAATTTATCATGTCGAATAAATACGTCATCATCGTGGTTCGATTATAAGGCACGCACCTCAGCCTTCAATTCAATCTTGACTCCAACTTTCGGAGCGCGCTCTTACTCCTATTTGCGAGCGAAAAAACGTCTAATAATCTGAACGCTACAGTTGCCCATCGGCTTTTAATCCACTCTGAACAACAAATACCCTATTAATTATCTTATAATCATAACCTTACACTCATAACTTAATAAAAGTTTTGCAAAAAACCTATTTGACACAGCCTATTATCCTGAAAAGAGCAGCAGGCATGTTTTGCAGACCGTCCGTGCTGAGCCAAGTCGAAGCATGAGCGGTCTACAACACTTTCACCGGCCCCTCAAACTACCCTTCACCTTTGGACAGGCTCAGGGCGAACGGTAGTTTGAGGCTCTCAAATGCTCTTTTTAGGATTATGAACATCATTCTCTAACCGACATGGCAAGAAGAAGACGCAAGAAAAAGCACTTTTTACTCTTTACATTCGTCACTTTTTTTAGAATCGGTAAAAAATATCCGCGTTTAAGTGTACTGACCTTACTCCCCCTGGTTGGCGGATACAGCTATGAAGTGCTGTTAGCTAGGCCGGACATGGCTTACCAAGGCGTCCCGCAAACTCAAGTCTGGTATCAGCCACTGACTTGGTCGAGGGTATTTCGCAATGATGGATTCATGGTCGGATACTCGGACATTCGTGGCAATCCGCTTTGGGTTATCTACCAAGTAACCAGTATCAAAGATAATGCCCGGATCCATAAACGGCCGCAAACATTCAGCACCGATTGGCGCAGCCTGACGCGTATCAGCCATCAAGACTATACCCGTAGCGGTTTCGACCGAGGCCACATGGCACCTAACTATGCCATAAGCCGGCTCTATGGCAAACAAGCGCAGTTGGATACGTTTTTAATGACCAACATTACCCCTCAAAGATCGAATCTAAATCAAAAAGTATGGCAGCGATTGGAAGCCGTTGAAGTCGACTACTTTCCCATATTGCATCGACACGTATGGGTAATAACCGGCCCCGTATTTTCGAATCCTTTGAATCGATTGAAGAGCAGCTGGAAAGTGGAAGTACCGGAGGCTTTTTATAAAATTTATGCTGCGGAAACCGGATCCGGAATCAAAATGTTGGCCTTCCTGATCCCGCAAACGGTGCGAGGCAATGAGCCTTTGACCGACTTTATCGTCTCCGTGGACACTATCGAAAAATTAACCGGCTTGGACTTTTTTCATGAGTTGGACGACCCATTGGAGGATAAATTAGAGGCAGCCATCAATCCTAAACCCTGGAAATTAAATTCGGTCGCTCGCTTACCGTCACGCTATTAAGGATTTGGTCATAAATATAACCATCGTAGATCAAAATTAGGCGCCGAAGTAGACGAAAGCCTTATACAAATGCACAGCAAGTTATTGAATTAACCTCTTATTCTTTATGATCTTCATAGTGAAATGCTTTTTCTAAGATTAAAGTTTGCTATCTCAACGATCAAAAAAGCGCTATAGTCAGAATCACCCACTCTGACTTCAGGAGATACTCATGACAAACACAGAAATCGATAACGACGCCGTGATCAAAGTGCTGAATAACATTCTGGAAGCGGAACTGGCGGGCGTGGTTCGTTATACGCATTATGCCTTGATGGTTGTCGGCTACAACCGAATCCCCATCGTTTCTTGGATGCGCGGTCAAGCGAATGAATCGTTACTCCATGCCAACGAAGCCGGCGAAATGATTACTCACTTGGGCGGACACCCCTCTTTGGGAATCGGTCCGTTACTGGAAACGCACCGTCACGATATCGGAGCCATTCTCCGGGAATCGTTGGATCATGAAGCATCGGCATTGGCCGAATACCATCGTTTATTGGAATTGGTCAACGGCCGTAGCGTTCTACTCGAAGAATATGCGCGCCGAATGATCGCCCAGGAAGAGATCCATTTGGGTGAAGTGCGAAAAATGCTCAATAAACCAGCCGAATAGTCATCGCTTACTGTTAGCGTATTTGCATAGTAAGTATGGCAACCGGAAGTTTGCCCGGGCGGATTGAAAGCGACGCATTGGGTTCCATTGAAGTCCCCGCCGATAAATACTGGGGCGCGCAAACGCAGCGTTCGTTGCAGTATTTCGCGATTGGCGACGAACGCCTGTCCCGCCCGCTCATCCGTGCGCTCGGGATCGTCAAACGTTGTGCAGCCTTAAGCAATATCGCCCAAAACAGACTCGATCAAAAGCTCGGGCGCGCGATAGTCGATGCGGCACAGGAGGTCATCGACGGCGCATTGGATGAACACTTTCCGCTCGTGATCTGGCAAACTGGCTCCGGCACGCAGTCCAATATGAATGCCAACGAAGTGATCGCCAATCGGGTCAACGAACGCCTGGGCGGCGCGCTCGGTTCGAAATCGCCGGCGCACCCCAACGATCACTGCAACCTCAGCCAGTCTTCAAACGATGTCTTTCCCAGCGCGATGCATATCGCCGCGGTCGAGCAAATCCATTTCCTGCTGATCCCATCATTGCAAGGCTTACAGCAAACGCTGTATGAGAAATCCGAAGAATGGGCCGATATTATCAAGATTGGACGCACGCATCTACAGGATGCGACACCGCTGTCGTTGGGCCAAGAGTTTTCCGGTTATGCGGCACAGGTACAACTCAGCATCGAACGGCTACAGGACAGTCTCAAACGCCTGTATCCTCTCGCGCAAGGCGGGACCGCAGTCGG
The DNA here is from genome assembly GCA_018830325.1 of Gammaproteobacteria bacterium. Classification (GTDB taxonomy): domain Bacteria; phylum Pseudomonadota; class Gammaproteobacteria; order Methylococcales; family Methylomonadaceae; genus Methylotuvimicrobium. The sequence goes on from JAHJSQ010000090.1 coordinate 29,139, forward strand.
GACGGGCTTGAACTCGAACACAGGTTTTGCCGAACTATTCGCCGTTGAAGTTGCCAAGTTCACCGGGTATCCTTTCACATCGGCAGCCAACAAGTTCGAAGCGATAGCCGCGCACGACGCACTGGTAGAACTATCCGGCGTATTGAATTGCAGCGCGGTCAGCCTCAATAAAATTGCTAACGATATTCGCCTACTGAGTTCCGGTCCGCGCTCCGGACTCGGTGAACTGATTTTGCCGGCTAACGAGCCAGGCTCGTCGATCATGCCGGGCAAAATCAATCCGACCCAGTGCGAGGCATTGACGATGGCTTGCGCCCAGGTCATCGGCAATCACACCACAGTAACCCTGGCCGGCGCGCAAGGCCAGCTGGAACTCAATACCTTCAAGCCGGTGATCATATATAACGTGCTGCAATCAATACGCCTTCTCGGCGATGCCACGCATAGTTTTACCGAACATTGCGTGGCGGGCATCGAACCGAATACCGAACGGATAGCAGAATTGATGGAACAATCGCTGATGCTGGTCACCGCGCTGGTTCCTCTGATCGGCTACGATAAGGCTGCCCAAATTGCCAAAACGGCTTTGCAAAACGACACGACGCTTCGCAAAGAGGCCATTGCCGGCGGCCTGGTGAGTGCCGAACAATTCGACGCCATCGTCCGGCCGGAACGGATGATCAAGCCAAAATAAGCCATCCGGTCTAATAACGATAACAAGCGAGGAGAAAAACCATGCACGTAAGCCATGAACAAGCAGAAAAAGCCATTGCTTCAGCCGTCGCTGAGGCCAACAAAATCGGCACGCAAATGTGTATCGCCGTGGTCGATTCCGGCGCCGATTTGAAAGCGTTCACACGAATGAACGGCGCCTGGGTCGGCAGCATCGACATTGCCATCAAGAAAGCCAAGACCGCCTGCTTCTTCGGCATGAATACCGGTCAAATCGGCCAGCTATCGCAACCAGGCGGACCGCTTTTCGGAATCGAACACTCCAACGATGGCTTGATCACCTTTCCAGGCGGCGTCCCGATTGTCGATGAAGACGGTGTTTTGATCGGCGCGATCGGCGTCAGTGGCAGTTCGGTGGAGAACGATCATCAGGTCGCCAAAGCCGGCGTCGATGTGATCGGCCTCGCCGATTTACCGTCGCATCCCTGGCGGACCTGAAACTAACGTTCATGAAACCTGTGCATCACCACGAAACATGAACGGTAATCTCTTGTGGGAGCGACGCCTTCGTCGCGATGAGTGCGCCGCTCCCACCCTGTCCTTCACTTTACATCGATTGTAAAAAAGTATCGGCAGATAATTCCATGCCTAACGAACCAAAACTCTTCGATGACACGCCGCAATGGGTTTGCCTCGAATGCGGTTACAACATGATCGGCGAGATACCCGATATATGTCCGTTTTGCGGTGCCCGGCATGACCGGTTTTTGACGTGGGACGAGGCCGAGAAAACTTATCGAGTGATCGCACGCCCGGTCAACGATTATGTTAGCCAATTGCTTTCGGTGCCGAAATTGGGCCTGGAACATGCCGCTTATCGAATCGAAACAGAGCAAGGCGCGGCTTTGATCGATTCGCCTTCGGCTTTCAATCGGGACTTGACGCCGATGCAAGCCATCTTGTTCACCCATCATCATTTCATGGGCGCGTCGAATCAATACCGAAAACTCTGGAATGCCCAAGTACGCTTGCACGAATTGGACGCGCGGCATCCGTTGTCGGCCTCGTTCGATGTTGACTTGCGCTTTACCAGCGACTATATCGTCTATGGCATCGAAGCCTTCCACATTGGCGGGCACACGCCCGGATTTACCCTCTACATTTACCGGGACGTGCTGTTCGTCTGCGACTATGTGTTTTTGACCGAGTCGGGAATGCGTTTCAATCCGTTCGGGCCAGAGCGGGAAACCCGGACACGAGCCCAGCGCATTCATGAAGTCGTCAAAGCCAGACATTTAGAAACCGTCTGCGGCTATAACTATGTCGCAAACTTCTCAGACTGGCTGGCGCGATTCGAGTCTTTGATATCGAAACGGACCGAATGAGGCCGGCAATGCCTGAGAATTACGAACCAAGCAAAGAAATCGGCCATCAACCGACGAAACTGGTCGTCTATTACGACGGCGCTTGTCCGAAATGCATCCGCGACCGCCGCAATTATGAAAAGCTAGCAGGGCGCCATGCAAACAACGTTTATTGGTTCGATATCACCGGACAAGAAAAACGTTTACAGCAATTGGGCATCGACCCGGAAAAAGCTTTAATGGAATTACATGTCAGCGATGCAAACGGTCGGGTCGTTTCGGAACTCGATGCCTACATTCTATTGATGAAGAAGGTTCCGCTGTTGAAGCCTGTGGCCTGGCTGATTAGCTTGCCGCTGATTCGACTATTTCTTGCCAATCTGTATCATCGGCAAGTCAATCGCCGATTGCAAAAAAGAGGGCTGCTTTAGCTTCGATGCCGAAAAATGCTTGCATCCGCGCTTTTCGGCCTTTTTACCTTTTGCATGGCGAACGCCGACACTGTCAATTCGATGTTGACGGAATCGGTTTTCAGATATTTTCCCAGCCAAACACCAATCGATTACAATCAGCCCGACTCATTTCCGACAATCCCAGGTCTCTATGAACGATGCATTGGTCAGCAGCGAATGCTTACAACAGAATCCGGATGTTTCCGATCGAATCATCCTGGATGCCACCTACTTTTTGCCCCGTCAGCAACGCAATGCCCCAAAGGAATTCGATGCAGCGCATATCCCAGGCGCGCAATTTTTCGACATCGATAACATCGCCGATTCGACCTGTCCCCTGCCCCATACGCTGCCCGATGCCGTTCAGTTTGCCGAACAAGCGGGGCAATTGGGAATCGGCAATGATACGTGGGTGATCGTTTACGACAACAATCATTTTTTTGCGTCCGCCCGGGCCTGGTGGATGTTTCGGGTGTTCGGACATGATAAGGTCAGTGTCTTGGACGGCGGCTTGACCCGATGGCAACAGCTTCGGTTTCCGGTCTCGTCCGACTTCAGCCGTCCGTCGCCAAAACGCTTCGAAGCGGTATTTCGTCCCGAACTGTTTGCGGATTTAGATCAAATGAAGCTTATCCAACAACGAGGCAGCAAACAAATTCTGGATGCCCGCTCCGAGGACAGTTTCAACGGTCGGCGGCCGCTACACGATGCAGGTCTTCTGCCGGGTCATATTCCGGGCAGCCTCACTATTCCTTATAGAAGGTTATTTGCACCGGATGACTTCACGCTATTGCCGGACGAGCGGTTGCGGCGGATCTTTTTCGACGCCGGAGTGGATTTAACCAAGCCCATCGTCACCAGTTGCGGCTCGGGTGTTTCGGCGGCACTGCTACTGTTGGCGTTGTATCGGATCGGTCTGACGGATATCCCGATGTTCGACGGTTCATGGGCGCAATGGGGCAGGCAAGCGGATTTGCCGCGGCAAACCTTATCTTAACGGCAGTGCCGGGCGTCCTTATTCGAGTTCATTTTGACGGACATATAACGCATCGAAAATGGCTTCCAACTGTGGATGAATACCGCGTAAACCGCCGATCACATCGTTGGCCCAGTCGAAATACTCCCGTTTACGTTCGCGCGACCACCCCGCGGGCGGCGCCGTCAGAATATCGCGCAGATTACAGATCTTATCGGCCAACTTCACCAATTTGGCTGCTTCGGACAGCTCCGGCGCATGGTCGATCTGAAGTTGTTTACGCACCATTTTGTTCAGCGCTTTATCGTCCGTGACCTCCAAGACTACCGAGGCGACCTGTGGACCGAACACGGCTTCGAGTTCGGCTGCGGTGGTTTGTGTGTCCTCGATCGTGTCGTGCAGGACTGCCGCGCATAAAACGACGATCCGTTCGACGCCGCCCTCGTGACACAGCACATTGGCCAATTCAATCGGATGATTGATATAAGGCGAGGCCCCCGCATCCTTGCGCCGTTGATGTCGGTGCTTGTCGGCGGCAAAGGCCACGGCCTTGATGAATTCCGCCAAGGGCTTGTCTTGTGTTTTCATAATCACTCCTGATCGCGATTTCGCTTGTGTCGAGCCTAAGAATAGCGGACTCCCGAACCCTTTCGAATGACATTGGGTTGTCGGGCTCTAAAAACTACGCCGATGTTGTCGACAATCAAAATGTCGATAGGATGGCCTTCTACGCAGTCACCCATGTGATAACCATAATATAACGGTCATGAAGGCCTGGCCATCGCCACGGTAAATGAAAGTTCTTGGTGGTGGAGGGTGCGGTCACTCGCCCGACAGGACGCCGTGAATACGTCCATGTAGGCTCGACGGCGGCTGTCCCTGCCGCCGACGCCTGTCGGTCGAGCAACCGCCCCCTCTTCGGAGCCGGCATTTTCTCTGCCGAGCTTCGTTTATCGAAAAAATTAGATAAAGAGTCCAAATCTACGAACTTTCACAGTAATTATCCGGAACGTGCTCTCTGAGGATCATGACCCATTCATTGTGTTAGCCGATTTCAATGGTTTCCATGTCGGTTTTGAACTGGGATTAAAGCGGTTTGGGCCGAAACTAATCATTCTTATGTTTCGAGCAGCAAATCTTGTAAACTGATGGAAAAACGAGCGAAGTTTGTCGGCAATCGCGTCAAGGATTTACAGAATTTTAGCGATTACGTTTTATCGGCTGAGGCAGAGAAATAACTGCTCTTTTTGGTGGATTATCCCGATATGGATGTAACTCAAATTATGATACAAGCTTTTGCCCCACTCTTGGACCTCGCGACCACGAAACCCACCGGTTCAATAACAGGTTGAAAAGATTGATCTTAAAAGACAGTTAATTCGAAAAAAGCCAAAATTTGCTTGAGGGATTAGATTGGCTTATTGACGACGACAGGCTAATGAGTGACCCCTTTCGCTGCTTTATAATGGAGCTTTCCGCTAAGAAGACGTTCACAAAACTGTAAAGCTAAATCATATAAACAGAAAATATGTTGCTTCGACCTAATTAGCCCTGGCTTAGAACCGCATTCAAATCTTGCTTTGTGTCAGTGAATAGTAAGGTACTTTTGTTAAAGTGCTCGAGCTGGAATTGGAATAAGAACCAAGAAACTGGCATTCCTTGTATATCAAGCAGGTATTGGAAGACTTGCGGGTCGACAGAGATGGTTTATCCACTCAACAAGCCCAGGAACCTCTTAATACCAGTAGTCCGAATCGTTTGCCATCGCCAAAAACGCGGGGGCCTTTACTTCGTTTTCTGCTAGGAGAAAAGCATGAGTCAAAGAAATCGCTTGCAGTGGAGGGTTGCGCTCTTAAGTGGCGCTTTGTTTGTCGCTCTAGGCGTTTGGCTCTTTGGCGAGGTTTGGCGCTATGCCGGCGAATATGATAAGAATCCGTCTCATCGCAACTTGAAGAACCAATTGATGCGTCGAAAGTCAGACTCGATGCAAGATGTCCTCGATGCGATCGTTCGGGGCAGACTCAACCGTGTCAATGCCGCAGCCGTGGACATGGAAAGGTACGCCGCCACAATTGATGGCTATCTGTCCACAGACGTCTACGAGAAGCATGGCAAGTCCTTCAATGAAGCCATACACGACCTGAAACGAGCAACTGCACAAAGCGATGCAGAACTGACCAAGGAGGCAGCGCTTAGGCTCGAGCGATCCTGCTTGGAATGCCACATGCTGATCAACGCGCACAAGGGCCAACAGGTGCAGGGCAACGAATGAGTGAAGGCCAAAAATATAGGAAATTTAAAGGCATTTTCGAACCTATCCTGGCGAAAACGCCACTCCAAGCGCCTTCGTGGCAAGATTTTTTGATCGTTTCCTGGGCTTCTGAGGATGTAGAGTCCACTCTTGTGCTTGTGAACCAATAGGGTCAGACTCGATTGAAGAATTTCAATGCAATAAAATCAAGAACTAATGCCTTATAAAATGTAAAAACTCCTGACGTTGCCTATTTTCGAAATTGTAAACAATGACGGATTGGACGTCTGCTTTTGAGAAAAATTTCTAATTTTCATTGAATTTCCAACGGTCTGTTTTGGCCGTGACCTGTCTGCCACTGGCTCCGTCAAGCTGTTGTTTTCTGAACAGGTTCGGAAAACGATTTTTAACACTCCATTACGTTTTAACTAATCCTAAATAGCGGCCAAGGCTTCTTTTTCGCTCACGACGGGAAGTCGCTCACGCGGTACTGGAATAGCAGAATTCCAATCGGTTTCATTAATTAATCGAAATTTAGTGATGGCTTGCTCAATCGCTGCACGGTCGATTACGTCTACATCAAGAATGATGAATAGCCCTATACCGTAGGCATAGCTACGATCAACCCGGAAAGACTCATAAATTGTTGGTGGCGTTTCACGGACTATCTCGGATTCCAGTTTTTCCAACTGCTCGTAAAAAGTCAGTCCCCTGAATTTCCAATATCGGGGTCAAATATCGGGGTCAGACCTTGTATTTGACATTTAGATCTTTTTGTTCTTGAACGAGAAGGGCATGTGGTCTTCGGGGTCTTGCATCGATCATTGATACTCATGCGTATAGATGCACATTGTTTAAGTTTGGTTAGCGATGACTAATCGCTACAATGCCTTTTTTCTGTTGGCGAATAATTTGATGTGAGCTAAGCTCTAGCGTATGGCGCAATGAAACAGGCGGAAAAGGAAGCATGGATGTCACAAATGTAAGACTTAACTCCGTTTTGCAGACTGGAGAGCGCGATTCGAGTCTGTAATGCCTGACGAATAAAATGAGGTGGCAACGCCTGAGAATTACAAACCAAGCAAAGAAATCGCCTCTCACCCGACGAAACTAGTCGTCTATTACGACGGCGCCTGTCCGAAATGCATCCGCGACCGGCGCCAATATGAAAAACTGGCGGGACGTCATGGAAAAGACGTTTATTGGTTCGATATCACCGGCCAAGAAAGCCGCCTACACGAAGTGGGCATTGACCCACAAAAAGCCTTAATGGAGTAGCATGTCAGCGACGCGAAAGGCCGTGTCGTTTCGGAACTCGATGCCTACATGCTATTGATGAACAAAGTCCCGTTGTTGAAGCCTCCGGCTTGGTTGATCAGCTTGTCGCTGATTCGGCCATTTTTGGCCAATCCGTATCATCGGCAAATCAATCGCCGATTGCAAAAAAGGGGCCTGCTTTAGCTTCGATGGATCGATCACCCCCCTTCTAAACCGCCGCCGCAACAGTTTTTCCAAACCCACCGTCGTGTATACTATGAAACCGGCCGTGATGATCAATCCCCACTCCTGCCAACCGATCGGGGCGACGCCGAACAAGGCATGCATCGGCGGCCAGTACGTGAATACCAGCTGCAGCAGTGTCATCATGACCACGCCGATGCCGCTGCCGTAAGTCACAAGCGTCGACGAAAATGCCATATTGCTGCAATCGGCCAACACGGTTTCAACTGGCAGGCTAGCGAGACGCTTTTCGACCGGCATCGATTCTCCGGTAAACGCCGACTCGTCGATTTACAATTCGCGAATTTTAAGCAAACGTAAATCGGCGGGAACCTTGTCGCCGGATTGCAAAATGACGATGTCTCCCGGTACCAATTCAGAACCGGAAAGAGTCCGTCTAAGCCCGCCGCGCAGCACGGTACAATTGATGTCGAAAGCCTGAGCCAAGGCATTGATCGCTTTCAGCGCGTTGGTTTCTTGGATGAATCCGATTATCGCATTGACCAGCACGACGCCGAAAATCACGCTACTGTCGACCCATTCCTCCAAGAAGGCCGTCAAGGCTCCGGCGCAGAGCAGAATATAGATCAAGGGCTGATGAAACTGCGACAGAAACAGCCTCAGCGGACCTTTGCCGCAGCGCTTGGTCAGCTGATTCGGCCCGTATTCAGCCTGACGCCATAGCGCCTAGTCTTCGCTCAAACCTTGGCCGGCGTCGGCATGCAATGCTTGCAGGATTGTTGAGGTTTCGAGGCTGTGCCAAACCTGAATGGGAGCTTTCTTCATCTTGGGGTTTCGAATCAAATAACTTCCCGATTGATCATCGCTCCTTCGCTCTACGCTCGCCGTTATTTACAAGTTTCTTGTTAGCTGGGCTGAGCGCTCGCGAAGCCCGGCATTTATGACATTACTTGAGCTCGCAAGGCTTCCATCGACCTCGTCAACACAAATGGGGTTAGCCATGAGGTTGAGCTAAGATGGCCTCGATGCCGTTTATTGTCAGCTAAACGCGTCCGGCTCCGAAATCGCGATCTAGGGATCGCTCCCACAGAGAACGCCCCACACCTAAAGCTAGGTGAAGGGAAGCCACTGATGCTCGACAGCCATGGTTTTCATCGAAGCCCCCGATGTGCAATGTTTCTGGTTCCCACAGTCCTCCGTGGGAACCCATAAATACTGTGAAAGTCATGGCAGGAGGGACGTTTCGTGCGACCACGTTCAGCGTTTGCCGCCGAGCAGCGACCCCATGATGCCGCGCACGATCTGGCGGCCGAGCTGCGAGCCGATGGTTCTCGCGGTGCTCTTGATCAGCGCCTCGCCGACGCTTTGCCGATTCGAAGCGCCGGACCGTCTCGTTGTCGACGCCTTGAGATCGCGTGCTGCTTTCGCCTGAAATGCCTGCTGCTCGGCTTTGTGCTTCAACATTTCGTAGGCCGATTCGCGGTCGACCATTTGATCGTAACGTCCTTTGAACGGCGAGCGACCGATCAGTTCGCTACGTTGTTCATCGCTAAGCGTTCCGATTTTCGACTCGGGCGGCCGGATCAACGTACGCTCGACCGGGGTTGGGCTGCCGTCCTTGTTCAGCACCGAAACCAGTGCTTCGCCGGTCTTCAGCTCTTGCAACACAGTTTCGGTATCGAAGCCAGAATTGGCCCTGAACGTTTGCGCGACGTTTTTTAGCACCTTACGATCGGCCGGCGTGAATGCGCGTAGCGCATGCTGGATTTTCAGCCCCATCTGGCCAAGAATCGGCGCAGGAATATCCAAGGGACTTTGACTAATGAAATAGACGCCGACGCCCTTCGAACGGATCAGCCTGACGATTTGTTCGATCTTGTCGAGCAAGACTTTCGGCGCCTGATTGAACAGTAAATGCGCTTCGTCAAAAAATAGCACCAGCTTCGGTCTATCGCTATCGCCCACTTCGGGTAAGGTTTCGTAAAGTTCCGACAACATCCATAGCAGAAAGGTCGCATACAGCCGCGGTGATTTCGTCGTCAATTCGGTCGCATCGAGAATGCTGATCACGCCATTGCCAGAAAAATCGGTCCGGCAAAAATCATCAAGCTCGATCGCAGGCTCGGCAAAGAAATGTTCTGCGCCTTGTTCCTCGAGCACCAACAGACGCCGCTGTATCGCACCGATGCTTGCCGATGTGATGTTGCCGTATTGCCTGGACAGTGCCGCTGAATTTTCACCCATCCAATTCAACATCGCGCGCAAATCTTTAAGGTCCAGCAATAACAACCCTTCGTCGTCGGCGATTTTAAAGCCACTATAAATTACACCGGTTTGCGTGTCGTTCAATTCCAACAGATTGCTGAGCAACAAAGGACCAAGATCGGACATCGTCGTACGCACCGGATGCCCGTTTCGGCCGAACAAATCCCAAAAGACCGAGGGATTTCCCCGGAATTGGAAGTCGGCGATACCGATTCCCGTCACGCGTTCGGTAATTTTTTCGTGTGCCTGCCCTGCCGTCGCGATTCCCGACAAGTCTCCTTTGATATCGGCCAAAAATACCGGTACACCTAATCTCGAAAAACCTTCCGCCAAAACTTGCAAAGTCACGGTCTTACCGGTCCCGGTCGCACCGGAAATGACGCCGTGACGATTCGCCATCGCGGCATCCATCAACAGTTGGCCGTTGGCCGTTCCACCGATCAATACTGTTTTCATTGTAAACTCCTTAACCGACTCAAGTTGCGGACATGCTACCACACGCGCTGAACCACCCATAAGCGGGCAATGGCAACAACGTCAAATGACTCATTGGCCGAGATAGCGACGAATATCCACCTCATCGATCTGCTCAGTGCGTAGGTAACGTTTTGCGTACTCCATATAGGCGCCGCTACGCAGAAAAAGCTCGAAAACATCACGGTCCACATGCCTCTCTTCCACCATTTTATGCAAGATGTCGAGCGCGACGCTGATCGGCTTTGCATCTTTATAAGGTCGGTCGGCAGCGGTCAATGCTTCGAAAATATCGGCCAACACCATTATACGCTCCGGAATTGAAAGATCTTTGGCGGTCAGCCGGCGCGGATAACCGCGCCCATCTAGCGTTTCATGATGCGTGGAAGCATAGCGCGGCACCTGGAGCAAATCTTCAGGTAACGGCAATTTATCGAGCATTTTGATCGTGCTGATCATGTGCTCGTTAATCTTAAAGCGATCTTCTTCGGTTAAGGTTCCTCGTGTCACCGTAAGATTGTGCAATTCGCCCAGATTGTAAAGATGTTCCGGTATCGCCATTTTGATGCCCAAGCGCTCATCATGAATGTTGTTTCGCAAGCGCTTGATGATGTGCCAAGACTTATCCGCCAATAGGGGTTCTTCGACCGGCAGCGGTGTTTGCTCCTCGGGATAGCGTGCAAGTTCGATCGGAGATAAACCTAATCGGTCGTCGAAATGCCGCCGCCAAGTGATGCGAGCCAATTGATTCAGCCTATCGATATCGGCCTCGCTCATGCTTTCCCCTCCCAAATTACATTCGGCTACGAAGGCAAATGCCTCTTGGAGTTGTTGCTGGCGCCCCTGTACTTCGAGACGGTGTCGTTCCTCGTCATTCGGCTCGGTCAAACACTGCTTGCAATAGTCTATTTCGGCATCGCGCCACAACACCTCGAAGCGCATGCGGATTTCGTGAATGCGGTTATAAATCGTCTCGAGCTTGGTGCTTTTATCGATGATGTGCTCGGGCGTCGTAATCTTGCCGCAGTCGTGCAGCCAAGCTCCGATACGGAATTCGCGCCAGGCATCTTCGTTACCGAAACCGAATGTATCGAATGGCGGTCGACGACTCTCTTCAGCTTTTTGCGCCAACAGAATGGCCAACTCCGGAACCCTCGCACAGTGCTTCGCCGTATAGGCCGACTTGTCATCGATGGCTTGGGCGATCAACTGGATGAACGACTCCATCAACTCTTCCCGTTCTTTGGCATGCTGCTGTATCGAGTGAGCCATGGTCATCATCGAACCCGATAGCTCATCGATTTCGATAATATGGCTGTCCATCGGGTCGAGTTCGCCGTATCGACGCCGTTGAATCTTTTCGTTTTCCAGAGCGAGATGCTTGATCGGCCTAACAATCAACGAAGCCAGCCAAAAAGCAAGCGGCAACAATAATAATAAACAGCCACCGGTAATCAATATCACGGTATTGACCTGAGCAACGGCAGGAGCCAGCACGGTGGATGCCGGCGTGATCACGGCAAAAAAATCGGCCGCCCGATGGTTTTCGCCAATGGCCTGCACATAGACGAAGTGCAGCTCGCCATCGAACTCCATTTTATGCAGCCTGTTGAGTTCGGAAGATTTTGAAGTCAAGCTGATAAGCGCTTGGTATGGAACCATAACATCCCGATTAGTGCCCCTTTCCGCATCGATAAGCCAGCGCGACTTTAACCAACCTAGCTGTTGTTCGGTTAAATTATCCAGAGCCAAGTTAATCAGCTCGATAATTTCTTTCCGTTGCGGTCGCACTACAAAGTGCAAACTATTGGGAATTTTAGATTCTTCCCAGTCCAGCTCCTCATAGATGGCGACATCATCGAAGAAAAACTGCCGCGCCGTGTAATGCAGAATAGCGGCAGTATCGAGGCCGGCATCGACCTCACCTCGCCGCACCGCATCGAACAACCCTCGTACGCCATCGACTTCGATAATGTCGACGTCCGGAAACATTTGCTTGAAAGGAGCGATGATGGACCAACCGGCCGGTATTGAAACCCGTTTTCCCTGCAATTGCCGGATTGATGTAACCGGCGTTTGATCCTTGCGCATCAGAATACCATCCGGTGGCTCGGCAAAGGCCTTGCTCAATATACCTAAGGCGGCGTTTTGTTCGGTACCGACCACCGGCTGTAAAATATCGATCTGACCGGCACGATACATCGCGACCAGCTGAGGCCAGCTATAACCGTTGACATAGTCGAACTGCAAGCCGGTCATTTGCTCGATTATCGATAATAGGTCGATAGCATAGCCGAATGGTTCGCCGGCGATGACAAAATCGAACGGCGGCCAATCGAGCTCGTTCGATACCGTCAATATGGGATTTTTCTCTATCAACTGTCGTTGTTGGTCGCTAAGTACAAGGGGCTCGACTTTCGGCATCGCGGTCGGCGGCATTCGGTTTTCACTAGAGGCAATGATTTCGCCATTGTTCTGATAGAGATAAATGCGGCTATCTTTGCTCAACATTTGTTCATTGAGCTTATCGGACAAAGTAGACAACGCAACATCGATCGCCAGAACCGCATCCCGACCGGCGACCGGCATCGAATAAGTCTGGCCGGGCGCTTGAAGATGCTGGAATTGATAGGGCGCGGTTTTATGGACCCGGCCCAATTTGGCTTGAATATACCAAGGGCGCTTGTTGGCTAAATAGTCGCTCCGCTCTGTTCGGCTGGTTCGGAGATTAAATTGTTCGTCATAATAGTGAAATGCCCGAATCCGCTGATCGCCTTTACCCAAGACCGTGATAACGACCCACCTGTCCTGCGGCAATGCCTGTAATTGCATGCGTACGGCTTCGCTCGTATTCAGGTTGATCAGTTCGTAAAAATCGCCATCGCCAAACCCGATATAAGCGGCATAGAACAAAGGATTCTCATCGAGTACTTCAGCAAAGATGTCGCGGGTTCGCTCCGTCACTCGATCTTCGCTCAAAATATCGGGATTACCGGCCAGTATGCGCGTGGCATCAGCCGCGCGTCGATCCATGGCTGTCAAATATTCACTGGTACTCGCAGCGGATTGGCGATAGGTAATCAGAGTCGATTCGACCGCCAATGAACTCGTAAAATAAAATTGCAAACTAATGGCGACAATCACGGCCAGCGATGTCATCAATAAAAACAGGCTGACAACAGTGATTTTGATGGAAAACTTAAATTGCTTGTTTTTCTGCGATATTGTCATTGTTCCCTTCGTGAACCGTTGGTATTGCTTTCATCAAAAACGCCGTCATCACATATCGACAAAGGTATCAGCACGGAGTAAAACTGCCTAGGAACGCCAGTTCGTATCGGAAGAATCATGAAAAATATGCCGGTCGCCGAAATTCTTTTTTACATCTGCGTTATTGAATCGGATAACCCAACGGCAGCAAATACAACGGGCGTTGATCTTTGGGCAGTTTAAGGGCTTCCGCTACACGCTTATCGTTGAACGCACCAATCGGCACGCCGGCCAGCCCTTGAGCAGTTGCTTGCAGCAATAGATTCTGTGCTGCATGCCCGACTTCGATCGGGACATAAAGATTCGCGCGCTCTCGATATTTGATGGCGGTTCTTTCGAAAACTGCTGTAAAGACAAAAACGGCCGGCGCCGAGCCGACTGCATCTTGGTCTAGCGAGGCTTTTTGCAGCTCAAGGCGACGATCGCTTTCAACGGTGCGTTTGAGTTCGTGATTCCGAGGGTCATAACGATAAATTCCGGCCGGCAGCACGACATAAGTTTCTAGCGGATACAACGCACCGGCCGAAGGCGCCGCACGCAGGCTGCCCTTTGTATCGGTAATACCTTGCGCCGCCCAAAGCAATTGCCCGATCTGCTCTATCGATAACGTTTTTGCCGCAAACGCCCGTATTGAGCGTCGTGCGGCGATGCTTTGTTTCAGCGACATCGATCCGGCAACTTTCGCTTGCGGCAGATGTATCGTTTCGTCAAAAGCCATCGCTTGAGAAAGAAGTACCATCGGGATCAATCCTATTGAGTTCACGGCTTACACCTCAGTAGTCGTATAGATCCAATTTAGTGTAGCATTTCGGCACGTTTTCAATGCGGATTTAAATCATGCAACCGGTACAAGACATATTGAACCGTATAAGATGGGACGAACATTGGAAGGGGGACGAATTCAAGATCGGTTATTACGATCGGATCGAAGACAGGCTGATCGTCGTCGCATTCAACGAAATCCGTTTTCCGAAGGGAGATCATTTTACCTTCGAAGTAATCGACCGGGACGGAGAATTGCATTCAGTGCCGTATCACCGAGTCAAGGCGATCTTCCGCAACGGCGATTTGATTTGGCATCGCGAACATTAGAATTCTATATCGGGTCAGCGATAGAATCACCCGATTTTTTTACGGGATATGTCGGGTTAAGGCTATTGCCTAACCCGACCTACGACTAACTCTCGTCGCATTTTTCGCCCGGCATTGCTTTATCCATGTCACAGTGATCGAAATCGCATTCGGCTTCGAGCCACATTGCGTTGATGATGCCGAACGCGCAGGCAAAGCTGACGCCCAATATCCAACTGAAATACCACATAGTTAATTCCTCGATTCGGTTTTTAAAGCGCGCACCGTCTATTTGTCACATCCGATGCGCGCCACATTTAAGGGAATGGTCAATAATGACTCCCCAGTACAATCTACTCGATAGGGGTTTATGATCGCCTGCTCTGGCTTAAATCGCACATTACGGCCCCCCACGACAGAGGCGCCTTTCATCTTTCATCTTTCATCTTGCACCTTTAACCTTCATTCAATACCAACCATGCTTATCTTCGCTAATCATTTTCTCGGTCACCGGTCCCCACATCACTTTGTAAGCCCAGCGCGTGTACATCAGCACAATAGGCAGAAATACGATCGTAATCCAAAATGTGATTTTCAGCGTCAAATGGCTTGCGCTGGCGTCCCAAATGGTCAAACTGCTTCCGGGGTCCGTGCTGGATATCAACAAAAAAGGAAACATGCCGAATCCGACTGTGAATAAAACACCAATCAAGCCTAAACAACTGGAGATAAAGGCCGCTCTGCAGGTATGTTCACGGGCAAGAAGATAAGCGGTCCACAAACCGGCATAGGCCATGATAGGTGCGAACAGCATCCACGGATGCAGGAAAAAATGCGCAAGCCAGCCGCCGCTTTGTTTTTCAACCGTTTTTGCCAACGGATTGGATGCGGCATTGAATAAGGCGTCATTTGGCAAGCGATAGACCTCCATGCTCAACAATACCCAAATCGCGAGCAAGGTCAACGCGCCTAAAATAATGACGCCGAACTTCGATATAAAGGCCCGGGCGCGGAAATAAAGCTCACCCTCGGTACGCCATTGCAGATAAATTGCGCCATGCAGCATCAACAACAATACCGCCAGCACGCCGCACAATAAAGAGAACGGATTGAGCAAGTCGAAAAAACTGCCATCGTAAAAAGAGCGCAGTTCATGATTCAAATGAAACGGCACACCGCGTATCAGATTGCCGACCAACACACCGAGCAATAGGGTCGGTACCGCGCTGCCGGTAAACAACACCCAATCCCAGGTCGAACGCCATTTGGGCGATTCCAGCTTGCCGCGATAATCGAATGCCGGCGGCCTCAGAAACAGCGTGAACAACACCAAAATCATTGCCAGATAAAGCCCCGAAAACAGCGTCGCGTAGACCAGCGGCCACACTGCAAACATCGCACCACCCAACGTGACCAGCCACACCTGATTACCTTCCCAGGTCGGCCCGATCGTGTTCAGCATCACGCGGCGCTGCATGTCGTCGCGCCCGAAAAACGGTAATAAAATGCCGACACCTAGATCAAACCCACCGCTTAAAATAAAACCGCAAATCAGCACCCCCATGAACAGCCACCAAATGACTCTTAACGTTTCATAATCGAACATAACTATCTCCTCAGTGCGCGGTTGCCGGCGTTTCGGCCGATTCGAAATGATATTTACCGGTATGCAGGCTGCTGGGTCCTAAGCGAATGAATTTAAACATCAAAAACAACTCGACGACCAGCAATGCGGTATAGAACACCGCGAATCCTATCAGGCTTAAATATACGTCGCTTGGGCTGATTTCGGAAGCGCTCAGGAAGGTCGGCAACACGCCGCTGATCGTCCACGGTTGCCGGCCGTTTTCGGCGACGAACCAACCCATTTCCGAAGCTATCCACGGCAGCGGGATACTCCAGGTCGCCATGCGCAACAACCAAATCTGCTGTCCGGCGCGTCTCGTCGCGCAGTAATAAAACGATGCAGCAAAGATAAACAGCATCAAAAAGCCGCTTGCAACCATTACGCGGAATGCCCAAAACAACGGAGCGACTCTCGGCAAACTGTCTTTCGCGGCCTGCTGAATCATCGCCTCGTCGGCCTGACTGACATCGTCGATATAACGTTTCAGCAATAAGGCATGACCGAGATTGTTTTTATGCTCTTCGAACAATGCACGCGTTTCCGGGGTTTGATCGCCGCCACGCATTTTTTCCAATTCGCGGTAGGCGATCATGCCGTTGCGAATCTTGTCGATGTTTTCGGTGCGCAACTCAGTCAAGCCTTTGACTTCTTCATCGACCGAACGCGTGGCAATCAAGCCGAGCACATAAGGAATTTTGACGGCGAAGTGTGTTTCTTCAGCTTCTTGATCCGGAAAACCAATCACGGTAAAGCCCGCGGGCGCTTCGTGCGTTTCCCATTCCGCCTCGACTGCAGCCAATTTGACCTTTTGCGTCTCGCCGGCGCTGTAGCCGCTTTCATCGCCGAGCACGATCACCGACAGAACCGATGCCAGGCCGAATGACGTCGCAACCGCGAAAGAACGGCGTGCAAAACCTAAATCGCGCCGCTTACGCATATACCAAGCGCTGATACCAAGCACAAACATAGAGCCGGTCACGTAACCGGCCGCGACGGTATGCACGAATTTGACCTGTGCGACTGGGTTGAAGAACACGTCGGAGAAACTGGTCAATTCCATGCGTAAGGTTTCGTAATTGAATTCGGCGCCGACCGGGTATTGCATCCAGCCGTTCGCAATCAAGATCCACAGCGCCGACAAGTTGGTACCGAACGCCATCAGCCAAGTCACGGTCAAATGCTGAACTTTGGTCAGGCGGTTCCAGCCGAAGAAGAACAGGCCGACCAACGTCGATTCGAGGAAAAACGCCATCAGGCCCTCACTCGCGAGGATCGCGCCGAAGATGTCGCCGACATAGTGCGAGTAATAGGCCCAGTTGGTGCCGAACTGGAATTCTAGCGTCAGTCCGGTCGTCACGCCCATCGCGAAATTGATGCCGAACAACTTGCCCCAGAATTTGGCCATGTCCTTATAAACTTCCTTATGCGTCATCACATAGACTGATTCCATGATCGCGATGATGAAACTCAAGCCCAACGTGAGCGGCACGAATAAAAAATGATACATGGCCGTCAACCCGAACTGCAGACGCGACAGATTTACAACCTCTTCACCGGTAAACATGGCTTATTTCTCCCCTTCGGAACTAGAAAAATCGGACGATGGCCGCTCGCCGTAAAGACGAGCCGCCAAATCGGAGCGGTCTTGCGGGCGGGGTTCGGTACGGAAAAATGCAAACCACAAGCCCCACAGCAACAAAAACTTGACGGCAAGCACGCTTGCCAATTGACGTGTCAACGAGATTTTCATGCTCACCTCCTAAGTACCGACTTTCGACCAGGGCCACCTGCGTCCCTTGATCAAAGCCCGCCAATACAACTGTGGCAGCACGAAGCGTTTCAACAAATACAGCAGTAGGCTTTCCTTGCTTTGATCGAACGGAAAAGTTTCTTGAGGCTGTAATTCATAATCGAACTCGGCCAGTATCGCTTTACCGTAGCCGGTTACTAACGGGCAGGCGGTGTAGCCGTCATAAGTCGCCGTCGGCGCTTGTCCTCTGACGGCGGCCAGCAAGTTCGCGGCCAGCACCGGCGATTGCGAGCGAATCGCCGCGGCGGTTTTCGAAGTCGGCAGACCCGCGCAATCGCCGATCGCGAATACATTATCGAAACGCTTGTGCCGCAACGTGGCCTTATCGACGTCGACCCAGCCCTCGGCGTTCGAGAGCTCGCTGTTCTTAATTACATCGGGAGCGCTCATCGGCGGCACGACATGCAACAAATCGTAATCGACCCTTTTTTCCTCTCCGCTTTCGCTATTTTCGAACAGCGCCTGGCAATTGTCGGCATCGATCGATTTCAGACGCCAATTAAAATGCGCTTCGATGCCTCGCGGTTCGACGCATTGCCGCATCAATGCATCGGCGTATTTCTTGACGCTGAAGATCGTCGGCGTCGCGCAAAAATAGCTGACTTGGGTTGTGTCTCGAACATCGGCCTTACGGAAATATTCTTCGGCCAGATACAGTATTTTTTGCGGCGCGCCGGCACATTTGATCGGCGGCGGCGGAAACGTGAAAACAGCATGGCCGCCCTTGAAATTACGGATCAATTCCCAAGTCTGCTCGGAGCCTGAAAAATCGTAGATACTGCAGACGCCCTGTTGCCCCAAGCGCTCGGGCAACCCCGGGATTTTATGCCAATCGATCTGAAGTCCTAGCGCGACGACCAGGAAATCATAAGAGAGCGTCTGCCCGTCTTCGGTTTGTAATTGATTAAGTTCCGGTTGAACTCCCGTCACCGAGGTCTTCAGCCATTTGACCCCGCCAGGAATCATATCCGCCATCGGCCGAATCGATAATTCGTGATCGACGATGCCGGCTCCTGCTAAGGTCCAGAAAGGTTGATAAACGTGCCGCAAAGACGGTTCGATCAATGCGACCTCGAGGCCATGCGCCGCCAGCCGCGCCGCGATCGACAATCCGCCAGGGCCGCCGCCGGCGACGACAATACGGTGATGTTGCGTTGTTGTGCTCATAAGCCCTCATCTGCTGTAAAAATCGCAAGATGTCCGCGTCGTTCCCGACAAGACATGACTGCAGCGAGCAAAATAGCGCAAGCCTTTGAAAAGCCTGCATGATTAGCCGACGGACCGTTCATCATCCCGATTTCTCGGTCCTGTTTGATTCGGATTATAGGTCCGTATATTAGAGATGTCTAATATATTTTGAATCTTAATCAACCCCTTCTCAAAAAACACTTCACTTTAGCATTATGACAAGCGTATAAATTTATTCAGCAACTTAATTTGAATACTATCTTGACGTAATGTCCATAATCTTGCGACATTGTTCACAAAATAATCCTCAGCCGGGAGACTTATCGTGACCGATAACGCTCAAATTCCCCATTGGGAACATTTCGAACACAAGGCCGATATTGGTATTCGAGGTATTGCGCCGACACTCGCCGAAGCTTTCGAGCAAGCCGCGCTGGCGATGACATCGGTCATCTGCGATCCCGACTTAATTCTAGAACATCAATCGGTCGAAGTATCTTGTCAAGCCGACGATATCGAATTTTTATTTCTGGATTGGATCAATGAATTGATTTATCTGATGGCTGTCAAAGGCTTATTGTTCAAACGGTTTCAGGTCGTGATAAACGACAACTCGCTGATCGCGACCGCTTCCGGCGAACCGGCAGACCCCGTCAAACACCAACCCGCCGTCGAAATCAAAGGCGCGACCTTGACCGAACTTGCCGTGCGTCAAACCGAAGACGGGCTTTGGCTTGCGCAATGCGTGGTGGATGTATGAATTCGGCAATGTGCCTACACATTCTACATAAATGGTAAAGCCGATGGACGTCAAACAATTCATTCAACGCGATGAAACCTGCTGGGAGATTCCCGCTAAGGGCGTGATGCGCGTTCCGGCGCTGATCTACGCCGATGCATCGCTGATTCAGACGATGGACCAAAAAGTCCATGAACAAATCTGTAACGTTGCGAAGCTGCCCGGCATCGTCGAGGCGGCCTATGCGATGCCCGACGCGCATTGGGGCTACGGCTTCCCGATCGGCGGCGTCGCCGCGTTCGATGCGGATCAAGGCGGCGTGGTTTCTGCCGGTGGTGTCGGCTTCGATATTTCTTGCGGCGTACGCACGCTGCATACCGGTCTGACGATGAACGACTTGCAAGGCGTCAAAAAAGACCTAGCCGACGCACTCTACCGCACCGTGCCGGCCGGGGTCGGCAGCCGCGGCCGCATTCATTTGAATCACGACGAAATGCGCGCGATGCTGTCCGGCGGCGCGCAATGGGCCGTCAAACAAGGTTTCGGCGAAGCGCGCGATCTCGAATTCATCGAGGAACGCGGCTGCGTCGACGGTGCCGAACCGAGCGATGTATCTCCGCGAGCCCGCGAACGGCAAAAAGACGAAATGGGCACGCTCGGCTCCGGCAATCATTATCTCGAAGTGCAGCGCGTCGCGGAGATTTACGATGCCGCTATCGCTAAAACCTACCTGCTCGAGATCGATGCGATCGTGATCAGCATTCATTGCGGTTCCCGTGGACTGGGTCATCAAATCGGCACCGAGTTTCTGAAGGACATGGCGCTCGCGACCTCTCAATACCATATTAACCTTCCCGACCGCGAACTAGCTTGCGCGCCGCTAAATTCACCGCTCGGCAAACGCTATCTCGGCGCGATGCGCGCCGGCATCAATTGCGCACTCGCGAACCGGCAAATCATCACGCATTTGACGCGCCAAGCGATGAACGAAATTTTTCCGGACATTTCAATCGACCTGCTCTACGATGTCTCGCATAATACCTGCAAAGAAGAACGCCATATCGTCGGAGGTGTGGCACAGACAGTCTTCGTCCATCGCAAAGGCGCGACACGAGCCTTCGGACCCGGCCATGCCGACTTGCCGGACGCATACCGGGCTGTCGGACAACCGGTCTTGATAGGCGGCTCGATGGGCACTAGTTCTTACATTTTGTGCGGCACGAAACAGGCCGAGCAGCGCTCGTTCAGTTCGGCCTGTCACGGTGCGGGACGCGCGATGAGCCGCCGCCAAGCCACGAAACAGTGGCAGGGTAGAACGTTGGTCGATCAATTGGCCGAACAAGGCATCATCATTCGAAGCCCCTCCCTACGCGGAGTTGCCGAAGAAGCGCCGGCCGCTTACAAAGACGTTAGTGCGGTCGTCGATGCCGCCGACAAAGCAGATCTTGCCAATAAAGTCGCGCGTTTGGAACCGGTCATTTGCATCAAGGGCTAACGTGACCGAGCTTTATATCGGCACCAGCGGTTGGAGTTACCGGCATTGGCGCGACTGTTTCTATCAAAAGACAACACAAAAAGCTTGGCTCAGGTTTTATGCCGAACGATTAAATGCCGTCGAAATCAACGGCACCTTTTATCGGCTGCAAAAAGCGTCGACATTCGAAAAATGGCATGCCGAAACACCGGATTCGTTCAGGTTCGCATTGAAAGCAAACCGTTATCTGACGCATAATAAAAAACTCAAAGATCCCAAGGATTCTGTCTTGATCGAGAAACAGCATGCCTTGCCGCTGGCCGATAAACTGTCGGCCATACTTTGGCAATTGCCTCAGTCGTTAAAAAAGGACCTCGACCGATTGAAAGGTTTCATCGAGGCATTGAAACAATGGCCGGAAGTCGATCATGTCATCGAATTCAGACACGAATCCTGGTTCGACGACGAGACCGCTGAGATTTTATCCGCTTCCGGCGTCGCTTCTTGCCTCTCCGATTCGGCTTCCTGGCCGCTATGGAAACATGCGGCCGGCAATCACGTTTACATCCGTTTACACGGCCACCCCGAAACCTATGTCTCCAGCTATAGTCATGGCGAATTGGCGCAATGGGCGAAAACGATTGCCGAACACTTACAACAAGGCCGAACCGTGCACGTTTATTTCAACAATGATGCCAAGTGCGCCGCACCATTCAATGCGTTGACTCTGCATGCTCTATTGCAGCATCGGCCCTGGATTTATACCTTTCGCACTTAAAATTTCGGCGATGCTTAAGGAGGCACCGGGGTGATCGACAAAGGCTTTGCCAGCACGGATGCTGGCATAGAGCCTACATGGACGTATTCACCCAGCACCTAAATTCCATAGCCCATTGGCTATGGTTAATTGTCTTAGATAATTTAGGTGCTGGGTTCACGGCGTCCTTTGACGGTCACCCCGGCGCCGAATTTTGATCTACGGGGTATAACTCAATTCAATAACTCCGCGCTCTATTTTTTCAACCGAAAACCGTACGCTCGGTTATCATATTCCGCCATAGTTGTTGATGTTGGTTTTGCATGAAAACGAGGTTTTTTATTTTTTTTGTGTTGCTGTGGTTGGGACTTAACAGTATTTCGCTATTGCTTCAAGTCTATAATGCTCAAGATACCGCCAAAAAAATCGCTTTCTCGCAAGGCAAGCTGTTTTTTCAACACATCGTCACGATGCGGCATTGGAATGCGCAACATGGTGGCGTCTACGTAACGGTTACCGAAGAAACCCCATCCAATCCTTACCTGGATATTCCCGAACGCGATATCGTTACTCTCGACGGGCGTCAGCTAACGCTGATCAACCCAGCTTATATGACGCGTCAATTGGCTGAACTGGAACACGATAAATCCGGCATTCAATTCCATATAACCAGCCTTCATCCGAAACGCCCGGACAATAAGGCGGACGACTGGGAAACGAATGCGCTATTGGCATTTGAAGAAGGCGAATCCGTTGTTATGGATATCGCAACCTTGCATGACGAGCCGTTTTACCGCTACATGGAACCGCTGAAAATTACCGATTCTTGTTTGCGCTGTCATCGGAATTATCAAATCGGCGACATCCGGGGCGGCATCAGCGTCAGCATTCCCAAAGCCAAGATTATCCCTTATGTCGAAAACCAATTAAGCCATATCTATCTGCTACATGCCGTAATCGCTTCACTCGGCGTTATGCTGTTGATCGTTTTTCACTACACCGAGCGACGCACCAGAAAACAGCTGATTCGAGCAAAATCCAAATTACACCTGGCTTATATCGATTCGTTGACCGGTTTGCCGAACCGACGCTATTACGACCAGTATGTGCAAAAAGAATGGCAACGTGCATTGCGTCATCAATATCCCTTATCGATAATCATGCTCGATATCGATTATTTCAAGAATTATAACGATGCCGAAGGGCATCCTGCAGGCGACCAATGCCTGATCGAATTAGCCAAAGTCCTTAAACTGTTTTCCAAGCGCTCGGACGATTTCGTTTGCCGTTACGGCGGTGAAGAGTTTTGTGTGGTTACGGTTTGTAATGCAGAGCAAAGCCTATCGTTGGCCGAGAAGCTGAGAGTCGCCGTCGAAAAAAGACGATTAAGACACCCGAATTCGCCCGTGTCTCATTATGTGACATTGAGCCTGGGAGTTGCCACGGTCATTCCAAAAGATACGCTAAGCTCAGCCCGTTTGCTCGATTTTGCCGACAAGGCGTTATATCTAGCTAAACAAAACGGCAGAAATCGAGTTGAACAATTCGATCAGAAACAGATCGACGATGCACAAAAGGCAACGACTGGCGGGATCTAGGCTCTAATGCAGGAAAAAATAATTAGCCTTACATGGCGCTTAAACTGGTATCTCGACGTAAGTATTCTCACCCCGTTAGCAACTTACCGCAATTCATGCGTAAAACTGTTCCTCACCTTTGAAAAAGAGGGATTGAGGGAGAATTATTTAAAAAATCTCCACTAACCCCTCTTTTGCAAAGAGGGGACTGAATATTTACATCTCGACGGGTATAAAACTTTGGCTAGAGCAACTGGCTGATTAAGCTAAATTTTTTAATAGTAATACTGCTTCGGCGCTCTACCCTTTTTCTCGATGACTTTCGGTTCCGTATATTTTCCTTCCTCCTTGACAAGCGCTTCGACCTGACACTGAAACCGCCAATCATCGCCGAAATCGTAATGAAAAACAAAGGTCATACCTTCGTGTATCGGCATTTCTCCTAGTGTCATATCATCGGCCCAATAATCGCCGTCATCGGCAAAAGAATGTGCGACTCTCTCTATTAACCCTATATCGTTCTTGTAAACAAATTCATACAAGTGATCATCATCGAAATTGAACGCATCCAGAATGCTTGAAGCCAAGTCGTCGAGAAACGTATCGTGAGGAACAGCCAGTTTTCGCACCGCGTCACGCACCTTGACTGCGATCACCGAATAGCCTTCCGTCAAGACCTCTCGTTCTTTTATCAATAAACGGTTTTGCCAATCCGGAACCAGCGGTTTCAAATCCTTAGCGCAAAAATCGTACAATTCATCCGATAAATAATTTCCAGTTTCATTCATGAAGCGAGAGACAGCATCGCCAAGATAAGTGAGCATTACTTTGCCAAACGAAGAGAAAACAACTTGCATGTCTGCCGTATCGACACTCTTATTCGATTTTTTCGGCACGGCCTCAATAAAACCGAACAAAGCCAACAGTGCGATATTATGGGGTCCATAATAACGACATTCAGTCACAATCGAGGAGTTGCCTCCTTGACTAGCTGTCCGATAAATATAAACGGCATTCAAAAAACTCGAACCATAGATTCCTGATCGTTCGCCGAGTACTTCTTCCTCACCGCGTGAAACCCAAAAAAACAACAATGAAAAATAGCGTTCCTTGGTATTAAGACTCCGCCAAGAAGTCAATATGTCCTGATCGAGCACGATTAGGGTTTTACTCTTTTGTGCGACCAAGCGTCCCAAACCGGACGTGCGCAACAATAAATACAATCCATGGATGACGGGAAACGTCTTTTGTTGAGGCCGCTTCAATTCGGTTTCGACAGGCCGCGTCATCCGTTCATTGAGTTCAAACAAGTATTTCATGCCGATATGGTGAGTCGTCTTGGTCGCATCGATACCGTCGTCACCAATGAAATCCAACAGCGCCTGAAAATCCTTCAGCAGGGTGCCGGGCAGGGTATCGCTGAACGGCTGATTTTTTATGACTTCAGCATCTTCGGGCGATAAAAATCGGTTTTTGTTGTTCATGTCAATTCTCTGGTAAACATTGCTATCAAATTACTCCCTTTATACTCAAAAAATAATTAACTGTATGAAGAGTATGGGCTGAGGCTAGCGAGGATGTCGGCAGCAGGGAACGCTGCCGTCAAGCCCCCATGGACAGGTTCACGGCGGTCGTCGATAGACACATCCCATACCATTTATTCTTAGACGTTTTTCAATCAAAAGGGAGTAGCGAGCAGCCTGGATGAAACGTAGTGGATTTCGGAATAACTCGAGCCGCTTTCTCCCCGGATTCCGCGAGCTCCATCCGGGCTACTCGCTGTCCGAATGAGCGCTTTTGAAGAATCAGCTTGGGAAAAGACGCTTGTCGGGTTCGAAATCGAGGCGGCGCGCTCGTTTAACGACACCTGCGAAAGCCGGGTGTTTGGGATTGACGATAAAATTCCATTCACGGGGTAAGATGACGCTCGGCACCGCCAAGGCCAATTCGGAGCCTTCGAACAACCAGGCGTCGCCGATTGCGGCGGTTTCCGGCGGCGCCGGTTCGTCGCGCCAACAGGCCGGCAATTTTTCGGCGTCGAGATAGACGACATCTTGTTTCGGTAAGTGCAGTTCGAACAATGCGTAATGCGTCAAAAATTGCTGTTTGTCGAGATGAACCAGTATTTCCAATATCGCGAGCGATTCGGAGCCTGCCAGATAGACGCAGGACTTGCCGCGACTGTTCCAGCGTCCGCCGTAACGTTTGGCGCCCTCGCCGTCGAAAGCGCTGTCGATCCATTTTTGTTTGACGATTCGATAGGCTTTAATGCCGCTCAAATCACCACTCCATGTTCGAGTCGGCCGATCAAATGCAAAACCGCCTCGGTTTCGGCGGTCGTGGCCAACATGTCGATCGGCCGCCGCCCGCCCAAACCGAGCGCAGGTTTATTAAGCCACTCGCGCGCCGCATCCAGATCGCCTTCGAATAAATCGACGGTCGCCTTGAGCAGTTCGGCCAATCTATAAAGACGGTCACTCTCTTGCTGGTTGAAACGCCCGGCCTTTGCGCGCCGTTGCAGCGTCGCGGGTGCAATCAGCGCGTATTTAGCGAGTTCTTTTTTTTCGAGACCGGTAAGATCGGCGAGTTTGCCGTACACGCTAAACGACAGGCCTTTATGCAAGGCATCATGAAGCTTAGCGCCCCGCGCCGGCATCCCGATCCTGCGCCAAAAATCGAATTCGTCTTGAATTTCCGGATTGTATGCCTTCAGAATAGCCGTCATCGCGACTCCTCACCATCAATTGATTATCTCGGAATATATCAACCTGTCTTCCAACCGTCAAACAAGTCCTATTCAAATCGACCCTATTCTTCAATGAATCGGCTCTAATATCACATGGCCGCCGATGTCTACTAACAATCCGCTATCGAACCGTCCCGGCTCCTTAGAGAATAAATTGGCCGTACCGCAAGCCACGCCCAGTTTCAACGCGGCCTCCGCATCCAACCCGCGCCACGCCGCGACCGCCAAACCGGCTACCAGAGCATCGCCGCAGCCGACGCGACTGACGATTTGTTCCGGTGCTGTATTCAAATAAGCCGATATCGTCATGTTCTCGTAGGCGGCAATGCAGCCGTGCTCGCCTCGCGAGACATAAACCCGTTGAATGCCTTGACCGACCAGTTCCCTCGCAGCCTCGGCGATACTGCGTTCGTCCGGCAAGGGCTTGCCGAGCAAGGCTTCGAGCTCTTGTTGATTCGGTTTGATCACATCAGGCTTGGCTTCGATGCCGCGACTCAAGCCGGGGCCGCTGGCATCCAAAAAGGTCGTCACCCCACGTTCGCGGCAGACTTCGATGAGATGTCGATAGAAATCGTCCGGCGCGCCAGGCGGCAAACTGCCGGAAATAATCACGATAGCGCCGGGCACGGCATGAGACTCGACGTTTTCGCACAAGCGGCGGCAATCGTCATGCGTCACGCGAAACCCTGCGGTTCGAATATGGGTTTCCCGGCCGCTCGCCGAATCATGCAAGGTAATGTTGGTGCGCGTCTTGCCGGAAACCTTGGTCAAATCGGTGTTAAACCGTTCGGTTTGCAAGGCATGAAATGCATCGATCGAGCGCGCTCCCGCAAAGCCCAAACACAAAACGGCATGCCCCAGAG
Organism: Gammaproteobacteria bacterium; assembly: GCA_018830325.1. GTDB lineage: Bacteria > Pseudomonadota > Gammaproteobacteria > Methylococcales > Methylomonadaceae > Methylotuvimicrobium. Next base: position 56,176 of record JAHJSQ010000090.1, read on the forward strand.
ACTCGATGGCCTTTGCGACATTGATGCCTTTGCCGCTGGCGAATTCCTCGGCACGTTCGGCCGACAGCGTTTCGCCCGGCACAAAACTTTCGACCTCGAGCAATAAATCGATCGCCGTATTGACGGTCACGGTAATGATTTTCGCCATATCCGGCTACTCAAACCCGCTTGAAAATCAATGAAGTATTGATGCCGCCGAAGGCGAAGTTATTACTCATCAAATAGTCGCATTCGAGCCTACGCACAGACCCTTGAATATAATCGAGTTCCGCACATCTGGGATCGACAGCATCCAGATTTGCGGTCGGATGAAACCAGCCTTCATTCATCATTCGCACCGCTACCCAGGCTTCGATCGAGCCGCAAGCGCCGAGCGTGTGGCCGGTATAACTTTTCATCGAGCTGATCGGAATCTTGTTGCCCAATACGGCCGCCGTGGCATGACTCTCAGCGATGTCGCCCAACTCGGTCGCGGTGCCGTGCGCGCTGACATAGCCGATTGCCGCAGGATTCAGACCCGAATCTTGCAGTGCCAATTGCATAGCGACCTGCATGCTGGCGCTGTCCGGTTGCGTGACATGAAGACCGTCGCAATTGGTGCCGAAGCCGACGATCTCGGCATGGATCGTCGCCCCCCGGCTCAAAGCATGCTCGCGCTCTTCCAGAATGAAGGTGCCGCCGCCTTCGCCGATGACCAGGCCGTCGCGATCTCGGTCGAACGGGCGGGGCGACTTATTCGGTTCGTCGTTGCGCAGACTGGTCGCGAACAAGGTATCGAATACCGCCGCTTGCGAGGCAGACAATTCGTCGCTGCCACCGGCGATCATCACGGTCTGCTGGCCATGTTTGATCGCTTCGTAGGCATAACCGATGCCCTGGCTGCTCGATGTACAGGCACTCGAAGTTGGAATGATGCGGCCGTTGACGCCGAAATGCAGACTAATATTAACAGGACAAGTATGTCCCATCATGCGGATATAGGATGTCGCGTTCAAGCCGCCCTTGTCGAAATTCAGCAACATCTTGGTAAAGTCGATCAAGCCGTCGAAACTACCGGACGAACTGCCGTAAGAAACGCCGGTGCGACCGCTTTTCAAAACCGGGTCATCCAATAATCCGGCATCCTGCAAAGCCAGTTCGGTGGCATAGGTCGCCAGCATCGCGACCCGGCCCATGCCCCGCACTTGTTTGCGCGAATAATGCGCGGGCCGCACGAAATCGACCGGGCCGCCGAGCCGGGTGTTCAAGCCGTTGTATTTATCCCAGTCGTCCATCCGTCGAATGCCGGTCTTTTGCGCTTTCAGATTATCGGCTACCGTCGTCCAATCGTTGCCGATCGGCGTGATCGCGGCCATGCCCGTTACCACGACGCGTTTCATCAGCATAGCCCTCCGTTGACCGAAATCACCTGCCGAGTGATATACGCAGCTTCCTCGGACAATAAAAAACCGACCATGGCCGCGACTTCATCGGCCGAGCCGACCCGGCGCATCGGGATCATTTTTTTGATTTCCTCGAGCGGCAACTCGTCGAGCATTTCGGTATCGATCAAGCCCGGCGCGACGCAATTAACCGTGATATTGCGTTTGGCAAGTTCCAATGCCAACGCCTTGGTCGCGCCGATGATGCCGGCCTTCGCGGCACTGTAATTGACCTGACCGCGATTGCCGATCAGCCCCGAAACGGACGATAATGTCACGATGCGGCCTGGCTTGCGCCGCCGGATCATCGGCATGATCAGCGGGTTCAAGACATTATAAAAACCGTCCAGATTGGTATGTATGACGCTGTCCCATTCCTCGCCGGTCAAGGCCGGAAAAGCGTTGTCAGCGTTCACGCCGGCATTGCAGACCACGCCGTAATAAGCGCCGTGTTCGTCGATATCTTGCTCGATCGCCGCACTGCATTGCTTGCGGTCCGCCAGATCGAATTGCAAAATACGCGCCGTGCGGCCGATTCCCTCGATTTCCTGAGCGACTTGCTCGGCCTCGCTTCGGCGGCTGCGGCAATGCACGACCACATCGTAGCCCTTACGCGCCAGATACAACGCGATTGCCTTGCCGATGCCCCGGCTTGAGCCCGTCACTAAAACTGTTTCATTCATGCTGTTTCTTTAGTAAGTGTCCAAAATTTATTTCCCGATTTGGCTAGTATCAGGTAACGCTGGAAGAAGTGTGCGCGGCATGGACGCCGCGCCCAAGCCTATAGGGATATATTCACGGCGTCTTCTGGAAGCGTTACCTGATACTAGTCGATAAAACCGGGTAATTATTTTGAAACAATTACTTAGTTTGTGATGACCCGATTGATTGCCGTATCGGGTTGATAAACACTCAGTTTAGCCGAAATTTCCACGCCGTCGCCGTCCACGCGGCAATCGAAAACGCCCAAGCCTTGATCCTGTATGAGGCGCTTGACCGTCACGGTCAGCACTGCCCCGGCAGCAAGCCGGCTCACATTGCAATGATAACGCCGCGTACCTAATAAAAAGCCGGGATTGAGCGGTTTGCCCGCCAAGCGGCACATCAAGCCGCCATGCGCAGCAACCGTTTGCGCCATGTATTCGATACCCAACCAAGCCGGAACGCCAGTATCATTGCCGAACAGACCGTCGCCTCGCACGGTTACTTGCGCGGTCATCGACTCGTCATCGTAGGTTAGCACACAATCCAACAACATCATCTTGCCGGCATGCGGCAATAATTGTTCTATCGAATACGCGATCATACGCGCGACGCGACGATCGAAATGTTATTACCGCCGAAGGCGAAGGAATTGCTCTGGCAATGTTCGATGCGCTTGCCCAGCCGTTGACCGGTCTTGACCAGATTCAATGCCGGCAAGGCCTCATCGAATTCGTCGTCATTGCTATTCGGCGGCAACGAACCCCCTTCATCATCGCTATTCAGCAGCAGCCAACACAGACCCAGCTCGAGTGCGCCGGCCGCGCCCAAGGCGTGTCCAGTCATGCCTTTGGTCGAGCTAGCCGCGACCGAACGGCCGAAAACTTCAGCAACCGCCGCGCTTTCCATTGCATCGTTCAACGGCGTGGCCGTTCCATGTAGATTAATATAATCTATTTGCTTAGGCCTCATCCCAGCCTCGTTCAATGCCGTTTGCATTGCTTTGACCACGGCCCCGCCGCCGGGGTCGGGCGCGGAAAAATGATAGGCGTCGCTGCTGGCACCGATTCCTGCGAGCCTGACGGGACCTTCATCCCGGCTCAAGACGAACAAGGCTGCGGCTTCCGATAAATTGATGCCGTCCCGGTGCTTGCCGAAAGGCTTGCACAAGCCCGCCGATACCGATTCCAAGGCCGCGAAACCGTTCACGGTGAAGCGGCACAGACTATCCGCGCCGCCGACGATGACGGCATCGCAAATATCCAACTCGATCAATCTTCGAGCCGAAGCGAAAGCCCGGCCGCTGGAAGAGCAGGCCGTCGATACCGAATAGGCTGGTCCTTTCAAATCGAGTCGATGCGCCAAAAAATCAGCTCCGCCAGCCAATTGCTGTTGCTTGTAATGAAATCCGGGCGGTTTTTCGAGACCGCCGGCAACTGCGGCAATCGCCAGCTCGGTATTTCTGACACCGGAAGTACTGGTGCCGATCACCACGCCGATGCGATCCGCGCGGTATTTCCGTTTGATGCGGTCGACGCCCACCTGAATTTGGCTCAAGGCCGCGAGTAACAAGCGATTGTTTTTGCAATCGTAAACGCTGTATCGTTTTTCGATTTCGGGCAGTTCGGCACGAATCTCACCGACATAAAACGGCTTACCCGGCGAGTATTCATCGGTCTTGATCAAGCCGGAACGGTCTCCCGTCAGCAGTCTCGACAACATTTCGGAACCATTGCTACCGGCCGCCGATAGGATACCGAGATCATTGAGATATAAGGTCATTTTCTCAAGGCTCGCGGCACAATTCGACCAGGGTCTTCAACCGGGGGCCTGAGTTTTTGACATACGGATTGTTTTCATCCCAAACATAGCCGGCCAGAATCGAACAAATCATTGCTTTGATATTGGGCTGTTGTTGTTGATAAAGCACCACATCCTGCAAGCCGCCGTCATACCATGAGCTGACGAAGGTGCGGAAGGTATCGACGCCTTTTTGCAAGGGTTCGGCAAATTCCTGCTGCCAATCGACCGCGATGCCGCCGAGCTGCCGGTCCAATACCTCGGCGGCGAGACTCGCCGATTTCATTGCGATCGTGACGCCCGAGGAAAAAACCGGATCGAGAAACTCGCCGGCATTGCCCAATAGCGCGTAGCCTTTGCCGTAAAGGCTTTTGACGTTGGCGCTGTAACCGCCGATGCTGTTGACCGGCGTATCGAACACGGCATTATGCAGCAGCGCCGACAAGCCCGGTTCGGCGTCGACGAATTGCTTCAGCACCGCTTGCGGCTCGCGCTGCGGAACTTTGAGAATCTTCGCTTCGCCGACCACGCCGAGACTGCAATGTCCGTTGCTGAACGGAATCAGCCAATACCAGACATCGGTTAATTCGGGATGCACGATGATGCGAATTTTGTTGCGATCGTAGCGCGGATCGTCGATCCTGTCTTCGATATGCGTGAACACCGCTTGCCGCACCGGAAACCCGGACGGCTTTTCCAAATCCAACAAACGCGGCAACACCCGTCCGAAACCGCTGGCATCGAGCACGAAGTCGGCGGCCATGCGGTAGCTGTCTCCGCTGTCCCTATCCTTGACCGTCAACAACGGTTGCTCGCCGCTAAAGTCGGCCTCGACGACTTCCTGACGCCAGCGTATGTCCACGCCCATACGTTGCGCCTCCGCAGCTAGCAACGCATCGAAGCGGTCGCGTTGCACTTGATAGGTCGAATCGAAACCGGATGTGAATTTGTCGGCGAACCAGAATTCGCAGTGCTTGTCTTGAAATAAAAAAGCCGCGCCGTCCTTCAATTGAAAACCGGCATTGCGCACGGCATCGAGCATGCCGGCCTGTTCGATGAATTCCATGCATTGCGGCAGCAGGCTTTCGCCGATGCTGAAGCGCGGGAAAGCCTCCCGCTCCAAGATCACGGTCCGGTATCCTTTGTTATTGAGCAATGCCGCGGCAATACTGCCCGCAGGGCCCGCTCCGATAATAACGATATTGCCTTTTTCAGCTCTCATGCGGACCCGCCTGTATTGCCATTGTTAACCTATTAAGTTGCTATTAAAGAATGTAGCCCGTATGCAGCATAGCGTAATACGGGAATAGCGTGGCGCCGAGATTCCCGGATGGAGCGCAGCGCAATCCGGGAAACGCTGCTTGGTCAATGTGGCCTCGATGCCATTTATTGTAGCTTGACATTTTCGGCCTCGAAATCGCGATCTGGGGATCGCTCCCACGGTGCATCAATCACCCGCCGTGGGAGTGACGCCTTCGTCGTCCCTCACCTAACGCTAGGTGAGGGAAAGCCACCGACGCTCAACTTCCACAGTTTATTTCGAAGTCCTAAGTCCTGAATTCAATGAATTTGCCTCTACACGAAACTCGAAGCGAATCAGGAAGTTAATTTTAGCCACACCCCTGGCTTGATGCGTATGGTTAAATAACCCGCCCCGCGCGATGTTCAGTACCTAATCCCAAAGGGTATCGCCCTTTTCCGTGACTATGCCTGCCCTAATCGGCTATCATTTAAACGACAAATTATACCTTACCTGAGTCATGAAAAAGAAACTGCGCGACTTTATCTTTCAAGAGCTCGTTTTCGTCGCCGAGCCGAATCAATTCGGCGACGACGACGATTTGCTCGAAGCGGGCCTGGACAGCATGGGCATCATGCGCTTGATTATGTACATCGAAAACGAATTCGGTGTGACCCTACCCGATACCGAAATCGAACCGGACAATGTGCAATCCTTTAATGCATTGGAATGTTGGATATTAAGGCATAAAAACTCATGAGCGTCGATAAGTCCGCTATTTTGGAAAGGCTGAATCCGGCCGACAGTTTCACGTTGGCGATGGATGAAGAAATCCGCCGCGACGGCTTAGCCGGCAGTTTGGCGTGTTACGGACTGGAACTCGCCAATACTCCGGACATCGACGCATTGCGACAACGGATCGACGAATTTGGCCGACGTTTTCCAGTAGCCCGTGCCAGCCTGAGGCAAATCGGCAAGCGTTTCTATTGGTGCAAACGCTCCGATCCGCCCGAACTGTTTTTTCAGCATCACTGCCCGATCGGCGCAAATGAAGCGGAATTCCGGCGCGCTACTGTCGACCGAATCATGAACGAGAAACAGCCTCGAGAGAGCGCCGCGCCGCTCGAGTTTCATCTCTTGGCCGGTCCATCCGAAAACGTTTTTGTGATGCGCTGGCTGCATCCTTTTTGCGATGCGCGCGGGGCGGATCTGATCATCAAATATCTGTGTACCGCCGACGCAGACCAACGCCAACGCTTCGGCCACCCCGAAACCGGTCCGCTGGTATTCGAACAGCTGCGAAAATACCGCTGGTGGCAAAAAATTTCGCTCCTGCTGAAAGGCAAACGCTATATCGATAGGCTGGATAGACTCAGCAGCGTTCAGCCGCTGCGCCACGAACAGTCGCCGCAACGCCTCGAATTCGCGGTTCGCAGGCTCAGCGAGGAACAAACCGAACGGATCGTCAAACTGGCCAGGCAACAGGTCGGCTTGACAGGTACCAGTCTTTATTACATCGGCTGTTTGATGCGCGCCCTCGACAAATGGCGCCCCGACAGTCCGGGCGAGGCTTATTGTGTGCCTTATGCTTTCAATTTGCGCAAACAGCGCGCCTTATCGCCGGTAACCGGCAATCATCTCAGCGCACTATTCGCACAGGCGCCTCGAGAAATCGTCAAGGACCGACAAAAACTGTTCGAACATTTGAAACAACAAAACGCCCAGGTGATTCGTCAACAAGAAGACTATGCCTTTCTGCCGCTGATGTGGGCCGGCAGCTGGCTGTCGCTGGCCGAATACGGCAAAGTCTTGCGCCTTTCGTACGGCTCCGGTCAAGAGCGCAGTTCGTTTTGGTTTTCCGATATCGGCCGTCTGGATCTTCCGGCGGACAGTTTTCCCGGCGCCGAAATTACCGACGTGTTTCATGCTTGCCAAGTCACGTCGCCGCCGTCACTGGCTTTTCTGAACTGCATTTTCCGCAATCGTTTGACCTTAAGCTATAACTATGTCGAACCGATAGCCGATGCCGAAACTATCGATGCATTGCATCGGCTGATGCTGGCGGAACTGCTAGGAGAGACGGATTGAATCGTTTTAGGAATATGCACAAAATAACTGCTACAAGTAGTAGGCTTTGCGGCGGTTCGGTGACTCGCTTGACAGGACGCCGTGAATACGTCCATGTAGGCTTGACGGCGGCTTTCCCTGCCGCCGACACCTGTCAATCGAGCCACCGAACCCCCTTCCAAAGTTGTCGTCGTTATTTCATGCTCGTTCCTTAATTCTCGATCATGCCCTTACTGACATCATTCGACCTACAATGCCGAAACGCACCGGATCGCCCGGCGTTGATTGAAGGCGAACGTCGATTGAGTTACCGCGAAGTCATGCTTAACTCTGAGCGCCTTGCCGCTCATTTAGCCTCGAGGATCGAGCCCGGCGCTCGCATCGCGCTGGCCTTGGACCGAGGTATCGATGCGGTCATAGCGATTCTGTCCGTCCTGCGTTGCGGCGCATGCTACATCCCGCTGGACATCAAAAATCCGGCTCGACGCTTGCGCTTCATCGTCGACGACGCTGTCGTCCACTGCATCATCGGCCGTGGAAACCCTCCCGAGTGGCTCGACACGCCGGCGCTTTGGCTCGATATCGACCGACTGCCCGAGTCTGCCCAATCGTACTATCCTCCCGCAGCCACCGACCCCGAAGCCTTGGCGGCAATTCTGTACACTTCGGGTTCGACCGGCACGCCGAAAGGCGTCGCGCTGAGTCATCGCGCATTGCATAATTTCGCCGATTGGGCGGCGCGCACTTTCAAGCTCAACGCCGACGACCGTATTGCATCGTTGGCGCCGTTTCATTTCGACTTATCCGTGTTCGATCTATTCAGCAGTCTGAGCGCCGGCGCTAGCATTAATTTCGTGCCGGCCGGCTTAACCTTATCGCCCAGCCGACTGACGGCCTGGCTGCGTGAACAGCGCATCACCGTGTTTTACACGGTACCGTCTTTGCTCGGCTTCATCGTGCTAAAGGGCGGATTAACCGAACAGCCGTTACCGGATTTAACTACGCTATTGTTCGCCGGCGAAGTTTTTCCGACGCCTCAATTGAAAAAACTCTGCGAACTGCTGCCCGATACCGATTTTTACAATCTCTACGGCCCGACCGAAACCAATGTCTGTTGTTATTGGCCGGTCGATCGGGCTCGTCTCGACGTCGATCAAGCGATACCGATCGGCCATCCCGCTTGCGCTTCGGAATTGAAGATTGACGCGGAAACCTCCGAATTGTGGGTTAAAAGCGTGAACAATCTGTCCGGTTATTGGCGTCAAGGCCGGCTGACCGAAGCCCTGGAAGACGGCGGCTATTACCGGACCGGCGACAAAGTCTCGTTAAACGAGCGAGGCGAATACTGCTATCACGGCCGCCTCGACCGCATGCTGAAATGTTCCGGTTACCGAGTGGAGCCTGCCGAAATCGAAGCACTGATTCTGCAATGCCCGGAAGTCGCCAATTGCGCCGTAGTCGGCATCGACGACAGCGCCAGCGGCCAACGCCCGGCCGCCGCGCTGGTGCTGCATCCCGGCGGCCAATTGAACGGTATTGTCAAAACAGTCAAGCAAGCGCTGCCGGCCTACATGCAGCCGTGCCGGTTCAGCGTGATGGATGCCTTGCCTCTACTCGACAACGGCAAGACCGATTATCAAACCTTACAACGCCAACTGGAGCGACACTGAATGGATATCGATAATCTACCCCCCGCCGGCGGAAGCCAAGCCGCACGGGCGCGTTTTCGTCATTGCGCCGGTTTCGGTCTATTGAAACACGCCGTGCCGCAAAGCCACGGCGGTCACGGCAATCAGTTTACCGATCTCGTGCAAGCCCATGAACAACTCGGCAAAGCCTGCCAGGACCCCGGCTTATTGTTATCGATCAACGCTCATCTGTGGGGCGCCGTTTTCCCGATGCTGAACTACGGAAATGCCGAACAGCAGGCGGCTTATCTAAAGCACCTGCTCGACGGCAACCGTATCGGAGGCCATGCGATTACCGAACCCCAGGCCGGCTCCGACCTCACCGCGTTGTCGATGACTGCGGAGCAGACCGATGCCGGATTCATATTGAACGGACATAAACGCTTCATCACCAATACGCCGATCGCAGACTTACTGGTCGTTTATGCGAGGTCCGGCACTCGATTGTCCGCCTTCATCGTGCACACCGACGACCCCGGCGCCGCCTTTCTCGACTCGCCGCAAGTCTCCGGCTGCAAAAACGCCACGATGGGCGATGTTCGCCTTGACGATTGCCGGATTCCTCTCGACCGGCAACTAGGTAAGATCGGCGCCGGCAACATGATGATTCAGCAGGCGCTGGAGCTGGAGCGGGCCTTTATTTTCGCCGGCATCGGCGGCGTGATGGAGCGGCAATTGGAAAGCGTGATTCGGTTCAGCCGCGAACGCAGAGTCAACGGCATGCATTTAGGCAAGAATCAGGCGATCGCTCATAAGATTGCCGATATAAAAACCCGGCTGGATACGATTCGGCTTTGGGTCAACGAATGCGCGCGCCTGAAAGATCGAAAGCAACGCATCACGCTGGCCAGCGCGCAGACCAAATTATTCGCCGCCGAAGCCTTTCTGCAATCGAGCCTGGACGCGGCGCATATTTACGGTGCTAGCGGCTTGCTCGAAGGTAGTCAGCAACTCGAACGAATACAAGACGCCCTCACCAGCCGGCTATTCTCGGGCTCATCCGAAATCCAGAAAAACATCATCGCGGCTTTATTGGGTACGGGCGACGGTTATCAATAAATCTGTCATTCCGCATATTCTCCGAGGAGCATAGAGGTGCAATACTTCGCACGACCACATTTTCGGCTTTAAATCGCATTCTTTTGTCCGGTAGCAGCGTGTCGCAAAAACTAAAATATGCTGTTACCCAAGCTCCTGCTCTCATCGTTATACATAAATTGTAGGGTACGCTGCGCGTACCATGGTAACCCCGCAATGTTCATGTGCCAACCGAACCGCCAGGGCACGGTTTTGGTACGCGCAGCGTACCCTACGCGGATCGCCTAGCGCTAGGTGAGTGATAGCCGAGTGTGTCAAGTGACAATAAATGGTGTTGAGGTCTCATTGGCTAAGCTTGCAAAAGGGTAATTTTTTTCTGGTTCCCACGGTCCTCCGTGGGACCCCATACCTTGTCAGCCGAGGCAAGATCGGTATGCATTCCCACGCTGGAGCGGTGGGAACGAGGAAAACGGTAATTTTTGACTTATGTATAACGATGAGAGCTCCAGCTTGGGTAACCTGTTCAGGAAGCTGGAGCTTCCG